>CAVGBV010000001.1:0-5349 GCA_963627615.1 Alloprevotella sp.
ACACGAATCAGCGTATCAGTGCTCACTGTTTCTCAGCCTCCTCTCCAGCTTACCCATCAACCAGGTAAAGAACATGACCATGACCAGATAAATCGCGGCAACTCCCAACAGCGGCATAAAATCCACATAGGAAACTCCACGAATCATATTGCCGGCCCGCGTCAAATCCGTCAATCCCACATAGCCCGCGACTGCGGTTTCCTTTAACAGTACAATAAACTCGTTGACCAACGTCGGAAGCACCGCCCGGAACGCCTGCGGCAGAATAATGTGCACCATGGTCGCTACATATCCGAATCCCAGCGACCTTCCCGCCTCAAACTGCCCCTCATCCACGGACATAATGCCGCCTCGGACGATTTCCGCTACATAGGCTCCGGAGTTGATTCCAAAAGCCAGCACTCCGGCCAGAAGCTTATTGTTGGAGTTCGCCATAATGACAAAGAAGATGATCATGATCTGAATCACGACCGGCGTTCCTCGGATGACTGTCAGATATACCTTAGCCACCGTATTGGCAAGCCCCAGAAGTCCCTTACCGATACCACGAGGACGGAATTTTCCTTCTTTATCCCAGGATACGCGGATCAGCGCCACAAGCACTCCCAGGACAAGTCCCACCATAAGGGCAAAAAAGGTCAGGGTCAACGTATTCTGCAGGCCTGTAACAAGGTTCAGATATCGATTGTCATAGATAAAGGACTTAAAGAAATCATAGCATATATCGTATGCCCACTGCGGGAGGTTCAACATCCACTCCGGCGCACTGTCCAGCCATGCCTGCATTGTATCGCTTACCAACGGTAACATCCGGTATACTCCTTTCGATACGACACAAGGGGCAGGAATCGCCCCACCCCTTTATCGTTCTTCTGTTTTTATTCTGTCCTGACTTATTCAGTGGTGATGTACTTATCCAGAATGGACTGTACGGTTCCGTCCGCGATCAGCTCTTCCAGAGCCTGATTGACTGCCTGCTGCAGCGCGTCATTATCCTTAGACATCGCGATCGCGTAATCCTCAGTTACATACTCTGTATCCAGGATCTTCAGTCCCTCATTGGCCTCTACAAAAGCCTTTGCCGGCTCATTGTCGATAACCACACAGTCTACCTGGCCATTCTTCAGTGCCATAACCGCGTCGGCACCCTTGTTATAACGGTCGATCGTTCCCAGTCCGGCCTTCTCAATATCATCGGTCGTATACAGGTCGCCGGTCGTCGCCAGCTGAACGCCGATGATGTGACTGGCGCCCTCGGCAAACAGATCGTCTACACTGGTAATATCGGAATCTTCACGAACAATGATTACCTGAACGCCCGTCGCGTAGCTGGTGCTGAAGTTTACTTCTTCCAGACGCTCATCCGTTACCGTCATACCGGCCAGACCTACATCCGCCTTACCGCCCTTGATCGAAGAGATGATGGAATCAAACTCCATATCCTCTATACGAAGCGTCAATCCAAGCTTCTCAGCGATTGCCTGCGCAATCTCGGCGTCAATTCCTACGACCTGATCTCCCTCATGGTACTCATACGGCGGGAACTCCGCATTGGTCGCCATTACCAGAACACCCTCTTCTACTGTCGTAAAAGCCGCGGCCTCGGAAGACTCCGCCGTGGAAGCTTCCGCCTCTGCAGAACTCTCTGCGGCGGCAGAAGACTCTGCCTTGGAAGACTCATTCTTACTGGAATCACTGGATGCCGGTGCACATGCAGCCGTTCCTACGATCAGCAGCGCCGCCATCAACAATGCAAAATACTTTTTCATCTTGCTCTCTCCTCTGTTATGCAAAAATATTCATGAACTCTGTTACATTCTCTCTCCGAGTTCGTGTCCATATAATACCGCAACCTTTTGGAATTGTCAACGATTTCTTTTAAAAATACTGAATAAAAATAAAAAGTCGTCCTCAGGATAATATGCATTTTTATACAAAAATGAGAACGAACCAACCGGTTCGTTCTCATTGAATTCTGTCTATTATTCTTCCTTCAGCTTTCCGAGGATTCCCATGAATTCTTCCCCTGTGATCGTCTCATGATTATACAGATATTGTGCCAAAGAATTCAATTCCTGCATATGGCTCCGAAGCAGCTCCGTCGCTTTCTCATATTGCTTCTTGACTACAGCAACTACCTCACGATCAATCTCTGTCGAGGTATCCGGCGAACAGGCCAGCGACGAATCGCCGCCCAGATACTGATTGCTCACAGTCTCCAACGCAACCATTCCGAATTCCTCGCTCATGCCATATCGGGTGATCATGGCGCGCGCCAGCTTGGTTGCCTGCTCAATATCATTGGAAGCTCCTGTCGTGATGGAGTAGAAGATCAGTTCCTCCGCTACCCGCCCGCCAGTCAGCGTCGCGATCTTATTCTCCAGTTCTTCTTTGCTCATCAGGTTATGATCATTCTGATCTACCTGCATGGTATAGCCCAGCGCTCCGGAAGTTCTGGGGATGATCGTGATCTTGGTTACCGGCGCGGAATGCGACTGCAGCGCCGCTACCAGGGCATGTCCGATCTCATGATAAGATACAATCATCTTTTCCTGATCCGAAAGGATCTTGTTCTTCTTCTGGTATCCGGCGATTACAACCTCAACGCTCTCCTCCAGATCCGCCTGGGTTACAATGTTCCGTCCGCTGCGCACGGCACGCAGTGCCGCCTCATTGACCATATTGGCCAGCTCCGCGCCGGACGCGCCTGCCGCCATTCGAGCCACAACAGAGAAATCAACATCCGAAGACATCTTAACCTTGCGGGCATGAACCTTCAGGATCTCCTCTCTTCCCTTGAGATCCGGCAATTCTACCGGAATTCTCCGATCGAACCGACCCGGACGCAGCAGCGCCGGATCCAGGGAATCCGGACGGTTGGTTGCCGCCAGAATGATTACGCCCTTCTTTGCATCAAATCCATCCATCTCCGTCAGAAGCTGATTCAGTGTCTGCTCACGCTCGTCGTTGCCGCTGATTGCTCCGGCGCCGTCTCTTTTCTTTCCGATGGTATCGATCTCATCGATAAAAACGATACAGGGCGCCTTTTCATTGGCCTGTTTGAACAGATCCCGCACCTTGGCCGCCCCCATACCTACGAACATTTCTACAAATTCTGAACCGGCAATGGAGAAAAACGGTACATGGGCCTCGCCCGCGACCGCCTTAGCCAAAAGCGTTTTACCGGTTCCCGGAGGGCCGACCAGAAGCGCGCCCTTAGGGATTGCCGCGCCGATCTCCGCATACTTTCCTGGATTGTGCAGATAATCTACGATCTCCGTCAGGAGCTCCTTGGCCTCATCCTCACCTGCCACGTCGGAGAAGCGGATTCCTTCCTCCGAAGGAACATATACCTTGGCATTGCTCTTGCCAAAGGACATGGCGCCGCCAATGCCGCTCCCCATATTTCCGCCCATCTTCTTCATGACATACCGCATCATCAGCTGCCCGACGACGACCATCACGACAATCGGCAGTACCCATGTCAAAAGGAAGCTCAGGATCGGAGATACCTGTTCTACGATCGGTGTACCAAAAGATACGATGCCCGCGTCCTTCAGACGGTCTACCAGGAAGACGTCCTCCATCTTTCCTGTCTTATAATAGCCGGTAGGCGTCGCCTTATCCGCAAAGACAATCTCCGTATCAGTTACCTGTACTTTGGAAATATTCTGGTCCTCTGCCATCTTAAGGAATTCGCCGTAATCCACTTCCGTAACCTTGGATGTCAATACCCGCGGAAATACCAGCGCATTCAGAAGCATCAAAACCACCATTGCAATGACATAGTAGAATATCAGCGGTTTTCTTGTATTCTTAACCTCTTTCATGTCCCCTTGCCTCCTTGATTCACCCAATAATCCATCTTCTTTTTTATTCTACTAAATCTCCTTCCTTTTTGCAATACTTCTTTTGTGAACTTTTTGAAAATAATTGCATTTCCTGCCCATCTGTTATATAATGGCAGAAAAACTACAGGAGGGATCTCTATGAACTGTATGCTTGCCGACCAGACCTCCGTCCCGGTTCTGGGTCAGGGCACCTGGTACCTGGGTGAAAATCCCGCTACCCGAAAAGCCGAACAGCAGGCCCTGTGTACGGGTATCGAGGCCGGTATGACACTGCTGGACACAGCGGAGATGTATGGAGACGGACAGGCCGAAAGTCTTCTGGGCGAAGTGCTGCCCCATTACACACGTTCGGATCTGTTTCTCGTATCCAAGGTCTATCCTCATAATGCCGGACGCAGGCACATCTTCACAAGCTGCGAAAATTCTCTGCGCCGGATGCATACGGATTATCTGGACCTCTATCTGCTGCATTGGCGCGGCAGTATTCCGCTGGCAGAAACCGTGGAATGCATGGAGGAGCTCATCCGCCAGGGAAAGATCCGACGCTGGGGTGTCTCCAACTTTGATGTATACGATATGCAGGAACTGTGGTCCGTCCCCAACGGAACACATTGTATGGTCAATCAGGTGCTGTACCACATCGCCTCCCGCGGTATCGAATACGATCTGCTTCCATGGATGCGTTCCCATCAGGTTACACTGATGGCCTACTGTCCTCTGGCACAGGCAGGACGGCTGCAGCGTGGACTCTGGACCCATCCGCTGTTGACTGAGCTTGCCGAGAAACGCCATGTCACTGTCCCTCAGCTCCTTCTCGCGTGGGCTATTCGGGATGGTCACACCATCGCCATTCCCCGGACAGGAAAGGCTCGGCATACATTGGAAAACAGTGCAGCTGCTTCCCTGCGGCTCTCTCCGGAAGAACTGGCCCGGATTGATCAGGCCTTTCCTGCTCCTAAGGCTCACGAACCTCTGGACATGCAGTAAAACAGAAACCGGCGAAACAGATTTCTCTGCCTCGCCGGTTCTTTTTATGGTTCAAAATGATACATGTTCTTATAGTTCTCGACTTCCGCCTCACTCTCCGGTGATCTCGGAATCAGTCCTGTACAATCGGTTGCTGAACTGATCCCCATGTCCTCCAGAGAGGGATACGGCTGCTGCGGTTCATCCGATTCGATATGCTGCATTACCGGCACTTCCAAAAGCGGATTGCGCCTTTTCTTTTTTCCCATGGTCCATGCCTCCTAGATTGTGGATTCATAGACAGTATGGTCTGTCGGCGCCTGTTTTATTCAAATGTAATGTCGATGATACATACTTCACTGTTGGTGCCGACCCGGAGATTCGGTCCCCACAGGCCCACGCCGGATGTTACGATATTCTGCATGGATCCCTTTCTCAGGTATCCGCAGGAATTCTCCCAGAATATAGCCGTTGCAATGTTGCCCGGAAAGAGCTGTCCATCATGCGTATGCCCGCACAGATCCAGATCCGC
>CAVGBV010000001.1:5359-20326 GCA_963627615.1 Alloprevotella sp.
ACGTCGGCCAGCTCCTGCAGCTCCCGCGGCTGATGATCAATCACGATAATCGGTTTGCTCTGATCCAGTCCTTCTATAAGCTCCTCCGGCGTCGCACGCACGATCCCCGCCTTTTTTTCCGTGCTGTAATCCTGTCGGCCAACTACATAAAACGATTGATCAATCAGGACACTCTGATCCTTCAGCAGTACGATACCGGCGCTCCTTAAGAATTCATCCATCTGTTCGTCGCTGGTCTTCGGGATACTCGGATCCTCCAGGGTAAATCCGCCCAGCGTTGTTTCCGCCACATCGTGATTGCCGTAACAGGCATATACGCCGTATTTGCTCTGAATACTCTGAAACAGCGTACGGATTTCTTCCGGATGATCGATCGCGCCGTAATCATTGTCGTAGATATCTCCGGCCATAAGCACGATATCCACGTCCTCCCGATTGATGATGTCTACCATCTTACGCATCTCATTGACACCAATATTGTACCCCAGGTGGAGATCCGCAACCAGAGCGACCCGCAGGCTCTTCAACTCCCCTGCCTCTTTGTCGATGGTAATCTGATACCGCTCCGTTTCCGTCTGACGCGCGTGGATCATTCCATACACATTGATCAACCCGGTAAGACATAGGAGAACGCACCCGAAGATTACACGATAGCGCCGCTCATAGGCCAGCGCCTTGGGAATCTTTTTTACTTTGAACCAGATCCACTGCACAACACGCATCAGAATCCATACCTGCACCATATATGCGACAAATCCCAGCCAGCTGTTGCGCAGCACCATCCAGAACGCCTTCATTCCGCCATCCGGCGCGAAATAGGCCAAAATCATGGATATATCAATAAACCAGAATACGACCAGATACAGAACACGTCCCCAGTGTGTCCTGAAAAAACTGAAGGCGCTGCTGATCCATCGGTAGCTGATGATAAACAGAACTACGCCCATCATAATATAAACAAACGCATATAGCCAAAACATTGCTCCCTCGCCTTTACCTTTTCTTTATTTATTCGGCTTCATAGATCCGTGCTTCGCCGACCAACTCACAATCCTCCAGCTGTGTCAGCTCCGTCCACGCATCTTGCCTCGGCTCGCACCATTGAACCTGAACCTTATCCAGCTCCAACTTCCGCACATATTTTGCGTACACTGCCGGAATCTCATGCGCGTAAACACCTCTGGCAGACGGCTGTTCATCAAAAAATCCGGTCTCCTGCGTCCCCTGCTTCTTCATTACCATTTTGATATTCTGCAGCTGCACGTCCTCAATCACGCTATTTTCCTCTCCCCGCAGGAAAATGCCCGCTTCCGACGTGATCCGCAGATGATCGAAGCTGACACCGCGAATCTGACCGGCGCTTCCGGTCTGACCCTTACGGTTGGTCGCGGATAGAAACACCGGCTCACCCTTACCCCACCAGTCCGGCGCAAAGCTCCGTCCTCCGGAATTGGCATAACGCCGTACAGCTCCGGTGATATGATGTACCTGCACATTCTCTATTACAGCCCCGTCTCTCACCCAGATGCCGACACCGCGGGAACAATCCTGCACCACGCAGTCCGACATGATGATATTCCGAATATCTCCATGCGTCTCCGTCCCGATCTTCAGGGCAGAATCATGAGACGCCAGAACACAGCCCCGAATCAGGATATTCTCACAGGGTCCATACTTTTCCGTGACCGGCTTGGTTGTCTTGATCACGATGGCATCGTCTCCCGTCGCGATAAAACAGTCTGAGATCACTACATCCTGGCAGGAGTCCGGATCGATTCCGTCATTATTGGCGCCCCGTGTATTATTGAGGATTTTAATCCCCTGCACTCTTACCCGCCGGCAGCCTGCCATATGCAGCGTCCACAGCGCCGAATCCCGAAATGTCACATCCTGCACCGTCAGGTTCTCTACATCTTCAAAATACGTCAGTCTCGGACGAAATCCCTCCGACATCAGAGGACATTCATGGTACTCTCCATCCGCGCCGTCATCATACATCACCTTACAGCCCTGTCCATAGATCTCCCCCAGTCCTGTAAGAGCCACATTCCTGGCATGAACCGCGCCTACAAAATAACCGGAATCCTCCACTCGGCCGTCCGGATGCGGCGTCAGATGAATATCTTCTTTGTTAAGGCTGGCAATCAGTGAGGCCCCCTGCTCCAGATGTAGCTCCACCCCATCCTTTAATTCTATCGTTCCGCACAGATATTTGCCTGCCGGCACCACAACCCGGCCGCCGCCTGCTGCGGAACATTCATCGACCGCTCTTTGCAGTGCCGGTCCGTCGTTATGAATCCCATCTGCCCACACAGAACCATCCGCGATATTCCACTCTTTCATGCTGCTGCCTCAAAACCAGCGGCGCTTCTTCAGCTCCGTATTGTGCTCCTCCATGGTGCGCTTATAGATCTTCTTGCGGTCAAGCGCATGGATAAATTCCCGAATCAGATCGCTGATCTGCTTTGCTTCTTCCATGGACACCACACCCATCATCTGATACCGCTGCTTCAGGATCTCTCCCTGCTCTTTTTTGATCTGAATAATGAGTCTGGGACGCTTTTTATGCTCCTGTATTCCTGTCGTAATAACCTGGCCCCAGGGGATCAGTTCTCCCATATTGTAGATAAAGATTCCTTTTTCTGTGATCAGCCAATCCTGCATGTTGTAAGGTGTAACCGCAAAAAACAAAAATGCCAGGAACATACTCAGCCACCCAAACAGATTGGTCTCCATGAACTGTACCTGTCCCTGCGACAAGAACCAGAGGATGGTAACGGCCACCCCGGCCGCAAGCACACCGCAGAGAATCCGGCATACACGAATCCATCGGCGATGATCCTCATGCACCACCACCGCTTCCGCCTTCAGGCGATTGAACTCACTGCGCGCCGCGATATTTTTCATCATAAAAAACAAAATCGCCAAAAGCATTACGATCATCAAAATTTCCATCTTTACAATTCCTCCCCTTGTCTTGTGTTTTCTCCGCCAGTCTGTTCAATAATAGCTCCCAGCTTATCCAAAAGCGCCGGAAACTCCTCTGTCCTTGTGCGTATTAAAAACTGCCGCAGCAGCTCATTATACTCTCTCTGAAATCCCTCGATCACGTCCCGCAGTTCCAATGCCTCAGCACGTACTTCCTGCAGTCTCACGAGCATCTCCTGCATCTTCTTTTCCGCGGCCTGATCGGCCTGCGCCAGGATCCTGTCCGCTCTCTGCCGCGCCGCTTCTTCCTGTTCTGTTATCTCCTGTTCTCTGCGGCGGTATGCCTCCAATGCTGTGGTCCGTTCCTCCAGCTGGTTCTGCAGATCCTCTATCGCCTGATCGACCTCTGCCGGACTGTACCCCTTGCGCACCACTGAAAAACGCTGCATGCCAGCCCTCCTTCCGCCTGTCTGATTTTTTTATTATAGCATACTCTCCCTGCCATTTCAACCCTGCCTTTTTCAATCCTCCCCTTGCATTCTTCCGCAAAAAAGGCTACAATATTGTCATATCGTCGGCAAAGGAGGAGAAGAAGTGGCTCAGGATGTCTTTTTTCAGGAAACATTGACGCAGGGAGTTTCCCGCATACAATTCAGCGGCGGTGGCCATCGCGGCCGTTGTTATTATAGTGACAAAATTCCCCACGGACTGGGCGAGGGGACCGTATATCTGACCTTTGCGGCAATGGACGAAATGGGCTTTGAAGAAACTCCGCTCTCCGGAACACAGCTGCTCTTCGGAGATACCGCCGCCTTTGAAGAATCCGGATATGTCTCCGGTGTGCCTCTGCTTCGCATCGGCGCCGTACTCTATGCTGAGGAAGGGTGCTTTCGTATCGGTGTCCGTCTCCTGGAAAACACCTCTCTGACAGAACTCAAAATCGCCTGGCGCGCGTCGCGCCTGGACCCCAAGGCTCGTCCTTCTGCTCTGCTGCCGGATACCGTTCTGGAAGAGATTCCGCTTACAGAAGAATTTTCTGTTCCAGAGGATCCTGCCGCTTTCTATATCACCAATGCTCCGCGGGTTCTCAGAGTCGGAGAATCCTTCGCCTTCCATCTGGCTCTGCCGGAGGGCGGCGGAACCCCGGTCTGGTCCGTCTGTGAAAACGGAGGCGGAACCGTAACCCAAAACGGTGTTTACACCGCTCCCTCCGTTCCCGGAATCTTCGAAGTCCGCGCCGCGCTGAACGATCAGCTTACGTCCGTCTATATTATGGTAAAGGAATAAATATCATGCTGCGATATCTATCGGCCATCGGCCTAAGTGAATACATCAGTCAGAAAAAATTTAACGAATTCCTGCATCGGTGCACGAAGGATCCCCGACTGCATGCGACTTCCCTGGAGACAAACAACAGCGATGAGCTTCTTGTAGAGGCCTCTGTCGAGATGGATACCTTCGCACTGGTTCTACGCGGTATCAAAAAAGGGGAACTCATCCGTTTTACCGGTGCGCTCCCCGCGGTGCGTACTTTTCGCAATCAAATGAATCTGAATTTTTGGAGTGCAGAACGCCTCCAATCGGACTATCCCGTTATCACCGGAGATGACGTACATTTTGGCAGTCCAGTAGAGATTCTGCTGGGCCGCGTGCATCGGCTTCTTCGTGACCAGTCTAAGCTTCCTCCGACCATAAATGTCGGTCTATGCGGTCTGTCCGCCTCCGGGCAGATCCTTCTGGGCATTGTCCGTACTCCGGAAGACGATGCTGCCTATAAGGAAGAAGAGGAATGGCGCCGCTCGGTCGCGCGCCGGATTCAATCCGGGGATCCTCATGCCAAGGATCTCCTGGAAGGGGACGTCTCGGCCATGGAGGATGAAGTCTGCTCCCGCCTCAAGAACGAAGACGTCTTTACCATCCTTGAAGGAATGCTGATTCCTGGGGATAAATTCACATTGGGCTATTACCGGATCCTTGGAACCATCCAGAAAATCCATAAAATCCTGAACCCTTACAGCGAGGAATGGGTCTATGAATTTGAATTGGATGTCATGGGCACCCCTTATAATGTCTACATCAACCCGCTGGATCTCGAAGGCGTTCCCGCCGTCGGCCTGCGTTTTTACGGAACGCTGTATCTTATCGGAGAAATCCTCTGGGATGATATGCAGCTGCTCTCTTAACCTTTAGATCACGCCGATGGACCGCAGTAAAAAGATCCCGGTCGTTAAGGTAAACAGCGACATGATGACGGATACAACAATGATGCCCGAGGCCAGATCCGCGTCTCCTCCCATCTTTTTCGTGACGATATACACATTGGCCGCGGAAGGAACACCGAATACGACAAACAGCACCAGAACCGCATTGCTGCTGAGTCCCGCGAGAAGCGCCAACGGAACGATGATCAGCGGCTGCAGAATCAGCCGGAAACAGCATGCCATCAGAACCGCCTTCATATTGCTTGCAATCGCGGTCACCTTGGTATTGGCTCCGATGACCAGGAGGGCCAGCGGTGTGGCCAGACTTCCTAAGTAACTCAGAGATTTTTCAACCGCAAACGGAAGCGTAAATCCTGTATAGGTCGAAAGGAATGAAAAGGGAAGTCCCGCCAGAATTCCCACAATCATCGGATTGGTTATGATCTGCTTCAGCACCTCTCCAAAACGGATCTTTTTTCCGGGATGATTGGTTACAGTCAGAACAATTACCGCCAGAATATTATACAGGGGCAGAACAAACGCACTCGCGAGCATCGCTTCCGCCGGCAGCGCCGTCGTCCCCAGGATGTTCTGTATCAGAGGAAATCCGATATACACATAGTTGCCGCGGACAGCCCCATGTACAAACGCTCCGACCTTGCGCGGCTCCTTGATGACAATCGCTCCGATCATCCAGAACAGAATAAAGAAAAAGATAGCGCCGCCTATGGCCAGAAGCAGAAACATAGGCTCAAACGACTGTGTAAAATCCGTCTGCGCTGTGTCCAGAAACAGCTTAGCCGGAAGGGCCACCTGAAAGATCACTGTATTGGCACAGCTTAGGAAGGATTCGTTTACCACGTCTTTTTTCCGCAGAAAGTATCCTAAGATCATCAAAATGAACAGTGGCAGCGATACATTCAGACTAAAGATAAAATTCGATAACATTTTGTCTTTTTACCTTCCTTTCTCTTCCAATTGAAGAATCTCTCCGTCAAGCGCTTCCGCGTCTTCTATCTGATGTGTAATGATGACCGCGGTCTTACCTCGCAGGATCTCCCGAATCCACCGGGCGGTCCTCTTTTTTGTTTCCGCGTCCAGACCGTTAAACGGCTCATCCAGCAGATACAGCTGCCTTGAAACCGCTAAGGCTCGGATCAGCGCCGCTCTTCGGCGCATTCCGCCGGACAGCTCCGCCGGATATCTCCCTGCTTCTTCTTGAAGCCCCAGAGCCGTCAGCATTCTCAGAATCTCTTCTTCTGTACGCTCGGGCGCGCAGACCGCGATATTCTCCAAAATGCTCAATTGCGGGAATAACCGATCCTCCTGAAATAAAACGCCGGCTCCGTCTTCCGGGATCCCTGTAACCTGTCCTCTCTGCGGTTTTTCCAATCCGGATATCAGTCGGAAAACCGTTGTTTTTCCAATACCGGAAGGCCCCATAAGAACGGTTGTCCGGCCTGCGGGAAAGGTTAAGTATACATTCTCCAGTACCGTACGGTCTTCATAGGAGAACCATACATTCTGCAGCTTCAGATCCGTCATTTGTGCCCCCTCTGTCTTCCCAGCCTGTCCAGGAGCATCCCAAACAGTTTCTCAAAACAGACGGACAGCAGAATCACAACTGCCGTCCACGCAAACATATCCGCTGTCTCTAACGTCACCTTCGCGTCGTACAGCCTTTTTCCGATAAACCCGATCGGCGTCACAATCACTTCCGCCGCGATTCCCGACTTCCAGGCAAATCCCAGGGCCACCTTGCAGGCAGAACGCAAGAACGGCAAAACAGCCGGCATATATACATAACGTAGCTTTTTTCTTCTGGAAAAGTGAAAAACAGACGCGACCTCCAGCAGTCCCCGGTCCGTTTCATAGATTCCCTGATCCACATTGGACCAGACCATCGGAAGAACCATCAGCAGTGAAATAAAAACGGACAGTCTGCCGGACGGAATCCAGAGCAGCGTCAGTATGATAAAGGACGCTACCGGCGTTGCCTTGATCAGATTCATGGGAATCCGGACAAGCTCATAGAACATGGAATGCCCGCTGGTCAGGATCCCCAGCAGGATTCCCAGCAAAACGCCCCCTGCGAAACCGGTCAAAATACCAAAACAGGAGCGCCCCACCGTCATCCAAAACTCCTCTGTGACGATCAGCTCTCCCAGTCTTGTAAGAACGGTCCGGGGAGAAGATAACAACAGATCCTCTCCCACGAACCAATACATTCCCTGCCAGATCAGCAGCCACAAAAGGACTGCCGCCCATCTCTGAACTCTCTTATTCCGCACTGCCCTGATAATACAGGTCTTCATCCGGAAGTTTTCCTCCTACCATCGCGGGATTACTGTCAAACAATACCTGCAGGAAACCGCTGGCAATCTGCTGCATCTCCTGTCCGTCGATAAAGACGATATTGCACTCCGGAAGCGCCTTCTGCGCGATCGCTGCCTTGATGATATCGGCTTTTTCGATCAGAGCCGCAGCGTCCTCCAGATTGGCCTCATCCGTAATATACTCAACCGATGCCTGATACTCCTTCATGAACGCGGCCATTTCCTCCGGATGCTCTTCTGCAAACGCCTTCTGCACCACAATGCAGCCCATGGTCATCTGATTTTCACCATTCGTAACCTTGTCCCACTCTTCGGTCAGATCCAATGCTACATGTACCTTATCATTCTGCATCAGAACACTGGTTACAAAAGGCTGCGGAAGAACAGCGATCTCCGCTTCTCCGGACGCCATCAGAGCCGCCAGCTCACTATGCTCGCTGCGGTACTCCACGGTTACATCCGTTCCTACTGTCAGACCGTTCTTTTCCAGAATATAATTGAACACGATCTCCGGTACCGCTCCCTGACCGGAAGAATATACCGTACGTCCTGCCAGATCCGCGATGCTGGTGATAGAATCATCCGTTGTCACAACATACAGAACACCCAGCGTATTCAGCGCTGCCATCTGTACCTTTCCTTCGGTCTTATTATACAGGATGGAGGCGACATTGGTCGGTACCGCGGCGATATCATATTCTCCCTTGATGATGCTCGCAAGAATCTCATCCGGCGCGCTTGCCAATGTAAACTCATACTGATTCTGTGAAGTTCCTTCTGTGTTCTCATCCATAAGCTTTGCCAGTCCCATACCGGTCGGGCCCTTGAGCGCCGCTACACGTACTACATAAGAATCCTCAACGTCTGAGCTCTCCTCCGCAACGGAACTCTCCTCCGCAACGGAACTCTCCTCCGCAACGGAGCTTTCCTCCGCCAGACTTTCTTCTGCCAGGCTCTCTTCTTTAGAACTCTCTTCTGCTGTGCTTACAGAAGAATCCTGCTTCGGGTTACTGTCGGAGCATCCGACAGCCGATACCGCCAGCAGAACCGCACACATCATTGCAATCAGTCTCTTCATAATTTTCCCTCTTTCCTTTCTTTCAATGGAACCTTTATACCGCCCTATTTTACTCCCATTTGATTCTTCCGTCAAGATAGAATCCAGGAATCTCACATTCTCTTTATCCCCCTGCTTTTTTCAGTTCTTCTTTACTGATCGGATTCTGAGAATATCTTGCCTTTTCATAGAGCGGCGTCAGATTCTTCAGTTCTTCCGAAGGCAGAATCTGAAGAATCTCTCCCGGAGCGTCGGATGGATGAATCTGCTCTTTTTTCATGGGCTCTTCCAGACGTTTTCGGTACATGCGCCGTATTCTCTTTTCATTTGTCATACGGAACCTCTCCAGAATCGGCTCCCTCCTGCGTACGGCCTTTTCCTCTTTCTCCATATAGACGCTGCTCTCTTCATACTCATCGGCAACGACCTCTCCCATCTTGCGGGAGTAAAACCATTTATAAAAACGGTACAGGCCATACAGAATTCCTATGATCAGCGCTGCAAATACCGCGATTGTCACGATCATCTCCAAGAATTCCCATATGGCCGCTGCCTCTCCTCCGACAAGCTGTATGGTATCCCCCGAAGCCTTGGAGGATTCCTCGGCGATTATACTGGATTCCTCCCGCACTGTCTGACCGTGCGGAATCAGACTGACCAGAAAACGAATGATCCATAACAGGGCGTTTCCTACAGCGACAATGACCCGGTCCAGACGGAATACCAATGCCAATATGACAAAAACTGCCGTTGCCGCGACAAAATAGATCAGAATCTTATTATTGAACCGCCGAATCTTTTGCGCCGGCTGATTCAGCATCTCATTCACGTTATTCAATGTGCTGTCAACATTGCGCGTATGCATATCGATAAAAAATAAAAGGATCATCGCGGCGGCCGCTCCCATAAGATAGGGGTGTACCAGAGGGCCAATCTCAAAGCCCTGTATATCCGCGCAGAAATACCCTACCGTCATGGCTCCGCACAGGACCAATGCCCCTCCTACAGAGGTTTCATTCTTTGTATCCGTTAGCTTCAGCACAAAAGAATGAAAGACAAATATGGCGATCGCGGCTCCCATGATAACCATTCCGTAGATATTCCCCGGCAGAGCGTAGATCAGAATCGGCGCCGCTGCCAGAAGATGTGCCAAAATAAAAGGCAAAAGATGATGAATCCTGGTTCGGAGCAAATACAGATAGGCCGGCAGGAACAAAAGGCTGTGCATCCGCAGAATATCAGCCGCATCCCGGCTGATTCCCGTCATAGCGTAGCTCGCTACCATAATGATCAGATATGTATTGAAATATACAATCACCAGATTCTTCAGATGAACGGAAAGCTTTTTCATATTTTACTCCACCTTCCACAGATACAGATCCGGCACTTTTTGCGCGAGCTGTGTCCCGCGAAATTCCGGATCCATCATATCCGCCGGTGTTACCGGCAAAATCCAGAGTGCGGAAGCATGCACCTCTTTGAGCCTTAAGAAAGCGTCGATACAGTCCTTTCCGAAAAACGGAGAAATCAAAAGATACATAGAATCCTGGCTGACATCTTCCGCCGCCTCTCGAATCACCGGTGAGAAATCCTCTACGTCCAGAGATATCTCCATACGGGCCAGACTCTCAAATACAGTATGGATATGTCCGGCTCCGCAGCCGTCCTCCACCGATACCACTCCTCCGGACAGTACGTCCCTTCCATTGGAGCGCAGCGCTACCGGGATTCCCTCCTGTTCATATGCGTTGGCCATAGAAGCCGCCAACCTGATACTGTTCTCATACAACCGCATGTCATAATGCTGATTGGCCCGATCCATATTGAGAAGGACCGTGACCTTCTGCGATACGGTATAGTCGTTGACATTGACCAGCCATTCTCCGGCACGGGCGGACGCCTTAAAATTGATCGTCTTAAAACTGTCGTAGGGCTGATATTCCCGAATCCCCTTAAACATAAACGGATCTTCGATCATAAAACGTCTGGTGATGATATCTCCCATCATCTTCTGAAAGGGAATCTGAAATTCCTCTGTCGAAATCAGCCGGGGATATACGACCATCGTCGCGCCGTCTTCTATAACTTTGACATATTTACTGGTTATAAACAAATTATTGCTGATCAGATCAATTCCGCGAATCGTATAGACGCCGCGTTTTTCAAATTGAAACGGGATTTTCCGGCGAATCTTCTGGTAGAATCGAATACTGAACAGATCGCTTCTGTAATGCTCGACCTTGCCGTTGCAATGAATCTTGAATTTTACATACACCCAGGGCAAAGGCAAAATCTTTCCGTTGGATAAGGTCTCTATCAGTTCTGTGGATTCCCCTTCATGAATAAAATGATCCGTGAACTCCACATCCGCATGCAGATGCCTTGACCAGAACCTGCGGTAGATCTGATCCTGCAATAGATACAGAAGCCCCGCGACGGCAAAAATAATCAGTATCGGCATGAGAGTCTCCTTATCTTTCCACCTTCCAGTTCTCTGTCGGAACCTCGACCGTATTCAAAATCTCATGGATGATATTTTCAATCTGTGTGGAACGATTACGCATGCCGCTTCTGAGAATGATCCGGTGTCCCAGTACAGGCATGGCAAGCTCTTTGATCTCATCCGGCGATACATAATCCTTTCCACGGATCGCCGCCAACGCCTGCGCTGCCCGCAGATACGCGAGATTTCCACGCGGGCTTACTCCCAGCGCCACATCGTCCCGCTGCCTTGTCTTATCCACAATATCCACCGAATACGCGGCCACATCCGGATGAATGTACACTGTTTTGATTCTCTCCTGCATCTCCAGAAGCTCTTCTCTGGTGCAGACGCTATGAATCTCTTCTACCGGCGCTCCCGCTACAAAGCGCCGCAGAATCTCCAGTGTATCCTCCTTTTCCGTATATCCCATGGACAGCTGCATGATAAAACGGTCCAGCTGTGCCTCCGGCAACGGGAATGTACCCTGTGTCTCCACAGGATTCTGCGTCGCGATGACAAAAAACGGCTTTTCCAACGGATATGTCGTTCCATCTACAGTAATCTGCTTCTCCTCCATACTCTCCAGAAGGCTGGACTGTGTACGAGGCGTCGCACGGTTAATTTCATCCGCCAGCAGAATATTCGTAAAGAGCGCTCCCTGCCGGAATACAAATTCTCCCTCTTTTTGGTTGTAATAGTTGATTCCGATCAGATCGGACGGTAAAAGATCCGGCGTAAACTGGATTCTCTTAAAGTCCGTCCCGATAGACTTGGCAAGCGCCTTGGCCATCATGGTCTTTCCCGTTCCCGGCACGTCCTCCAGCAATACATGCCCTCCGGCCAACATTGCCGCAAGAATCTGCTCAATGATTTTTCCTTTTCCTACGATCACCTTTTCTACGTTGCCGCGGATCTTACCGGTAAGCTCCTGTAATTGCTGAATGTCCATGTTATCCCCCTTTTATCTATACTCTTTTAATTTTTCGCTCAGATTGGCTGCCATGATCTCATGGCCCTCATCGGATGGATGCAGCAGATCCGTGCTGAGTCCTGAAAAATCATTCAGAATCTCCTGTCCATCCAGAACCGTTACTTCCGGATCCGGATACTCCTTAAGGATCCTGGTAAATCCATAATATCTTCTGGTTCCGTCGTTCTCTTCCATCTGCTGATAGCCGGATCCTGCCCTAAAGGGCGTAATCACTACAACCTTGGTCGCAGGCGCTGCTTCCCGAATTCTCCGAATCAGATGATACGCTCTCTCACGGAAAATATCCTCCGGAAAACGCCTCAGCATATTGATTCCCAATTCCAATGTAACGAGATTCATCTGCGACGCCAGTTCCGCCAGATACTCCACGACTGACTCATCGCAAAAACAGGATCCCGCGATGGACTTGTTGTACAGGTCCATGTTCAGCTTTCTTGCCGTACGCATCGCATACGCGTTGATCCCCAGATGCGCTTCTCCTCCAAAAGTAATCGATGAACCATAGGCCATCCACTTATATTCCGGCACCTCTTCTTTTTTCGGCGGACGTACCGTATGCCCTACAAAATCCGCACCATAATAGATGACAGCAGACTCCTTATCCATTACGATTCTCCACACATCTGAAGAAAAACGGTGTCCCTGCAGTACCTCCTGCTTAAGATCCTTGAACCCGGCCGGTTCCTCCAGATGAAATGTACTGATGCGTCCCGCGGGCAGATCCAATACCTTATGCAGGAAATTTCCCCGGTAAACAAAAATCCGGTTATCATTCTCATACGCTGCCAAAGATATCCTGAAAAAATGCGCATCCGTCACAAAGCGGATCTCACAGCCAACCGGCATCTGACTATACATTCTTCCACGGTCGTGATCCTGATATCCTAAACCATACCTCACCTTTCCAGGAAACCTTTGCAGAACCTTGCCCCCTAGCCTGTCTTCCAGAGCGGCTGTATTATGAAACTCCATATTATCGTATATCATCATATTCTCCTAATAATAACAGACAGCGGTCTGTATATCGCTATACATCCCGCTGCCTTATTTTTACAAGCTCAAAGAATCAGGCAAAGGGATTCTCACTGGGATACAGCATTCCCTTAGGCTGATTGAACGCTACATCTTCAACGCCAAGATACTTCAATACGGCAAACAGAGACTTGCCGACATGATCAAACGCAACCGCGCCGTGATGCGGATAATGCTTCTGAATCAATACATGACGGTAGAAGCGTCCCATCTCCGGAATCGCGAACACGCCGATGCCGCCGAAGGAACGGGTCGCAACCGGCAGTACCTCGCCCTCTGCTACATAAGAACGCAGATTGCCGTCAGAATCACACTGCAGACGATAGAAGGTGATCGGAGAAGCCGCGATGTCTCCTTCCAGGGTTCCGCGAGTGAAGTCCGGCTCTCCTCCGTTCTCCAGAAGACGGTTCTGAATCAGCTGATACTTGACCGCGCGGTCAGCGCACATCTTGCAAGCCGGCGTATTACCGCAATGGAATCCCATGAAAGTATCCGTAATCGTATAATCGAACTTACCGGCGATATCCTCATCGTAAATGTACTTCGGTACAGAGTTGTTGATATCCAGCAGCGTCACAGCGTCTCCTGTGATGCAAGCGCCGATATACTCAGACAACGCGCCATAGATATCTACTTCGCAGGCTACCGGAATTCCTCTGGCCGCCAGGCGGGAATTTACGTAGCAAGGCTCAAACCCGAACTGAGACGGGAACGCGGGCCAGCACTTATCGGCAAATACCACATAATCACGGCTTCCCTTATGCTCCTCGGCCCAATCCAGAAGGGTCAGCTCAAACTGCGCCATACGAGGCAGCAGATCCGGATACTGATTGCCCTTATGGCCCAGCTCCTCTGCCATCTCTTTACATACATCGTCAATTCTCGGATCATTAGCATGTGCCTTATAGGATACCAGCAGATCCAGCTCGGAATTCTCCTCGATCTCGACTCCCAGCTCATACAGTCCCTTGATCGGAGCGTTGCAGGCAAAGAAATCCTGCGGACGAGGTCCGAAAGTGATTACCTTCAGTCCGGCCAGTCCCAGAATCGTTCTGGCGATCGGAACAAATTCTACGATCATATCCGCGATCTCTTCTGCTGTTCCTACCGGATACTCCGGAATATACGCGCGGATGCCGCGCATCTTGAGGTTATAGGAGCAGTTCAGCATGCCGCAGTAAGCGTCTCCGCGTCCGTTGATCATATCTCCGTCGCCTTCCGCTGCTGCCACATACATAACCGGACCGTCAAAATTCTTCGCGATCAGCGTCTCCGGCGTCTCCGGTCCAAAATTGCCCAGATATACTACCAATGCGTTCACACCGGCCTTTTTGATCTCCTCTACCGCTGCCAGCATATCCTTCTCATTCTCTACCATCTTTTCGGCACGATAAAACTCCATGCCCTTGGCCTGCACTGCTGCCTCTACCGCCTTGCTGCGGCACTCAGACAGAACAATCGGAAAACAGTCGCGGCTAACGGCGATCATTCCCATTTTTACTACAGGTACATTACTCATTTTTCCAACCTCCACATTTATTTTCTTTCAGAAAAAACTCAAACTCTGAGATTCTCTCCCGTAAGACCCACATAAGCACCGGATGCGGCTTCCGAAGACTCCGCATGCGCAAGGAGCCACTTGTTGCGCGCCGTCATCCATTGATCCTCCAGGCACTGCGGCTCGTATTCCGGTTTATCCGTATTGGTTCCTCTGGGCAGCACGATTACGACACGGAATCCTTCCTCCTCCGGTCCATTGCACGGCGCATAATGAAGCGTCGTCGCATAGAGCTCTACGCCCATGCCTGCCGGAAGCAGAAACGCCGCGACCTTATCTGTTGAATATATGCCATTCTCGATCTCTTCCTGTTTTCCAAGAAGCAGGATCACATCGTCCGCCGCGATATCCACCTCAGAATCCCTGTGGTATTCCAGAC
>CAVGBV010000001.1:20336-43671 GCA_963627615.1 Alloprevotella sp.
CATTGCAGTATCCGAGCTGAATGGGCATTCCGCCGTAAGCCCGATCCTGCAGCGCCTTGCTGACCTCAGTCTTCTCTAGACTCTCATCGGACGGAACATAGATCGTATGATCCAGCGGCTTCTCACTGCAGCTTCTCAGCGTGTTCAGCAATGCTGTAAAATCATAGCCTTCCATCACTTTTCCGTATCTGGAAAAAGCCGGATCCGTTACCTTTTGAATCTTCATATTGACTACCCCCTTATAAAATCTCTGCCTCTATATCATACTTTTTTTTTCTTCAATTGTCAATTGAAATGCACTACTTTTTGTGGTATGATAGAAAATAGATTCCATAATCCTGGAAAGATATCCACATTGTGTGGACATCTTTGTGGACTACTATGTGAAAATCTTGTGTATATTTTCTGGACTGCCCTTTTTTACTAAAACTTTTAGTGGATAAAGATATCCACAAAGGTTGGTCCGACCGATATGGAGGCTACACCTACTATGAATCCACAAATGATCTACTCCCAGATACAGGAAATCCTTAAAAATCAGCTGTCGGAGACAACCTACAACACCTGGTTTGGGAATAATACGCAGGCTGTCAAAATCCTGGAACAAGACGGAAAACACGTTCTTGTACTAAAAACAAAAACGGATCTCGGACAAACCCTGATTGCTAACCGTTTCAAAGACCAGATTCAGTCCTGCTTTGAAACTCTCGGCTATGACGATTATACATTTCAGGTTATCCTGGATGATAAGGAATTGCAGGCTTCTTCTGATTCTCCGGAAAAGGATCTGGAATCCAAAAAGCTGCAGGCTTTCCTAAACCCTCGTTATACCTTCGAATCCTTTGTTGAAGGAACACATAATAAGCTGGCCTACCACTCCTGTCTGGCCGTTGCCGACTGGCCTGGAAATACCTACAACCCGCTGTTTATCTGGGGCGATTCCGGCCTTGGCAAGACGCACCTTCTGCACGCGATCGGCAATCATGTACTGGACAACGATCCGGATAAGAACGTACTCTATGTACCTTCCGAGACCTTCATGAATGAGCTCATCAATTCCATCAGCTCCGGCAAAAGCGACGCGTTCCGCGAAAAATACCGACAGATTGACGTGCTGCTCATCGATGACATTCAATTTCTCGGTAAAAAAGAAGCGACGCAGGATGAATTTTTCCATACCTTTAATACGCTATATAATAGTAATAAGCAGATTGTCATCTGCTCCGACCGGCCGCCGGAAGAGATCGAACACCTGGCCGAAAGGATCCGTTCCCGTTTCAAATGGGGACTTACCGTGGATATTCAATCCCCCGATTACGAAACCAGGATTGCCATATTAAAGAAGAAAGTCGAACAAAGCAATCTTCAGGTTGACATGGAAGTTCTGAGCTTTATCGCTGATCATATCAACTCCAATATCCGTGATCTGGAAGGAGCGCTTACCCGTGTAGAGGCCTATTGCAAGCTTCTCAGCCCGGATACGCCGATCACCATCGATATCGCTTCCCGCGCGCTGAAGGATTATGCCGGCAACGATATCAAAAAGATCATCTCCTGCCAGCGAATCATCGAGACCGTCAGCGAATATTACGGCATTACCGTAGAAGATATCAAGTCCAAGAAAAAACCGCAGAATATCGTTTATCCCCGGCAGATCGCCATGTATCTGTGCCGCAAGCTCACCACCGATCCGCTGAAAACCATAGGCGCTGCGTTGGGAGGCCGGGATCATACGACGATCATGCACGGCGCGGATAAGATCACCGACGATCTGAAAGATACCCATAATGAAGAATTGGTCCGTTCCCTGAACGACATTGAACATCGTCTTACAGGAGAATAAAAGTTATCCACTTTATCCACATTCACTTGTGTGGATATCGTGTGAATACGTGTTGATAACTTTTTTCCATGGTTTTTCCGAAAAATCGCCTTGTGGACTACTTCGAGCAATCCACAGGTTGTCCCAAATTATCCACACAGTTCTCAACACGACTTTTTCTTATAATTAAGCCTTTAAAATGACATTTCCCCAAATCCACAGCCCCTACTACTATTACTACTACTAAAGAATTATATATCTATTCTCTTCGCATTCGCTCAGAATGCAGATCAAGTTATCCACAGGAGGTATCACTATGAACATCATTTGCAACAAGTCTTCTCTGATCAAAGGAGTCGGGACCGTAATCCGTGCTGTTTCTCAAAAAACAACCATGCCGATTTTACAGTGCATTTTGTTAAACGCAGAGGGAGATGTTTTTTCTCTGACGGGAAACGATCTGGAACTGGGTGTATACTGCACGGCTGAAGCGGTTGTGAAAAAAGAAGGGAAGGTTGCCGTTAACGCTAAGATCTTTTCTGAGATTATCCGGAGACTGCCGGAGGAAGAGGTCATCATTGATTCGGATGATCAGGATAATATCACCATTCAAAGCGGCAAATCCAAATTCAATATCCCGGGACAGAAGGGATCTGATTTTCCGTTGCTGCCGGAGGTCAAAAGCGAAAACCAGATGGTGCTTCCGCAGAATGAATTCCGGCAGATGATTCAGAAGACGATTTTCTCTATCGCGCAGGAGGACAGCGGACGTCCGGTTCTGACCGGTGAATTGGTGGATGTAAGAGACGGATATCTGTATCTGGTCGCCGTAGACGGTTTCCGAATCTCCATGCAGCGGACCGAGATTTCCGGCGATAAGACCTTCAAGATGACGGTTCCCGGTAAGACCTTAAACGAGCTGAACAAAATTCTCTCCAGCGAAGAGGATGATCTGATGACGGTGACATTTACCGGACGCCATATTCTGTTCAAGATGGACAGCACGATTCTGGTTTCCCGTCTGCTGGAAGGGGAATTTCTCAATTACGAGCGGAATCTGAACATGAGCTTTACGACAAGAGCTTATGTCAACAAGCGGGAGCTTCTGGACAGTATCGATCGCGCCGCGTTGATATCCAAAGAGGGTAAGAACAGTCCGGTTCGGTTTGATATCCGTCAGGATAAGATCATCATCACATCCAATACAGAAGCAGGAAGCGCCTATGAGGAAGTTCCCATCCGTCTGGAGGGAGAGGGCATGATCACCGCGTTCAATCCCAAATATTACATGGACGCGCTGCGGGCGATTGATGACGATACCGTGTGCATCCTGTATTCTTCGTCGCTGTCTCCCTGTATTATTCAGGGTTCCCAGACGGAGAATTACAAGTATTTCATTCTGCCGATTCGGCTGAACTGAGAAAGGGAAAAACAATGCAGATCAGTGAAATCCATGGAGAATTTATCAAGCTGAATCAGTGGCTGAAAAAAGAAAATCTGGTGGAAAGCGGCGGAGAAGCCAATATCGCGATCGAAGAAGGACGGGTTAAGGTCAATGGCGAGACGGCGACGCAGCTTCGGAAAAAACTGCATCATGGAGATATCGTGACCGTAGAGGGCCAGGAGCCCTACGAGATCCGGGTGGTATCTTGATCATTCGAGGAATAGAGCTGCGGAGTTTTCGCAACTATGGAGAGCTGTCTTTGACGCTCTTTCCGGGAGTGAATGTGTTGATGGGATCCAACGCCCAGGGCAAAACCAATCTGCTGGAGGCGATCGGATATTGTTCGACGGGACGGAGCCATCGTACTTCGTATGACAGAGAATGTATTCAGATCGGGCAGAGCGACGCATTTATAAAAATCGAATATGAGACCAGCCGTCCGGGCGGAAAGAGCAGAACGGATACGATTGAAATGCATCTGAGGCGCAGCGGCGCGAAGTCGGCAGCCATCAACCGGGTTCCGGCGCAGAAGATCAATGAGCTGTTCGGATGCATACAGACGGTGTTGTTTTCTCCGGAGGATCTGTCGCTGATCAAAGAGGGACCGGCCAAAAGGCGGCGCTTTATGGACATGGAAATCTGTCAGGTGGATAAGGTGTACCTGCACTATCTCCAGCAATATCAGATTTTGCTGCGGCAGCGCAATCAGCTTTTAAAAGACATGGTGCGAAAAGGGACGGAGAAGGAGCTGGTCAGTGTCTATGATGAGCAGTTCGCGGAGTATGCCTGCCGGCTGATTCGCAGAAGGCGCGAGTTCTTGGAACAGTTGTCCCGAATCGCACCGAAAATTCATGAACAGATTACGGGAAATACCGAAAAAATTGAATTTCTGTATGAAGCCAATGCACTGGAAAATCAGGAACAGATCTTGCGGTCTCTGGAGCAGAATTTAGAACAGGATTTGCGGTTGGGCGTGACATCGGTCGGACCGCATAGGGATGATATCGGAATCAAGATCAATGGGACGGATGTCCGGACCTATGGGTCGCAGGGACAGAAGAGGACGGCCGCGCTTTCCATGAAATTGGCAGAGGTGGAAATGATGGAAGAGGAGACGGGACAGTCTCCGATTCTGCTGTTGGACGATGTGATGAGCGAGTTGGATGAAAACCGTCAGAAATTTTTGGTGGAGTGTATCGAAAAGCGTCAGACAGTGATCACCTGTACGGGTGTGGAGGACAGCATTCGGAGAATGAAAAACGCGCGTATCTTTCATGTACAGGAAGGGAGAATCCAGCCATGAACTATCATTTTTTCGCCTATATGTCCCGCATGAAGTATATTAAGCGATGGGGACTGATGCGTAACGGGCGGGAAGAAAATATTCAGGAACACAGCCTTCAGACAGCGATGATCGCGCATTGTCTCGCGCTGATCCATAACCGGGTGCTGGGACTGGAAGAAGTGGACGCGGAGCATATTATGGCGATCGCGATGTATCACGAGACTTCGGAAGTTCTGACAGGAGATCTGGCGACGCCGATCAAGTACTTCAATCCCAAGATCAAAGACGCTTATAAAGAGATCGAGCATATTGCCAATGAGAAGTTGCTGCAGATGATTCCGGACGGGCTGCGCCCGGAATATGAAAAGCTGATCTCAAGGTATTCACCAGAAGAATATGTGCTGGTCAAGGCGGCGGATAAGATCTGCGCCTGGCTGAAGTGCCTGGAAGAGATCAAGAGCGGGAACGCGGAGTTTCGGGAGGCGGGCAGCAGCATAGAACGGGAGATTCATCAGATGCGGCTGCCGGAAGTGGAGTATTTTCTGGAAAACTTCGGAAAAAGTTTTGAGCTGTCGCTGGATGAGCTGGAATAGGAAAATTTTCTGAGGATATTTATGAAAAAAGCTTGACGAAAAGTTGGGAATCTCATATAATCTGAAATAGTGCTCTAAAATTTTGTGCCGGTTTTTCCGGCGTGTGCGGGAATTTTTTTCGCCCCGCAAGGTATGATTTTGATTAAAGGAGGTGCAGCACGCCATGAATACGACTTTTAATCCCAAGACCAAGCAGCGCAAGAGGGAGCATGGTTTTATGAAGAGAATGGCTACTTCTAACGGACGCAAGGTTCTGTCCAGAAGAAGAGCTAAGGGACGCAAGGTTCTGTCAGCGTAAGGAATGGGCTGTACCTTTGGTGCGGCATTATGGAAGCCGCCGGTATTCCCGGCGGCGAACCTTATGTTTTCAGAGAAAGATTGGGGCAAAAAATGATCCAAAGTCTTAAAAATCCTCAGTTTCGTACAGTGTACGGCAAGGGAAAATCCAAGTCAGATAAATATCTGGTTATGTATATCTATCCAAACGGTCTTGAACAAAATCGTCTGGGGATTACAGTCAGTAAAAAAAACGGAAATAGTGTCGTCAGAAGCCGGCTGAAGAGGATCATTAAAGAGGCCTACCGTTTACAGCAACATCGTTTTGTATCAGGATACGATATAGTCATTATAGCCCGCAACGCTTCTATCGATCAGAAGAGCACACAGATGGAAAAATCCGTTTTGAGGCTTGCGGAGAAGTTTCACATTTTGAAGGCAGAAAACAGGGTCGGTGAGTAAGATGATGAAAAAAGCTCTGCTAGGCGGTATTCGCTTCTATCAGCAGGCAATCTCTCCTTACAAGAGACAGTGCTGCCGGTTTTATCCCACCTGTTCCCATTACGCGGCGGAGGCAGTGGAAAAATACGGAGCAAGAAAAGGAGCGTATCTTGCGGTACGCAGGATACTGAAGTGCCACCCGTTTCATGAGGGCGGATATGATCCGGTTCCATGAAGTAATGCCTTTGAAAGAGAGGAGTTATTGATTTGGATTTTGTCTTTTTAGCACAGACAACCAACTTTATCCTGAAGCCATTGGCATGGCTGTTCAGCTTTGTGATCGATATTATCTACAACGGCGTGGTTTCGTTGACAACGGTCAATGCTCTGGGCATTACCATCATTCTCTTTACACTCATCATGCGGGTGATTCTGTTCCCGCTGACGTTGAAGCAGCAGCGTTCCACAAGAAAGACGCAGCGTCTTCAGCCGAAGGTTCAGAGAATTCAGGATAAGTATAAAAATAAAACAGACCCGGAATCCACAAGAATGATGCAGATGGAGATCAACGATCTCTATAAAGAGAATAAGACAAGTCCCTTCAGCGGCTGTCTTCCGATGCTGATTCAGCTGCCGATCATTTTTGTACTGTTCGAGATTCTGCGGAATCTGGCGTTTTATATCACCGATTACGGTGACATGTTCAATACTTTGACAACGCAGGTAATGAATCTTCCGGAATATCAGACGATTCTGCAGGATAACTTCGCGGATGTCATCAAATCTCTGCAGAAATTTGACATCACTACTTTTGATTCCATCAAAGATCTGCTTGCGCATTTTACCATGACGAACTGGACTCAGTTCTACGAGCTGGTGCCCACTCTGGGTTCCAATGTAGATTTTACCTCGATAGTAGAGACGACGCAGCAGCTGAACTCTTTTATCGGATTCAATCTGACAGAAAACGCCGGATTGGCTTTTCCGGGAATCATCTGGCCGATCATTGCCGGCGGTACGACATGGCTGCAGTCCTTCCTGATGACTAAGGCCAATGACAGAAGAACGGCCGCGGCCGGCGGAGATCCCAAGTCCAGCCAGAATCAGACCATGAAGACCATGAATCTGATTTTCCCGTTTATGACAGCGTTTTTTGTTGTAACGATGCCTTTGGGTATCGGACTGTACTGGATCGCGGGTAATATCTTCAGCATTCTTCAGCAGTTCCTGGTAGACAGTATTGTTGACAAGGAAGAATATAAGCAGGCGTTGGAAAGAAAGCGTGAGATGGAAGAAAAGAGACGCTTGAAAGAGATGGCCAGCTCCAATATCGATAAGCGTACCGGCAAGAGGATCGGAACGGCAGAATCCGCGATGGTCCGCAGCAGTATGGCAGGAAACAGAAAAGCAGCGACCAACAGGCGGATTGAGAGTTCCAAGGAAAATGTCCAGGAGCAGGAGAAGAATCCGCAGGAAAACACTTCTGAGAAGTCTGAGTCATAACAGGAGACAAATTTATGAGATATGTAGAAACAAGCGGAAAAACAGTAGACGACGCGATTACCGCAGCGTTGCTTGAGTTGGGACTGCCCAGCGAGCAGGTAGACATTGAGATTCTGCAGGAGAGCTCCAAGGGAGTGCTTGGAATCTTCGGTGCCAAAGAGGCCAGAATCCGTGCGACTGCCAAGGCTGTTCCCGTAGAAGAAGAGCTTTTCTCTGAAAAGGTTGAAGAGCCTGTTAAGGAAGAAGTAAAGCCTGTACAGCAGGAGAAGGCACAGCAGGAAGCTTCGTATGTGATGGATACGCTGGTCGAGGACAGACTGGCCGCGGCCAGAGCGAAGGCAGAAGCGCAGGCGCAGGCAGAGGCTGCCAAAGAGCCTGTGGAATACAGCGAGGACGCAAAGATCGCGCAGGAAGCCGCCATCGAGTTTTTGATCCCGGTTCTGAAGAAAATGGGTGTGGAAGCTGAGATTGTCGGTGAGATGGAAGAGGCCGACGTTCTGAAGCTGGATATCCAGGGACAGGGTCTGGGAGTGATCATCGGTAAGCGCGGCAATACGCTCGATTCTCTGCAGTATCTGACAGCATTGATCGCCAATAAGAAGACACAGGAACATATCAAGATCAAGCTGGACGCGGAGAATTACCGTGAAAAGAGAAAGCAGACGCTGGAGAAGCTGGCGATCAATCTGGCCAAGAAGGTACGTAAGACGAACCGCCGTGTGGCTCTGGAGCCGATGAATCCTTATGAAAGAAGAATCATTCATTCGGTACTGCAGTCATTTGACGGGGTTGAGACCCACAGCGAAGGTGAAGAGCCCTTCCGCAAGGTCGTCATCAGTCCGGTCAGAGGAAACTATCATCGCAAGTAATACGGAATATACCAAAGAAAAAGGCCGGACAAATCGTGAAGGGGTTTGTCCGGCTGTTTTGTAAGAGGAGGCGGCGTCCATGGATTGGCAGGATACGATTGCGGCTGTCGCGACACCGATCGGCACAGGCGGCATCGGCGTGATTCGGATCAGCGGCCCTCGGGCATTGGAGACAGCGGATCAGGTATTCCGGGCGGCAGATCGAGGGAAACTCGTGAAAGCCGGGAGCCATACGGTACACTACGGAAGGGCGGTGGATCCTGGTACGGGAGAAGTACTGGATGAAGTCCTGGCGTTGGTCATGCGCGCTCCCAAAACCTTTACCAGAGAAGATGTGGCCGAGATCCATTGCCATGGAGGAATGTATCTTTTAAACCGTGTGCTGCAGGCGATACTGGAAAACGGCGCGCGTCTGGCGGAACCGGGAGAATTTACCAAGCGGGCTTTTCTGAACGGCAGAATTGACTTATCACAGGCAGAATCCATTATGGATATGATCAGCGCAAAGTCAGAATTGTCCCTAAAGGCAGCGTCCAGGCGTCTGGAAGGACGGCTCGGACAGAAAATCCAGGAATACCGGAAGAAGCTGATGGATCTTCTGGTGCTTTTGGAGGTCGAGATTGACTATCCGGAGTACGAAATCGAAGAGGTACAGCAGATCAATCAGATGGAGCAGATGCAGGAGCTTCTTACAGAGCTGGAGGCGCTGTATCGGACGGCCGATACCGGGAGGATGCTGAATGAGGGCATCCGGATTGCGCTGGTAGGCCGTCCCAATATGGGAAAGTCTACACTCTTGAACGCGTTTTTGGGAGAAAACCGGGCAATCGTTACGGAGATTCCCGGAACCACGAGGGATACGCTGGAAGAAGGAATGAATCTGGACGGAATCCCGGTACAGCTGATCGATACGGCGGGGATCCGGGAAGCACAGGATCCGGTGGAGCGAATCGGCGTTCTACGAGCCCGTCAGACGATCGAAAACAGCGATCTGGTACTTTTATTGCTGGAGGCCTCTGCAAGGCCCTTAAACGAGGATCTGGAGCTTCTGGAGGAGGTCCAGAAGCGTCCGTACCTGATCGTCAGAACCAAAATGGATTGCAGCGACACTGTGACAGAGTTCGGAGACCCGATGCAGAATATCGTAATTTCGGCGGAGACCGGAGACGGTATGCAGGAACTGAAGCGTCGGATCCGGGATATGGTAATGATCGGAACGGTAGAAGCCTCAGATGGAGTGTATCTTGGAAATATCCGGCAGAAGCAGGCGGTCGGCGGGGCGATAGAAGCCATCCGCCAGGGAATGAACACAATGAAGCAGGATTTGGGGACAGATCTTGTCAGTTCTGATTTACAACGGGCATATGATCTCCTGGGCGAGCTGACAGGAAACAGTGTACGGGAAGATCTGACAGACGAAATCTTTTCGAGATTCTGTCTGGGAAAGTGAGGCAGTCTATGTATCAGGAAGAAGCAGTAGACGTAGCTGTGATCGGCGGAGGACACGCCGGGTGTGAAGCGGCTTTGGCGGCGGCCCGCATGGGAATGAAGACGGTGCTGTTCGCGATCAATCTGGACAGTATCGCGATGATGCCATGCAATCCCAGTATCGGAGGGACTTCTAAAGGACATCTGGTGCGGGAAGTCGACGCGCTGGGCGGAGAGATGGGACGCAATATCGATAAAACCTATTTGCAGTCCAGAATGCTCAATACTTCTAAGGGACCGGCAGTCCATTCCCTCAGGGCACAGGCGGACAAGTTCCGTTATAAAGAAGCGATGAAAGAGGTTCTGGAACATACGCCGGGTCTGCGGATCCGGCAGGCGGAGATTGCGGATCTGGATGTACAGGATCATGTGCTGAAGGGTGTGATCACGGCCGCGGGAGCTTATTATCCTTGCAAAACGGCGATTCTGGCAACAGGAACGTACCTGCGGGCGCAATGTATTCATGGAGAGTACCGCAGGCATTCCGGACCGAACGGCCTTGCGGCGGCGGATCTTCTGACAGACCGTCTGAAGGATTTGGGGCTGTCCATGCGCCGATTCAAAACGGGAACACCGGCTCGTGTAGACGGCAGAACAGTTGATTTTTCCAAGATGGAGAAACAGGGCGGAGATGAAAAGATCATCCCCTTTTCCTTTACCAACCGTCCGGAAGAAATCGCAAGAGAGCAGCTGCCGTGTTACCTGACGTATACGACGCCCAGAACGCATCAGATCATCCGGGAGAATCTGCACCGTTCTCCGCTGTATTCCGGAGTAATTCATGGGATAGGACCGAGATACTGCCCTTCCATCGAGGATAAAGTCGTGCGATTCGCGGATAAGGAGAGGCACCAGGTATTTTTGGAGCCGGAGGGCGAGCATACCAATGAGTACTATGTACAGGGGATGTCCTCTTCTCTGCCGGAGGATGTGCAGAGAGATATGCTGCGGACGCTGATCGGGATGGAAAATGTACAGGTAATGCGTACCGGATACGCGATCGAATATGACTGCATTGATCCGCAGGAGCTGGATCTTTCCCTGCATATCAAATCCATAGAGGGGTTGTATTCCGCGGGACAGTTTAACGGGAGCTCCGGCTATGAGGAAGCGGCGGCGCAGGGATTGATGGCAGGGATCAACGCGGCATTGTGGATTCAGGGGAAGAAACCGTTTGTACTAAACCGTAGCGAAGCATATATCGGTGTGCTGATTGACGATCTTGTGACCAAGGGAACCAACGAGCCGTATCGGATGATGACATCGCGGGCAGAGTACCGTCTGCTGCTGCGCCAGGATAACGCGGATCTGCGATTGACGGAAAAAGGATACGCATTGGGACTGATCCCGCAGGATCGGTATGAAGCCTTTTTGCAAAAGAAGAAGGATATCGAAGAGGAGCTGCGGCGGGTTCGGGAGACAACTCTTGGAGGAAGCCGTAAGGTCAATGAGATACTGGAAGGAGCCGGGACATCTCCGTTGAAGATGGGAGTTCCTATGGCAGAGCTCCTGAAACGTCCGGAGATCAGCTATGAGGCTCTGGCGCCTGTGGATCCGGAGAGACCGGAGCTGGATCCTCTGGTAATAGAACAGGTGATGATTCAGATCCGGTATGAAGGATATATCGAAAAACAGCTGGAACAGGCAGAAAAATTCCAAAAAATGGAAAATAAACTTCTCCCGCAGGATCTGGATTATACCAAGATCAAAGGGCTTCGGATTGAAGCGGCACAAAAACTGGAAAAGCTTCATCCGGCATCGGTTGGACAGGCATCCAGAATTTCAGGCGTGTCACCGGCCGATATCAGTGTGCTTTTAGTATATTTAAAACAAGGAAAAAGATAATGGAGCAATGGATCAGGAATTTACAGGAAAAGGCAGTGGGACTGAGGCTGGACGGTAAGAAGGCAGAGCTTCAGATAACAGCACAGCAGGCGGAAGAACTGCATCGGTATATGGAGCTCCTCTTGACCTGGAATGAAAAGATGAATCTGACGGCGTTGACCGATCCGATGGATATTTTAAGCAAGCATTTTTTGGACAGTGCGGCAGGCGGAGCCTTATTGCCTGCGGGGAGTATCGCGGACATCGGAACCGGCGCCGGATTTCCAGGAGTGGTTCTGAAGATTTTGAACCCGGAGCATCCGGTCGTGCTGATGGACGCACTGCAGAAGAGACTTTCTTTTTTACAGAAAGTCTGTTCAGAGCTTGGCCTGCAGGGTGTGGAGCTGGTCCATGAACGGGCAGAAGAGGCTGGGCAGAAAAAGGAGTACCGCGCGCAGTATGACTGTGCTGTATCCCGTGCTGTTGCGCCCCTTCCGATTCTTCTGGAATACTGCATTCCGATGGTTAAGACCGGGGGCGTATTTTTGGCTTATAAAGGGCCTGCGCTTCAGGAAGAATTAAGTGCCTCTTCGCATGCGCTGGGACTTCTGGGCTGCAGTGTGGAAAGTGTGCATAAGATTACGCTGGATGGCGAAGATTGGGAACACATCATCGCGGCCATCCGGAAAGAAAAGCCGACGCATCCGATCTATCCGAGGCGTCAGGCTAAGATTAAAAAGGATCCTCTATAAGGATCTTTCCCTCGTATACATAGGTCCTCACCGCAGGGCCGAAATAAAGGAGGGAATCCGTATGAAACAGTTTGACGAAAAGACATATGGAAAAATGCAGGTGGCAGTCATCGATTCCAGTCAGGTGCTGCCCAATCCGTATCAGCCGAGGCGAGTATTTGACGCTCTTGCTATGCAGGAGCTGGCAGATTCCATACGGCAGCACGGAGTAATGCAGCCCATCAGTGTCCGCCGTATGGGCGCGTATTATGAGCTGATTGCCGGAGAACGCAGGCTCAGGGCCTCTAAAATGGCAGGATATTCGACTATTCCGGCGATTGTCTTTGATCAGGATGATCAGGAGAGCGCGTTGATTGCGCTGGTAGAGAACATCCAGAGACAGGATCTGAATTTTTTTGAGGAAGCGGACGGATATCGGAACCTGATGGAAGATCATGGTTTGACACAGGAGGAGATTGCCAAGGTTGTAGGGAAGAGTCAATCCGCAGTGGCCAATAAGCTGCGCCTTCTGAAACTCTCACCGGAGATTCGTAAGGTGCTTCTGGAGCAGCATCTGACAGAACGTCATGCCCGGCTGTTGCTGAGAATTCCGGAGCAGGAGCGATGGGGATATCTCAGAAAGATCGTAAGTGACGGACTGAATGTAGCGCAGAGTGAACGGCTGGTGGAGGAAGGATTGGATATGCCGGAGAAACCGGCAGCGCCACAGGCAGTACAACGCACGGAAAAGATTCGACGAAGCTTAAATGTCAAGGGGTATTTTAAGGATATCCGCCTTTTCAGCAATACCGTGAAAAAGGCAGTGGATATGATGAAAACTTCAGGTGTCCTGGTGGATATGGAAGAGGAAAAGCGGGAGGATTGCTACGAGATGAGAATCCGCATCCCAATGCGGTAAGTTTTTATTAAAAAGGGCCTTTTCATGGGGCCCTTTTCTTGTAACTGAGAAAAAAGTCTGATATAATATGGATATTCAGGAAAGGAGTGAAGAAAATGCTGAAAGGCATTTGGAAAAGCGGCAGTGAGGATTTATCCGACGCGTTTGATTTACGAAGACATATCTTTATAGAGGAGCAAAAGGTTCCCGTGAATCTGGAATTTACAGGGGATGATACGGAATATGAGCATCTGGTCATCTATGATGATGGAGAGGCTGTCGCGACCGGAAGAATGTGTTTTGTATCGCCTAAGAGAGTCCACCTCGGGAGAATCTGTGTTAAAAAGGAAAAGCGCGGTCAGAAAATCGGAGATTTTCTGGTTCGGATCATGTTGGAAAAGGCTTTTCAGATGGGCGCCCTGGAGGCAGAGCTGGATGCACAGGAGCAGGCAGCTCCTTTTTACCAAAAACTTGGTTTTGTACGAGTCGGTCCCATCGATGAACCGACAGGAATCCCGCATTGCCGGATGACGGCGGATCTGTTGAAAAGAGTATAAAAAAGTCGGAAAAATCAAAGGCCGGGAGGGACTTCCTGCTGGACAAATGGGGAATTCCTCGGTATAATAGAAACAAGAAAAAGAAGAAAGGAAGATAAAATGACAATTAAGGAGTATACAGCAGAAAAGTTTGCAGAAGTTCTTCCGCAGATAGAAGTAGAAACAGTTCGGGAAATGTTGGAGATCCCGCCGGACAAGAAAATGGGAGACTACGCGTTTCCATGTTTTCGTTTAGCCAAGCAGCTGAGAAAGGCGCCGGTTCTGATTGCCAAGGAGATCGCGGAGGCGCTGCAGGAAAAGGATGCTTTTGAAAAGGCCGAGGCCGTAGGCCCCTATGTCAATGTATATGTTAGAGCAGAGAAGATTGTGGATCTGGTAACGGAAGCTTTCGGACAGCAGGAGCGGTTCGGATCTTCGGAGGAAGGGAAAGGAAAGACGATCGTACTGGATTATTCTTCCATCAATATCGCAAAACCTTTTCATATCGGACATCTCAGAACGACCGTGATCGGCAATTCGATTCATAAATTATACCGGTATCTCGGCTATAATACGGTACGAGTCAACCATCTGGGAGACTGGGGTACGCAGTTCGGCAAGCTGGTGGTTGCTTATCGTATGTGGGGAAATAAGGAATTGGTCGAGCAGCAGGGAATCCAGGGCCTTTTGGATCTGTATGTACGTTTTCATCAGGAAGCCAAAATCCATCCGGAGCTGGATGACGAAGCGAGAGCGACATTTACCGCGATGGAGCATGGAGACGAGGAGATCCTGGCTATCTGGAAATGGTTTATTGAGATCAGCCTGAAGGAAGTCGCCAAGGTATATGATCTGCTGGATGTACAGTTTGATTCCTATAACGGCGAAAGCTTTTATATGGACAAGGTGGGAGCCGTTGTTCAGGAGCTGAAGGAAAAAGGACTTCTGAAGGAGAGCGATGGCGCGCAGATTGTAGATCTGTCAGAGTATAATATGCCGCCCTGTCTGGTACTCAAGAAGGATGGCAGTTCTCTGTATCATACCAGAGATCTGGCGGCGGCAATCTATCGGAAAAATACCTATGACTTTTATAAGTGCATTTATGTGACGGCCTTTGATCAGGGACTGCATTTCGCACAGTTCTTTAAGGTGCTGGAGCTGATGGGATATGAATGGAGCAAGGATCTGGTACATGTACCTTATGGTCTGGTAAGCCTGGAGAGCGGTAAGATGTCTACGAGAGAGGGACAAGTCGTTTTCCTGCAGGATCTGCTGGATGAAGCAATCGCAAAAACACGGGAGATTATCCTTGAGAAGAATCCGGAGCTGGAAAATGTGGATGAGGTTGCTAAACAGGTAGGCGTCGGAGCGGTTGTATTCAATGATCTGTTTAACAATCGCATCAAGGATGTCGTATTCTCTTGGGATAAGGTTCTGAACTTTGATGGAGAGACCGGACCGTATGTCCAGTATACTTTCGCGAGAGCATCCAGTATTTTGAGAAAGGCTGGATATTCCGATTTCCATGCGGAGGACATGAAGGGCAGCCGCCTGAATGATGAATATGCACAGGAGATTCTTAAGACGATTGAAGAATTCCCCAAGAAGGTAAAAGAAGCAGCTGAGAGATATGAGCCTTATGTAATTACACGGTTTACCGTATCTCTGGCCTCCGCATTCAATAAATTCTATCACGAGGATCCGATCCTGAGCGCAGAGACAGAGGAGATCAAGAAAGCAAGACTGGCATTGACAAAGATGGTGACCGTTGTTCTGAAGGAAGGATTATCACTGATTGGAGTACAGGCTCCGGAGAAGATGTAATTCATGGAAAAGGATATATTGCTGCTGTATAATCCGAAAGCTGGCGACACGTTCTTTCGATTTGAACTGGAACGCTTCCTGAATGTATTTGGCGATATGGGATGTACCGTACGAATCTTCCGCAGCCAGTATATTGGAGATATGGCAGCATGCATCCGCCGAAGCAATATGGATGAGTTGGGATTGATTATTGCTGCCGGCGGTGACGGAACCGTCAATGAAGTTCTGCAGGCGATGATGGAACAGCCCAAGAGAGTCCCTCTGGGCGTAATTCCGGCAGGAACATCCAATGATGTAGCCAAATATCTGGAGATGCCGGAGGATTATGGACAATGTATCGAGATTCTGTGCCGGATGCAGCAGGAAAGCATGAATGTCGGTGAAGTAAACGGAAGATTTTTTTTGAACCGATGTGGGTTTGGAAATATGGTCAGTATCTTCCAATCCACCAATCAGGAGATGAAAAATACATTCGGACGAGCAGCCTACTACCTGAAGGGAGTTACACAGCTGCCCAAGGCGGAACCGTTTCATTTAAAGATCCGAACCCCAGAGATCACTTATGAGGGAGAGTTCATCATGTTCCAGGTCCTGAATGGAGAAGGAGCAAAGATTCAGAACAAAGCATTTACGGTCGATACGACAGAACGAGATACCTTGGAGTTTATCGGAATCAAAAATAGTTCTCCTTTGACAAATCGTCGTCTATTGATGCAATCGATTCGGAAGATCCCAATGCACCATAAGAGCGTTGTCCGGATGAAAGCAGATGAATTTGAGATCACTTCGGATCAGCTTCCCAAGAACATGACAGAAAGTTATGTTGATGGAGAACATGGGCCGGGAATGCCTTTGAAGTTCCGGGTCCATAAAAACGCGCTGCAAGTGATTACGAATCGAGAATGTTCCACGTGGAACATTCCAAGAATTCCACACAGGGAAATGTTCCACGTGGAACAATAAAGGAGGAAGGTCAAAAGCAATGGGAAAGGTAATTGCTGTTGCAAACCAAAAAGGCGGCGTCGGAAAGACAACGACGACGATTAATCTGGCAGCTTGTATGGCGGAACGGGGCCAACGAGTTCTTGTCATTGACTTTGATCCACAAGGAAATACGACCAGCGGGTTCGGTATAGATAAGGATCGGATGGAAAATACCAGCTATGAATTGTTGCTGGAGGAGAATTGTATTCGAAAGTGTATTCTACATACAGACTTTCAGGTGGATTTAATCCCTGCAAATATGGATTTGTCCGGGGCAGAAGTGGAATTGATCGGAATTGAGAAGAGAGAATACCTGCTAAAAAAGCAATTAGAATGGGTAAAGGATCAATACGATTTTATTTGGATTGATTGTCCGCCTTCACTGAATATGCTGACGGTCAACGCGTTTTGCAGTGCGGATTCTGTTCTGGTTCCGATTCAATGTGAATTTTACGCACTGGAGGGGTTAAGTCAGCTTCTGAATACGATTAACCTGGTCAAGCGCCGCTTGAATCCGAGGGTAGAGATTGAGGGGATTGTCTTTACGATGTATGACAATCGAACAAATTTGTGTAATGAGGTAGTGCAGGAGGTACGCAAGTATCTGCCGGATAAGACCTATTCAACTATGATTCCGCGCAATGTGCGCTTAGGGGAGGCTCCGAGCCATGGAGAACCAATCATTTACTACGATAGCAGCTCGAAGGGCGCAGAAAGCTACAGACGTCTCGCAGCCGAGATCCTCGGGACGCAAAGGAGATAAAACAATGAAGAAACGTGGATTAGGAAAGGGACTGGACGCACTGTTTAGTTCGGACGAGGAGATTTTGAACTCGGATACGGAGGCAGTACCTGCCGTTGAAGAAGAGACCAAAGATCAAAATGTGCAGATTGTGGATATCTATATGGTAGAACCGGACCGCAATCAGCCGCGAAAAACTTTTGATGCGGAGAAATTGCAGGAGTTGGCCGATTCTGTAAAGCAGTATGGTGTATTGCAGCCGCTTTTGGTACAGAAAGAGCCGGATTATTACCGGATCATTGCCGGTGAACGACGTTGGAGGGCGGCGCGCCTGGCAGGGTTGACAGAGATTCCGGTCATCGTGAAGAATTTCAGTGCGCAGGATTCCATGGCTGTAGCCTTGATAGAGAATCTGCAGCGGCAGAATCTCAATCCGATGGAAGAGAGTATGGCGTATCAGAAGCTTCTGACAGAATTCTCCCTGACACAGGAACAGGTGGCTGCTAAGTTGGGGAAGAGCCGTTCCGCAATTGCGAATTCTTTACGGCTGCAGAATCTGGCCGAACCGGTTCAAAAGAGCCTGAGTGAGGGATTGATATCTCCGGGACACGCAAAAGTGCTGTTGGGTGTTACGGACGCAGCGGAGCAAAACAAGCTGGCCGTTCGAGTGATTGCGGAGAATCTGAGCGTCCGGGAGCTGGAGAAAATTGTAGGGCAGAAGAGTGAAGCCAAAAAGGAAGTTAAGAAAAAGAAGGACGATCGGGAACAGGATCTCGCAAGTAAGATTGCGGAAGAGCGGATGAAAGAACTATTGGGAACCCGAGTTACAATCTCCAAGGGTGCGCGCAAGGGAAAGATTGAGATTGAATACTATTCAGAAGAAGATCTCGAACGGATTCTGGCCTTTTTTGAGCGATAACGGAGGAACATAGGATGAATCAGTTTTTTTTAGATCATATCGCGCTTTTTATGATTTTGATACTATTGCTTTTGGTGGTTGGCATTATGATGTTGTCTTCTATGATTCAAAAGCAGCAGGAGATTATGAAAAAGTATAAGTCTTTGACCCGGGGACATAAGGCCGGAACCATGGATGGAATGATTGAGGAGTGCATTGAGTCTGTATCCCGTATGGAGGGCGATTATAAGCAGCTCTCCGACTATGTGGCACGTAATGTGGAGAAAAGAGTCGGAGCGGCGCTCTATAAGACCAAAATGGTACGCTATAACGCTTTTGAAGGCCTTGGCGGAGAGTTGTCTTTCATCTGGGTTCTGCTGGATACCCGTAATAACGGATATCTGCTGCACAATGTATACAGCCGTGAGGGAAACAGCTGTTTATATGCCAGAGTTATCGAGAACGGCACCAGTAAGACCCGCCTGGCGCCGGAAGAGGAAAAGGTTCTGGATGAGTTGGTGAAAGAATCGTGAGCGAAGGGATCCGATTGGTCGCAATGGACCTGGACGGTACGCTTCTGAACGACGTGAAGGAGATTCCGCAGGTCAACCGTGAGGCGATATTAAAAGCAAGAGAAAAAGGAATCCGGATTGTACTTTGCAGCGGGCGTTCACCGCTGAGTATCCTGCGGTATATAAAGGAATTGCGGTTGGACTGTCCCGGAGAATACTATATTACCTCCAATGGTGCGTGTATTATGGATGCCGCGATTCATCAGCCCATTCATGAATGTGTCCTTCCGCAGGCGGCCGTTCCGTATCTGATTGAAAAGGGGCGGGAATATCAAAGGTGGGTCAACCCCCATGTCTATGTGGGCGATCAGTTTATTGTCGAGAGATATCTCCCGCAGACGGCGCGTTATGAACAGCTTTCCGGCTGCCGCTGTACGGTTGTAGAGGATTTGATGGTTTATAAGGATGTACCGATGCTGAAGCTCTTATATAACAGCGTCAGCAGTCCGGAGGATCTGGTAAGGCTGCAAAAGAAGATAGAACCAGACCTTCCGTCCGATATACAGATGTTTCGTTCGTCAGAATTCCTGTTGGAGTTTGTCAATCAAAAAGCTGGTAAATGGAATGCCGTAGAATATATTGCAAAAAAACTGAATATTCCAAAAGAACAGACCTTATGTATCGGCGATAATGAGAATGATTGGAGTATGGTTCATCAGGCAGGATGCGGAGCTGTTCCACGCAATGCGGTATCCAAGCTTCAGGAGGCAGCGGCTTATATTGCGCAGCGCGATAATAATGAAGGCGCGGTAGCGGAGATTCTGGAGCATTTTATATTCCGCAATGAATAAAGGATGTGCAGGCAGGGTATATTAGGGCTATACCGAAATGCAAGTCTTTCGGTAGCAATGAATACCCCCCTCATCAAGAGCCTGCAGTAATGCAGGCCTTTTTTTAAAATCATGTATGGGAGGTCACAAGATGGAGAAACTTAAGAGAATTGAAGATTTTGAAGGAATGGCGCTCGGAATGTTTGTACATTGGGGATTGTATGCGCAGATGGGCCGCGGAGAATGGATCATGCATCAGGAATTGATCCCCAAGGAAGAATACAGCAAGCTTAAAAATACATTTACGGCGGAGGATTATGATCCGGCGGAATGGGTTAAGACGGCAAAGTCGGCTGGCGCCAAGTATATGGTTGTAACGACAAGACATCATGACGGCTTTTCTCTGTATGATACCTGCGGATTGTCTGATTATGACGCGCCGCACAGTCCTGCCGGACGGGATCTGATTGCGGAATATGTAGATGCCTGCCGAGCGGAGGGGCTGGTTCCTTTCTTTTATCATACAACGCTTGACTGGTATCAGGACAGCTTCCAGGAGGATTTTGACGCGTATCTGGATTATCTGCTGCATTCCGTTGAGATTCTGTGCACAAGATACGGTAAGATCGGCGGATTGTGGTTTGACGGAAACTGGAGCAAGCCGGACGCGGATTGGAAGCTGGACCGCCTGTATGGTATGATCCGTAAATATCAGCCGGATGCCATGATCATCAATAATACCGGGTTGGACAGCCGGGGAACCATATCTCATCCCGAAGTGGACAGCGTAACTTTTGAACAGGGACTGCCGCATCTGAGAAAACAGATGGGTGGAAAATATATCACCTCCGAGATGAATCTGACGTTGAATGACCATTGGGGCTACGGTAAGGGGGATCTGAATTACAAGTCACCGGCGCAGCTGATCAAGACATTGTGTACGTGCCGCAGAGCCGGAGCCAATATGCTCTTTAACATCGGACCGGAAGCACAGGGAAAGGTGCCGATGATGTCCAGGCTTCTGGCACAGACACTGGGACAGTGGATGGACATGTTTGGAGAAGCGATTTACCAGGGACGTCCGTGCAGTATTGTCGGAGGCGGCAATGATTTCGCGCTGGAAGGCGCCGATGGGAGCATCTATCTGTTTATCTATGATCTGGGCATTTCCGGTCCGGCCAATGTAACAGTAGGACGCAGAGGCAGCCGTCTGGCGACATTCAGCGGTATTCAGAAAAAGATTTCCAAGGCATATTGGATGGATAACGGACAGGAGCTGCCCTTTATGCAGGATGCGGAAAAGGGCATGTTCACCATGAACGCACCCGGTTATGATTATGGAAGCCAGTACGTAGTCCGTGTCGCGAAGCTCGTATAAAATAGAACAAGATAAAACAGCGCGAAAATATCAATGAATTTTACATGGATTTTACATCGTTCTCTTTTTTCTTTTACGTAGGCTATTTAAAATGAAATGCGGAAGAAAAAATTTTACAAGGGAGAATACATATGGATATTTTCGCGCTGCTTACTTTAATTGGAGGATTGGCCTTTTTCCTGTATGGAATGAACATCATGGGAAAAGGGCTGGAGACACTGTCCGGCAGCCGGTTGCAGGGGATTCTGGAAAAGATGACATCGAGTACGATCAAAGGCGTACTGCTGGGTCTGGTCGTTACAGCGATCATTCAGAGCTCTTCGGCTACAACCGTTATGGTTGTTGGATTTGTCAACTCCGGTATCATGCAGCTGTCACAGGCTGTCGGAGTGATCATGGGAGCCAATATCGGAACCACGGCAACGGCGTGGATTCTGAGCCTGACCAGTATTCAGGGAGACAGCCTGATTCTGCAGATGCTGAAGCCCTCGAGCTTCACACCGATCCTGGCGATGATCGGCGTAATCCTGACCATGCTTCCGACAGAGAAGCATTATAGCGGCCGTAAGAAGGATGTCGGAACGATCCTGATTGGATTCTCTATTCTGATCTTTGGCATGGAGGTCATGAGCGGCGCGGTGAAGCCTCTGTCTCAGTCACAGCAGTTTGCCGAGATCATGACAGTGTTTTCCAATCCGCTGCTGGGAGTACTGGCCGGATTGGGTGTCACGGCAATCATCCAGAGCTCTTCGGCAACCAGCGGAATTCTGCTGGCGCTGTCGACCACGGGACAGATGACCTACGGGGCGGCAATTCCCATCATCATGGGCCAGAATATAGGAACCTGTGTTACAGCGCTGATTTCCAGTATCGGAGCTAAGAAGAACGCAAAGCGGGCAGCGATGATCCATCTGTATTTCAATCTGATTGGGTCCACTCTTGTTATGGTGGTATTCTATGGTTTGAAGATGTTTATTAACTTTGGATTTGAGGGGCAGGCGATCAATGCGGTAGGGATCGCGATGATCCACTCTCTGTTTAATATCGTTACGACCCTGATCCTGCTGCCGTTCTCCAAGAAGCTGGTACGCCTGGCGGAGCTTACGATTCGGGACAAAAAAGACGAGAAGGACGACGGCGCGATGGATGTTCAGATATTGGATGAGCGTCTGTTTACGACACCGACGGTTGCGATAGAGCGTGCAAGGGAAGTAACATGCGATCTTGCCGGGCTGAGCAAGGATGCCTTGAAAAAGGCGATAGAGGCGCTGGATCATTATAGTGATGAGACGGATGCCTTTGTCCGTAAAACAGAAGAAAAAACAGATATCTATGAAGACCGTTTGGGGACGTATCTGATAAGATTAAGCAGTAAGGAATTGTCCATGCAGGGCAGCCGGGAGATTTCTGAAATGCTGCATTCAATCACGGATTTTGAGCGGATTGCCGACCACTCTGTGAACCTGTTGGAGACGGCCAAGGAGATCTATGGGAAAAAGGTGGTATTTTCCGTGGAGGCCACCGGAGAACTGCATCTTCTGGAGTCTGCGGTGATGGAGATTGTGGATATGGCGACAGCCGCGTTCGCGGCGGAAGATCTTAAGATCGCACAGCGGGTGGAGCCGTTGGAGCAGGTGATTGATAAACTCTGCGCGAAGCTTAAGACGCGGCATGTGGAGCGTTTGAAGAACGGAGAGTGCACGATGGAGCAGGGATTTATCTTCATTGATCTTCTGACCAATTGTGAGAGAGTAGCCGATCATTGTTCCAATATCGCGGGAAGTCTGATTCAGATTCAGGAGGACAGCTACCAGGTACACGAGTATCTGAATCAGGTTAAGACCTCCAGTAATGATTTTGAGAAAGAATACGAACAGTTTAAGGCGAAATACAGCCTGAGCTGAGGAGGATGAAAGATGTCTTCAAAATGGATCTATATTGTAGAAGATGACAAGAATATCCGGGAGATGGAACAGTACGCTCTGGAAAACAGCGGATTCCAGGTCAAAGGATTTGATGATGGGAAAAGCTTTTTTAAGGAGTGTGAAGAGACATTACCGGGCTTGATCATCCTGGACATCATGCTGCCGGGAGAGGACGGCATGTCGATCCTCAAGCTCCTCAGGGCATCGCCGCGTACAGCCGGAATCCCGGTCATGATGGTAACGGCTAAGGACAGCGAGCTGGATAAGGTTAAGGGCCTGGATCTGGGAGCCGACGATTATATGGCAAAGCCCTTTGGAGTGCTGGAACTGGTATCCCGCTCACGGGCTCTGCTTCGGAGAGCGGAACGCATCGGGAGAGAAGAACAGGAGCGGGAAGCGTCCACCAAGTGCGGTACCATTGAGATGAGCGATGACCGTCATCAGGTATTGGTGGAGGGACAAAAGGTTGAACTGACCTATAAAGAATATGAACTGTTGAAGATCCTGCTGGAAAATCAGGGAATGGTTCTGT
>CAVGBV010000001.1:43681-54176 GCA_963627615.1 Alloprevotella sp.
GGTTCTGTCCCGCGAGAAGCTGCTCGACCGCGTCTGGGGATATCAGTTTGACGGCGGCACCCGTACAGTGGACGTACATATCAAAACCCTGCGCCAAAAGCTGGGTTCCGGCGGCGCTTATATCAAGACGGTGCGCGGCGTCGGTTATAAGGCGGAGGAAGGGTGCTGAATCAGGGAGGAAACGGACATATGGAGAGCATGAAGGCCAGAATCAATGGATGTCTGATCGGAATGGGAGCAGGGACGATGCTGATCACAGCCGTGATATGCCTGATCAGCCTGTCGCAGGCCTATATCCGGCATATACATGGTGATATGGAGTTGATGGCGGATCTGCTCTATGTGCGGTATGAAAATGACGGCGGTTTGGAACTGACATCAGAGGAAACAGGCCGGATGCGGGTCACGTTGATCTCTCCGGACGGAGATGTGCTGTATGAGAGCGATGCCAACACAGAAGATATGGATAACCACCTGGAGAGACCGGAGGTACAGGAAGCGCTTCAGGGAGGCAACGGAGAAGCGCACCGGGAATCTTTGACGCTATCGGAGGATACGTATTATTACGCGAGGCTCCTTGAGGATGGAAATATTCTGCGGGTCGCAATGCGGACCAACAGTATATTCAGCATGTACGGCGGTGTACTGATATCGCTGTTTTTGATCGGAGTTGTTGTCATCATAGTATCCGTCGGGATATCCATGCTTCTTACAAAAAAGCTGATGGGGCCGATGCATCAGATGGCGCAGCATCTGGATCATATAGAGGGGATGCCGCTCTATGCGGAACTGCAGCCCTTGTCCGACGCTCTTTTGGATTATCAGAAAAAGACGAACAATCTGGAAAAAGTGCGTCAGGAATTCACCGCCAATGTATCCCATGAATTAAAAACGCCGCTCACCACGATTTCCGGATACGCGGAAATGATGGAGACCGGCATGATTCAGGAAAAAGATATGTCGAACTGTGCGGGAAAAATAAGAAAAGAAGCGGCGCGCATGCAGAAGCTGATCGGAGATATCCTGGAGCTCTCCAAGCTGGATGAGCCGGAGATGCAGCGGGAACGGAAGGTTCTGGATCTGTACCAGATCGCGGAGCATTGCATAGAGTCGGCGCAGCTGCAGGCGGAACAGCATCAGATTACCCTGCACCTGGAAGGAAGTTCTCAGAAGGTTCTGGGAGAAGAGGGCATGCTGGAGGAACTGATCGGCAACCTGTGTGACAATGGAATCCGTTATAACCGGCCGGGCGGAAGCGTGACGGTACGCGTGCAGGAAGAACCAACCGGCGGGGTACGGCTGTCCGTAGAGGATACGGGGATCGGAATCCCGGAGGAACATCAGCGCAGGATCTTTGAACGCTTTTACCGTGTAGATAAGGGACGGTCCAGAGAGAGCGGAGGCACCGGGCTGGGACTGGCGATTGTGAAGCATATTGTCCAGCAGCATGGAGCGCAGCTGCAAATGAAAAGTGCCCCGGATCAGGGCACTTGTATCAGCGTTATTTTTCCTGCGGTAAGCACTGCTCAAGGAAATCAAGCATCAAAGAAATAACTGCGGGATCTTCCTGGGTCATACGGCGAAAGTCCACTTTGTTCCAGTAGTCCTGCCGGAGATCGTCCGGCACATGACCGTTATATTGCTTTTCCAATGAGGCATAGCCGCCGAAAATTGTATTTAGATATTCTTCTGCCTCGGCACTGGCATAGACATTATGCATTCTGCCGGGGCAAATCTGTATCTGGATCCGGGGATCCGATTCAAAGGAACTGCGGAAGGCAATAGGGCTCAGTGACAGGGGAACCATAGGATCCTGATCGCCGTGCAGCAAGAGAACCGGACAGGTGATCTTCTGAAGAGAATAAGAGGGACGGTACAGAGCAGCGCCTTTATAATCCAGAAGCAGGCAAAGACTGAAAAAGGGTTTTAAGAAAGTCAGCTTTTTTCCGGTCTGGGACTGCAGGAGATACACGAGCTGATTTGGAATGGAATCGAAGGGAGACATTGCGATTACGCCGTCAACATGCTCCTTCAGGTGAGGAAAATTGCAGACCGTATACGCGCCCCAGGAATGACCTACCAGAAACAACGGAAAAGTACGATACTGAGAAGCGTTGCGGATAAAGGAGACAGCGCCCTGCAGATCCAGAAAAGCCTGGGGAAAGCCGCCCAAATCCGCGCCGTCGGAAAGCATGGTTCCGGTATTATCATAGCCCAATACGAGGTAGCCTGCCTGAGCCAGTGTGTGGATTTCGGTCATGTAAGCGGTATGGCCGCCGCCCATTCCGTGAACGAAAATGATAACCCCACGGTAAGAGGGACGATCCATAGAGTAGATATAGCCGCGCAGGGTCTGACCACGGTTCGAGGGGAAAGAAACCGCACAGCGGCGCAGACCGGGAAAGTCAGAACTTTGAAAATAGGTGATATTCGGATTTCCCTCACAGCGGGATCCAAAGATCTTGTTCAAAATGAGGCGTGCCGCGATAAAGAGCGCAAGGGCCGCAAGCGCGAGAAGAAAAAGCAGGATCAGTACAATCAGCATAAGAACCCCTCCTATATACAGTAAGGACATTATAACAAAAAACAGGGCATAATGGAAGAGAATCTTAAAGGGAAATTAAAGGTTTTATAAGAAGTCTCTTCATTGACAATCCCTGTTATTTGGTCTACAATGGAATCAATGTAGAAAAAGGAGGCGGGCCCGTGATCAGGAATCTTCTGTGTAAACTGCTTCGGGACGCCCGGACAGTATTTTCAATGGTATACCGGCTGCTGCGTTGGGACTGGCAGACATTGTTTCTTTTTGAATTCATATATAGACTCTGTATGCTCGCGATTGTGATACCGCTGTTAAAAAATGTTTTGCAATGGGCAATAGAATTGGGCGGGCTCAAGGTGTTAAGTCAGTACGGGATTCTGACACTGATCCAAAGACCCTGGTGTATACCTGTGCTATTGTTGCTGGGAGCGGTTGTCGTATTCTTTGAGTTTATTGAACTGACGATGATCATTCATTATTTTGACGCGGCGCAAAAGCAGGAGAGGGTTACGCTGCGGATTCTCTGGGAGCGTTCCTGGAGGCAGACAATGCGGATCTGTCAGCCTAAGAATATATGCATGCTGCTCTTTGTAGCGTTTACCATCCCACTGACGGATCTGACCTTTGGTTCCAGTCTGCTGAGTATTATGAAGATACCGGGATTTGTGTCGGATTACCTGCTGTCCAAGGGAAGCTTGAAGATCCTGTATGGGGTCCTGGTCGGACTGTGTATTTTGATCTGTTATCGATGGATTTTTTGTCTGCATGAGTATACGATTCGGGAGAAGAACTTTGCCGGGGCCTGCCGGGAGAGCATCATCCTGACCAAGGGACGTACAATCCGGATCGCTCTGGTCTCGGTGGAATGGAGAGTATTGCTGGCAGCGATAGGGTATGTGGTGTACTTTCTGGTAATGCTGGTCTCCGCTGTGGGGATCCGGCTGTTGTGGGAAAAGCAACAGGAGGTTAAGACCTTCTGGAGCTGGTATGATATCGTAGGACATGGGAAAGCGGTTGTGTCGGAAGGTGTCAGCGTCGTAGCTTCCTACGCGTGGATTTCGGCCGCCTGGTACTATATCCGGAAAAAAAGAGAACCCGAAATTCAGATGGATCAGCCCAAGGGAAGGCTGCGGCGGCCTAGGAGGGCATTCTGGTACCGGATGGCCGCGCTGGGAATTGTCTTCGGCAGCTGTGTTTATATGGCGGGCGCTGGGATTACCTATGGAGAGACGGCAGTTTGCGCACACCGCGGAACAGTGAACGGGATGCCGGAAAACACGCTGATCTCGCTGCAGAGGCTTGTGCAGGACCACACGGTGACATCCGCGGAGATCGATGTGCGTCAGTTAAAGGATGGAACGCTGATTTTACTGCATGACGATAATTTTAAGCGGGTTGCCGGAGTGAACCGTAAAGTATGGGATGTGACGTATGAAGAAGCACTGGAATACGATGTAGGATCCTATTGCGGAGAGGAATGGGCAGGGACGCGTATCTCCACGTTGGAAGAGGTTCTGGATTATATTGAGTATGTGGCGGATTTTAAGCTGGTGATTGAACTGAAAAACGCGGGACGGCAGGAGGGCCTGGAGGAGCAGGTCGTATCGATGATTCTGGAACGGGGGCTGGAAGAACGGTGTATCATCGCGTCGATGAATTATGAGATCCTGCAGAGGGTAAAAACTGCCGATTCCAGAATCGCGACACAGCTTATCACATTTATCGCATATGGGAAACTATACACATTGGAGGATGCGGACAGCTATAGCGTGGAAGCGTCTTTCGTGACCAAACGGTTGGCGGTTACACTCCGCTCGATGGGGAAGCCGCTCTATGTATGGACAGTGAATAAAGAAAAAGAACTGAAACGGCTGGCGGGCTTGCCGATCGACTGTATCATCACGGATGAAGCGTATTGGGTAGATTACGCGTTATCTTCGCCGATCGGCAACCGACTGATCTACAGAGCCGTACAGGCAGTATTAGGGGATATGAAATAAGGAGGGAAAACGGTGGTATATAATATTTTGGTGTGCGACGATGAAAAGGATATTGTCAATGCGCTGCGGATTTATCTGGAAGCGGAAGGGTATTGTGTATTTGCCGCTTATAATGGGCGGGAAGCGTTGGAGGTGCTGGCGCAGCATGAGATCCATCTGGTGCTGATGGACATCATGATGCCTGTCATGGATGGAATCGCGGCGATGGCGCAGATGCGGCAGACGTCCAATGTTCCGGTCATATTGCTGACGGCCAAAAGTGAAGATACGGATAAGGTTCTTGGGTTGAATGTGGGCGCGGATGATTATGTGACCAAACCGTTCAATCCGGTGGAGCTTCTGGCAAGGGTGCGTTCTCAGCTGCGAAGGTATATGCAGCTGGGCGGCGGGAGTGTACAGGAAAACAAGCTCGTGATTGGCGCGATTGTCATGGATGATAAGTCCAAGCAGGTCACGCTCGGCGGAGCGCCTGTCAATCTGACGCCTCGGGAGTATGATATTCTAAAATTTTTGATGGAACATCCGGGACAGGTATTTTCTCCCCGCGAGATCTATTCCAGAGTCTGGAAGGATACGCCCTTCGGAGCGGAAAATACCGTTGCGGTGCATATCCGGCATCTGAGAGAGAAGCTGGAGATCAATCCGGCAGAGCCTCGGTACCTGAAGGTTGTATGGGGGCAGGGATATAAAATGGAAGGAAGCCGTCATACATGAAAAAATTAACGCAAAGTTTTACGGCCAAGGTGATAGGAATCGTTCTATTTGTCCTATCTTGCTGCATTCTGCTTGCCTGTGGAATTTTTACGTATCTGGCCGCCAAACTTGAGTTGTACAATGCGGACTGGAATGAGGTCTTTGCACAGGGCAGTGTTCCGCTGATGACATTATATGATTATCGCTATGTGATCATTATCGGATTTTTGGTAAGCCTTGTTCTGGTCATCCTGCTTTTGATCTATCTGTTGTGCGCGGCGGGATACCGTGCCGGTACGGACCGGCCAAGATGCAATACGGTGGACCGGATTCCTCTGGAGATCTTTCTGGCAGGGGAAGGAATCGCGTTTATCGGGTTATGGATCACTTTGGATTCGATATTGTCGGTTGGTTCTATACCGATGGATTTGACGCTGGGCGCGGTGGGTTATATTTTGCTGGTCCTGTGTGCGCTGCTTCTGGCCATGAGCATCGCGACCCGCTGCAAGACACATACCTTCTGGAAAAATACACTGGCATGGAGAGTTTTACGTTTGGTCCGCCGGCTGTTTTATTGTATTCCCACAGTGTGGAAGGGAGTTCTTATACTTCTGGCGTTGTGGCTGCAGCAGATGATTGTGATCATGATCGATCTGAACCGGAGTATATGGTTCCTGATGGTCTTGGTGGAGGGAGTTGTTATCTTTGTAGCGGCTGTGTTTGCCATGTATCAGATGCAGAAGCTTCAGGAAGCGGGAGAGGAGATCGCAAGAGGCAATCTGCAGTATCAGATCGACACGTCAAAGATGTTCGGCGCCCTTAAACGTCACGGCGATAATCTGAACAATATTGGTCAGGGGATTGCCAAGGCAGTAGAGCAGAAGATGAAGAGCGAACGCTTCAAGACGGAACTGATTACCAATGTATCCCATGATATCAAGACGCCACTGACATCCATCATCAATTATGTGGATCTGCTGAAAAAGGAGGAGCTTCCGAATGAGACGGCCAGAGAGTATCTGGAAGTGCTGGACCGACAGTCCGCCAGATTGAAGAAACTGACAGAGGATCTGGTAGAAGCCTCCAAGGCGTCCACCGGCAATCTGCCGGTCAATGAGGTGCCGACCGAGGTGGGCATGATGCTGGAGCAGGCAGTCGGCGAGTATGATGAGCGCCTGCGGGCCAGTCAGTTGGAGACGGTGATGGATGGAATCGATCAGGAGGCGTATATTCTGGCGGACGGAAGACTACTGTGGCGGGTTTTGGACAATATGATGAGCAATACCTGTAAATACGCGATGCCCGGAACCAGATTCTATGTGACTATGAAGCCGGAGAAAAAGGAAGTCCGGATCATCCTGCGTAATATTTCCAAGTATCCGCTGAATGTATCGAGTGAAGAACTGATGCACCGGTTTGTGCGGGGGGACGCAAGCAGAACGACAGAGGGAAGCGGATTAGGCCTGTCTATCGCGCAGAGCCTGACTCAGCTCCAAAAAGGAACCTTACAGATCAGCGTGGATGGAGATCTGTTTAAGGCGGAGCTCGTATTCCCGAGAATTTATGTTCAGAAGCCGGCGGATGAAGCAAAAAAAGATGAGTCCCGCCTTGCGGAAGCATAGGAAATAGTGTATAATAAGGGCAAAATAAAACGATTTTGGGAGGAGCAGGGAATGGAAAAGCTTTTGCAGGAGTTTGCAGGAGTTTTTGGCGATCATGAAGGGGTATGCTGTTATTTCGCACCGGGCCGTGTCAATCTGATCGGCGAGCATACGGATTATAACGGCGGTCATGTTTTTCCGTGCGCGCTTACGATCGGGACCTATGCAGCGGTAAGACCGAATGAACGGAGAAGTCTGCGATTGTATTCTGCCAATTTTGCACAGCAGGGCGTGCGAGAGATCCCGTTGGGCGAGATGGTGTACCGTGCGGAAGATAACTGGTGCAATTATCCGAAAGGGATTGTCTGGGCTTTTGCGCAGCGGGGGATGCATCTGACGCATGGGCTGGATATCGTCTATTGGGGCAACATCCCGAACGGTTCCGGACTGTCCTCTTCCGCGTCAATCGAAGTGTTGACCGGCAAGATCCTGTTGGATCAGTATGGCTGGGAGATGACCGGCGTAGACCTGGCGCTCCTCGCGCAGAAGGCCGAGAATCAGTTTAATGGCGTAAATTGCGGAATCATGGATCAGTTCGCCATAGCGATGGGCAAGAAGGACCACGCGATCTTCCTGGATACGGCAGTGCTGGAATACCAATATGTGCCGATTCAGATGGAAGGGGTACGGCTGGTGATCGCATGCAGCAACAAGAAGCGTGGATTGGCGGATTCCAAGTATAATGAGAGGCGTTCAGAGTGTGAGGCCGCACTGGCGCAGCTTCAGAAGGTGCGTCCGCTGGAGAGTTTAGGACAGCTCACAACAGAAGAGTTTGAAGCGTTGGCCGATCGGATCGATAATCCGGTTCAGAGACGCCGGGCGCGTCATGCGGTTACGGAGAATCAGCGTACGATCGAGGCAGTATCTGCCTTGCAAAGCGGAAATCTGACGAGATTCGGCGAGCTGATGAACGCATCGCATGTTTCCCTTCGGGATGATTATGAGGTTACTGGGATTGAGCTGGATACGTTGGCGGAAAATGCGTGGAAGCAGCCGGGCGTAATTGGTTCCCGGATGACCGGCGCAGGATTTGGCGGATGTACCGTCAGCCTGGTGCAGGCGGAGTATGTGGATGCCTTTATACAAAATGTAGGCAAGGCCTATCAGGAACGGATCGGCTACGCGGCGGATTTCTATGCCGTCTCGGTCGGAGACGGACCGGAGAGGCTGTCATAAAAACATCAGAAAAAGAGGAGGAGTAAGAGATGGGAAAGAAGACTTTGTGGGAGACCTATACGCAGGAACAGAGAGCGGAGCTGGATGTTTTCTGCGAGGGCTATAAGGATCATCTGTCTCACTGCAAGACGGAAAGAGAATGCGTCGCGGACATGATTGCCCGCGCGGAGAAGTACGGCTATCAGGATCTGGACCAGCTGACAGCGGCAGGCACGGCGCTCAAGGCAGGCGATAAGGTGTATGCCTCCAACCGCGGCAAGATGCTGGTGCTGGTACAGGTCGGCAAAAAGCCGATAGAGCAGGGTGTGAATATTCTGGGAGCGCATATCGACTCTCCGAGACTGGATCTGAAGCCCAATCCGCTGTATGAAGATTCCGGACTGGCTATGCTGAAGACACATTATTACGGCGGTATCAAAAAGTTTCAGTGGGTCGCGCTGCCGTTGGCATTGCACGGCGTTGTAGCCAAGAAGGACGGTACGGTGGAGAAGATCGTACTGGGAGAGGATCCGACGGATCCGGTACTGGGAATCTCGGACATCCTGCCGCATCTGGGTAAGGATCAGGCAGTCAAGCCGATGGGCGAGGCTTTTACCGGTGAGGACCTGAATGTTTGCGTCGGCAGCATTCCGGAGAAGGAAGCCGATGGCGAAGCGGTTAAAAAGCATGTGTTGGCGCTTCTGAAGGAAAAGTACGGAATGGAAGAAGACGATTTTCTGTCCTCTGAGCTGGAGATTGTTCCGGCAGGAGCGGCAAGAGATTATGGCCTGGATCGGAGCATGATCCTAGGCTATGGCCATGATGACAGAATCTGTGCTTATACGTCCTTTATGGCGATGATGGATTGTCCGGAAGCGGATCGTACGCTGGTCACCGTTCTGACGGATAAGGAAGAGATCGGCAGCGTAGGCGCGACAGGTATGCATTCCCGCTTCTTTGAGAATGTGATGGCGGAAGTAATGGAGTTGACGGGAGATTATTCCGATCTGAAGCTGCGCCGTGCCATGGCTGCTTCCAAGATGCTGTCTTCTGACGTATCTGCGAATAACACCCCGTTCTTTGGAATGGGACCGGCATTCTTCAAGTATACGGGTTCCCGCGGTAAGAGCGGTTCCAACGACGCTTCCGCAGAGTACATTGCGCAGCTGCGTCAGCTGTTCGATCAGGAGAATATCGCTTTCCAGCTGGGTGAGCTGGGTAAGGTGGACCAGGGCGGCGGCGGAACGATCGCTTATATTCCGGCACAGCTCGCGATGGATGTTATCGATATGGGAATTCCGCTGCACAGCATGCATGCTCCCTTCGAGATCGCGTCCAAGGCGGATATCTATGAAGCGTACCGGGCCTATAAGGTCTTTTTGAATAATTTATAAGAGACGATACAGAATGATGATCTGACGGGAAGTCTGACGCCCGTCAGATTTTCTGTCTGGTCTTCTGACAGAGTGAAAGAACGAGGAGATTCTTATGAACAAGAAAAACTTGAAGATGCGGCCAGTCAGCGGCGAGTACATGGAACAGTACAATGCCCTGCTGCGATATGTATTTCAGGTGACAGAACATGAGCTGAGTTCGATCGGATGGCAGGAAAAAGAAATCATCCGCGCCAAATATCCCACAATGGAAAAAGCGGATGTGCTTGGATGGTTTGACGGCGATATGCTGGTTTCGCAGGTAGCGGTTTACCCAATGCAGATTCAGGTCTTCGGCAAACAGTATGCGATGGGCGGACTTACCGGGGTGGGAACCTATCCGGAATACTCCAATATGGGCCTGATGCACAAGCTGTTGGAGCAGGTCCTAAAAAACATGCGGGAAAAAGGTCAGTATATCAGCTATTTATATCCATACTCGATCCCATACTATCGGAGAAAGGGGTGGGAGTTGATATCCGATAAAATCTCCTATGAGATTAAGGATTATCAGCTGCCTAAAAGCCGGCAGGTTGCCGGAAGTGTGCGCCGGGTGAAAATCGACAGTGATGAATTGAAAAAGACCTATGCCAGATACGCGGCACATACGCATGGGGCGATTATCCGGGATGAGCTGGCGTGGAACGAGTATTGGCTCTGGGACAATGACGACATCATGGGGGCGATTTATTATAACGAAAACGATGAGCCGGACGGATATCTGATTTATTGGATTGAGAACGATGTGTTTTACATTAAGGATATGATATTTAATAATGAGGAAGCCCGTACCGGCTTGTGGAACTTTGTTTCCGCCCATTTTTCCATGATTGATAAGGTGGAGGGCAACACTTATACAGATGAACCTCTGGCCTTTTTGTTTGAGGATGCCAGCATCAAAGAGGTAATTTCCCCTTATTATATGGGAAGAATTGTGGACTTTACAGCATTTATCGCGGACTATCCGTTCAAGGCAGACGGGACGGACCGTGAATGGCGTTTCTCTATGAC
>CAVGBV010000001.1:54186-76642 GCA_963627615.1 Alloprevotella sp.
CTCTATGACAGATCCGATTATGGAATGCAATCAGGGCTCCTTTTTGCTGAAGATCTCCAAGGACGGAAAAGGAGAGGCGATGAAGATCTCGGAACAATGCGCGGACAAAATCAACATCCAGACGATGACAACGATGCTGATGGGGTACAAGCGTCCGGATTACCTCTCCAAAATAGGGAGGATACAGGCAAGCGGGGAAACGATCGATATGCTGGAAGACGCGATCGAGCAGCAAACACCGTATATTTCGGACTATTTTTAAAGGACTTTTTGTAAATCAGATACTACAAAAGCTCTTAAAATCCCTGAAAAAAAGGGTTGACAGGATACTAACGCGGTGATATACTAAACTTGTCTTCTATCGCGATGCGATAGAATTGCTCACCTCGTTTTAATAAGAATCCCCGTTTCTTATTAAACCATTTTTACCGGCGGTCTTATTAGACAGCCGGTCTTTTTTATAAGAGAGGTATATGTGTGGAAGAAAAAAGCGTGACATTTCCGGATAATAATTATGTGTACAGAGATGCTCAGGGCGTAGAGGTTTCCTTTACACAGCGCAATGGTTCGTATACCATGTCGGAGCAGCATTTCCATGATTATTATGAGGTATATTATCTATTGGGGGGAAGCAGGTATTACTTTATTAAGGACAATACCTATTATATCAAAGCAGGAGATCTGGTGCTGCTGGATAAAAAAGAACTGCACCGTACGCTGGAGACCCTTGAAAAATCTCACCATCGGGTATTGATCAATGTGCGGGATACGATGATATCGGATCCGGATGGGAACTATCCCGCTTTTTTAGAGGAGATGTTCAGCAGCGGCAGCATGATTTTGTCTTTTAGCGGACCCAACAAGGAGTATATGGATGATCTGGTGGGCCGAATCTATGCGGAGATCCGCCAGAAGGATCCTGGTTATGAGCTGCAGGTCAAGGCTTATATCATGGAGCTTCTGGTCTTTGCCAGAAGACATCGGGAAGAATGGCGCAAGGACGCGGAGGAGACGCTGAAGCAGGCCAACAAGAGAATTTTTGATGTGCTAAGCTATATCAATTCGCATTATATGGAGCATCTTTCGCTGGAGACGGTAGCACAGCAGTTTTTTATCAGTAAGTTTTATTTAAGTCATGCTTTTAAGGATGTAACCGGGTTTACTTTTGTAGAATATCTGAACAATGTGCGGGTACGCGAAGCACAGCGCTTCTTAAGCAGGACCAATTATTCCGTATCGGAAATCGCGGAGAAGGTCGGTTTTGGAACAGTTACGCATTTTGGCAGGGTATTTCATAAAATTTCAGGCGTCACGCCGGTCGGGTACCGGAAACAGGAGCGTATCTATGATGCGCAGGAGCGGCGGGAACATAAGAGGAGGAGCAGAGAGGTATGAATCAGGAACAGCTGCGATGGATGGAGAGATTGTCCAATGCGTTTGGCCCATCCGGTTTTGAGGACGATGTCATTGCGGTGGCACGGGAATACGCGGAGCCATTTGCCGAGGTGCATGAGGATAATATGCGGAATCTGTATATCACACGGCGGAAAAATACCGGAGACCGTCCGGTTGTGATGCTGGATGCCCATAGTGATGAGGTAGGGTTTATCGTGCAGTTTATCAAGCCGAACGGCACACTGCAGTTTTTGCAGCTGGGCAGTTGGAATGAGTTTTCTGTGCCGGGAACCAAGGTATATGTGAAAAATGATCTGGGAGAGTATATTCCAGGGATTGTCGCAGCTAAGCCGGTTCACTTTATGACTGAAGAGGAACGGAACAAGCCCATGCATACAGCGGATATGGTGATCGATATCGGTGCGGTTTCCGCACAGGAGACAAAGGAGGTCTTTCATATCAGCGTAGGAGCCCCAGTCGCGCCCGCAGTGCGGTTTGAAGCAGACGAAAAGCGGGGGATCATGATGGGCAAGGCTTTTGACTGCCGTGTCGGGTGTCTGGCACTGCTTCGCTCTATGGAAGAACTTGCTGAGGCCGATCTGGATGTCGATGTCGTGGGCGTTTTATCCAGTCAGGAGGAGGTCGGCGGACGCGGCGCCCGGGTAGCGGGAAGAACGATAGATCCTGCCCTTACGGTTGGATTTGAAGGATGCCCGGCGGATGATACCTTTACGCCGGAATACGCGGTTCAGTCCGCGATGAAGAAGGGACCGATGATTCGGCTGATGGATGTATCCATGATCACGCATCCGAGATTTGCGAAATTCGCACTGAATGTATGCAGTGAAAAAGAGATCCCCATGCAGGTGGCCGTGCGCTGCGGCGGCGGTACCAACGGCGGTGTATATCATTCGATGCAGCGGGGAATTCCGTCGATCACGGTATCGATTCCAAGCCGTTATGCACACACTCCACAGGGATTTGCGGCAATGGAGGATGTGGATCACGCCGTGCGCGCGGCAGTAGAGATTGTTAAGGCGGTCAATGAGGATGTAATAAAGAGCCTGTAAGGGTGGGATAGAAAAAAGATCCGTCGAGATTTCCCGGATAGGGAATTCGACGGATCTTTTTGATTGGAGTTAGTGCGTTCCGGTAACGTCCAGCGTAACGGAAGCGTCCTCTTTTTTCATAGTGGAATTGGCAATATGCTCATCCAGCAGCTTCTTGAACAATGCCTCGTCCAGATGTGTCGGATCGACCATTGTGCCGGTCCAATCGGACAGATGCATTGCGTTGGAGATGGACAAACCGCGGATGCCCTCGCAGCCGGGAGCCAGAAGCGGCGTACCATGCAGAACAGCGGAGGCAAAGTTCGCGAAGATTCCCATGTGGTCACGCAGTGCGGGAGCCTTGGCGGGCGGAACAACAATCTCCCAATGCTCCGGAGAGCCAAAACCATTCTGCCAGGTCGCGTTGAATTCATGCTCACCGATACGGTTGCGGGAGAAATGAATCGTATCATTTTCAACGACGATTTTGCCGCGGTCGCCGGAGATTTCCAGACGATTGGTTCCGGGTGTCTCATGGGTAGAGGTAACAAACAGACCGGTTGCGCCGTTAGGATATTCCAGATAAGCGGTAACATCATTCTCTACTTCAATATCACGGTTAACGCCGTATTTCATAAAGGCACGGACGCCGCAGGGCATTCCGGCGATCCATTGCAGAAGGTCAAGATTGTGCGGGCACTGATTCAGCAGTACGCCGCCGCCCTCTCCTTCCCAGGTAGCACGCCAACCGCCGGAGTTATAGTAGCTTTGAGAACGGTACCAGTTGGTGATCAGCCATACGACACGCTTGATTTCGCCCAGCTCTCCGGATTCCAGCATTTCCTTAACCTTGGCATAAACCGGATTGGTGCGCTGATTGTACATGATACCGAAGAGTTTGTTGCTCTTAGCAGCGGCCTCGTTCATCTCACGAACCGCGGCAGTATAGACGCCGGCCGGTTTTTCCGTGATGACATGCAGGTTGTGTTCCAGAGCGGCGATCACCAGACGGGGGTGATCATAGTGCGGTGTCGCGATGATGACGGCATCCAGCGGGGCCTTCTCAAACATTTCGATCGCGTCGGAATAGATCTGTACACGATCACTCAGATGGTCGTGGGCCCAGGTGCGGCGCTCCTCTTTGACATCGCAGACAGCGGTCAGCTCGATCTCAGGAACGGTGCCCTGATCCAGCTTGACACTGTGGCTGGAACCCATGTTTCCGATGCCGACAACGCCAAAACGTACTTTTTCCATTGTGTAACCCTCCTGATATAAATATATTATAATGTTTTTAGAATAGACCGAAGCTCATGAGCGGCAGCAGCAAAAAGCTTGGCGCCCATACCGGCATCCTCCTTAACTTGAGAAGTCGCATCCGCCTCCAGATCGCTGAAGCCGACAAAATTGGTCAGGTGCGGTTCCAGAGAAAGGTAGCCGGAGAATCCGGCTTCACTCAGCCGAGTCAGGACTTCCTTAACACCGCCGTCTCCGCGTCCGGCTACGGTTACATGCCCATCGGACAGATAAGCGTCCTTGACATGCATGTAAGCGATATACGGAGCCAGCAACTCGTAAGCGTGCGGATATACCTGAACCTGGCACTGCACAAAGTTGGCCGGGTCAAAAGTTACCTTAAAATTCTTTCCATAAAAGTTCTTGACGAGATCCAGACAGCGTTCCGGAATATCGCCGTAAATATACTTTTCATTTTCATGAAGCAGTGTGATGCCGCGGCGGCGGGCTTCCTCCACCATAGCGGACATGCGGCGCAGGACTTCATCCCGATACAGTGCCGGATCCTGTCCTTCCGGAATATAAAAACTAAAGATACGAATCAGAGGCGTCTCAAACAGCTCCGCCAGATCACAGGCGTGACAGAATTTCTCAAAGTGCGGCTCAAAGGGATCCGTGATCTTGATTTTGCCCAGCGGAGAACCGACAGCGGATAAGGAGAAACCGCGCTCATCCAGCCGCTTTTTAACGGTTTTGGCTTCTTCCAGCGAATAGTCGCAGAGATTGCGGCCGTCCACACCGCGCATTTCAATATGATGAATATCCAAAGAATCCAGAACATCCATCTGTACGTTCAGATCCGGAGAGATCTCATCTGCAAATCCGGTCAGGGTATAATTTAACATGAAGCTTCCTCCTCTGCGGCCAATTTTTTCAGGTTTGCGAAGCTGATTGCCAGAGAATCAAAGGGATCTCCCGGGCAAACATCCTGTTCGATTACGATATCCTTAACGCCGGCATCCCGGCAGGCACGGTAGCACTCATGGAGATCCAGATTGCCGTTGCCCACTTCGGCAAAATGCGGTGTGAAACCTTCCACAGCGAAATCCTTGAAGTGGCAGACCTTCATGCGGTCTTTGGCACGGCGGATATAAACAGCCGGATTGACGCCGCCCATCTGAAGCCAGTAGGTATCCAGAATGAAGTGGAACTCTTCCGGATGGGTCTGGTCAAAGAGCATATCCATACCGGTATGATCCCCGAAGCGTGTAAATTCAAAATTGTGATTGTGATAGGCAAACTGCATGCCCTCTTCATGAATCTCATGCGCGATGGGCGCGATATCGTGAATGAACTTACGGAATCCTTCTTCATCATTGCGGTACTCGCCGGGCATAGCGCCCAGACCGATCGTATCGCAGCCCATCAGCCGATGTTCCTGGATCAGGGCCGGCAGATCGTTCTGAAGTCTGGAAAAGGGATTGTGCGTTACACAAACATACAGATCCAGCTCATGGATCAGCTCGCCCAGACGGACCGGATCCATGGGACCAAAAGCAGAGATCTGAATGGTCTTAAAGCCCATATCCCGAATACGCCGGAGTGTCGTTTCGATCTGTTCCGGTGTTTTGGTAAAGTCGCGCACCGTATAGAGCTGTGCGCCCAGTGTCATTGCCATAAGAATGTCCCCCTTATAATTTTAATATATTGGACGTGCCGGCCAATGGCGGCAGACAGTCACGACCTCATAGATCAGGATCACCGTCTGAAACAGCAGCACCAGAATCCCGAGAAGCTCGATCAATCCCAGAAAACCGGCGAAAAGCTTGGTGATCGTCAGGAAAAAGTGAGCGGTCAGCAGGCTCTGAAAACGGAGAGAATCATCGGAACCCTTGCTTCGGCCCGGATACATGCATCTTGCGAGAAAGAAGATCAGCAGAAAACCGGCACAGGACTGAAGCAGCAAAAGCAGGAGTGCCCACGAATCTGTACGGACAAAGAGCCTTGCAAAGCTGCAGAATAATCCGAGAATGGGCCATAGGATATGAAAAACGGGTAGTTTTTTATGCGTCAGAAGCGGAATCATTCCGAGAAAAAGCAAAAGGAAGCCCGCACAGTCCGGCAGAATATCTACCTGACCGATCACGAGATCCAGAAAGGCCAGAATCATACCGGCCGCGAATAAAACCAGAGACATGTCAAACCTCCTTAGAAAGTGTACATGTTAAACGGCATAGAATACAATAAAATTCGGAAAGGAACATAGACCATGGTTCGCCTGGATGAGCTGGAATCCAAAGAGGTCATCAATATCCGGGATGGAGTCCGGCTGGGATATGTATGCGACCTGGAACTGGATCTTGCCTGCGGCAGGATCTGTGCATTTATCGTAAGCTGCCCGGCCAAATTCTTCGGGTGGGGCGGCAGGGAAAACCTGTACCGTGTGCCCTGGGAGATGATCTATCGAATCGGCTGCGATTATATATTGGTAGATTTGGATCCGCAGGTCTGTCTATGCCGGGATAACCGGGACAAGGAACGATAGATCAGCCGGAAGTATAGTCGTTGTAAATATAGAGCACTCTTGCGCCGTACTCTGCGGCGAGACTGCGTCCTTCCTCTTCGGGAAGAAGGAAGAGAGCCGTTGAGAGCATGTCAGCGGCAGCACTGTCCTTGCAGCTGACGGTAACACTGTGATAGCGCCGACCCGGCTGCAGAGTCGCGGGATCGATGATGTGGTGGTAGCGTACGCCATCGAGATCAAAATACCGTTCGTAGTCACCGCTTGTAACTACACTGGAATCCTGCACCAGCCAGGTCGTATACAGGCTGATATCTGAGGTGGTATCCGGATTCTGAATACCCACATTCCAGCCGTTCAGTCCGGGTGCGGAGCCGATACAGACGACATTGCCCCCGGCGCTGAACAGAGCGCGCCGGCATCCGGCCTGACGCAGCAAAAGCTCGATCTGCCCGGCAGCATAGCCCTTCGCCAGCGCACCGGCATCCAGGCGCATCTCCGGATACAGCAGTTCAGCACTACAATGGTTTTTATCAAGAATCAGACCGGAAGGATCACAGAAGCGGGAAGCCTCCTGCAGTGCGGTTTCCTCCGGAAGGGTAGGATCGTCCGAATAAAGAGCTTCCTGCCATAGGGAAAGAACGGGTCCCAGAGCAATGTTGACCGTATGGCGGCTGACCTCGTAAGCATCCAGACAGTAGGAAAGAAAATCATATAGTTCCGGGGAGACGGTGACTGCGCCCTGCCCGGCGGAAGCATTCAGAGTATACAGATTGACAATCCCATCGTAGGGGACATAAGCGTTATAGAGCTGATGATAGTACTCCAGCGCCTGCCGTGTAATCTCATCGTATTTTGCGGCCTCTTCTTCTGAAGAAGCGTACACGGTCAATGTGGAAAAAGTATCAAAATAGTCGAAGTAGTAGGTTGTGTAGGAAGTCTCTGAAAAACATCCGGAAAATCCCATGCACAAACAACAGAAAGTAAGGAGCAGTACAGCAGAATAGCTGCGGTTCATGGAAGCACCTCCGGAGCCGGCAGACCTGCCGGTACTTTCTCTTACAATACCATAAAAAAGGTAAAAAAGCAATAAAAAAAGTATAGGTGTAAGATTTTTTTGTAAATAGGAGAGGGAGTGGTTCCATGGAATGCAAGATGGAAGGGTTCTTGTTGACGGTACTGGTGATATGTCTGACAGCGATGTGCGCGGTAGGGTTTCAGGCAATGGCACGGGTCTGCAGAGAGAAACAGGCGGGAGCGCAGAGCAGAAAAGTCCCGGTATATTGTGTGGAAACTGTGGAAAAAAGAATAGCTCTCAGCTTTGATGTTGCGACCGGAACACAGGATTTGCGGGAGCTGATGGACATTATGGAAAAGCATCAGGTTCATGCCACCTTTTTTGTCGTGGGGAGCTGGGTCAGGCGCTGGCCGCAGGAGCTTGCGGAGATTGCGGAGAGAGGGCACGAACTGGCCAGCCATGCGGATCATCATGTAGATATGACGACGATCGGACGGCAGGAGTGTGTACAGGAGATCACCGCTTTGGATGAAGAAGTGCGCAGGCTGACAGGATACTCGATGAATCTGTTTCGTGCTCCTTACGGCGCCTATAACAATCAGGTCATTGAAGCCGCGGAAAGCTGCGGGTACTTAACAGTACAATGGTCGGTAGACAGCCTGGACTGGAAGGAGTATGGGGCGCAGGATATGCTGAAAAGAGTTCTGGAACATAAAAATCTGAAACCAGGAGCAATCCTGCTCTTTCACAATAATACAAAATATACGGCGCAGGCACTGGATGGAATCCTAGTAGGACTGGAAGAAATGGGTTACAGTATAGGTACGGTATCCGAATTGGTTCTGAGAGATAATTACGGGATTGACGCGGAAGGCCGGCAGTATTCCCTCTCTTGACAAATCCATCCGATATGGATACAATAAAAAAGTCAGTCCATTTTATTGGAAGTGTCGGCCAGCAGGGCGGCGGGCTCCTCTGAATCTGCGGCCAGATGGTAGACGGATGGGTTCAGAGTCTGAAGGTAAGCGTAGAGCATGGCAAAGGTAACGCGGCGGATCTCTGGCGGCTGGTTGGAGATCATGCGCAGAATCTGGTGCAAATGGGTGTCATCGGTTCCTTGGATGCAGAATAGTGTGTCCAGGCTCATGTCCAGGATGTGCGCAATGCGCACGATGACCTCCAGACTGGGCTTGGCGCCATTCTCGATGCGTGAGATATAGGTGGTGCTGCATGGTACCTGATCGGCCAGTTGAAGTTGTGTTAGCCCCAATTCTTTGCGGCGGTGCTGGATCTGTTCCCCAATATCTGGGTAATCAAAAGGGATCAAATGAACGACCAATGGTATCATCCTTTCAAAAAACAAAGTTCGACAAGAAACGAGGGAAATCTTGAAGTGCTTCTATTATAGACCATATTGTGCATGGAGGCAATTAACAAATCTGGAAAAAATTTCAAAAAATATAAACTGGCTGTTAAGTTCGGAAGGAATACGAGTCGATTGATAGGGAGAGAGAACCAATGAATCTGAGATATTTGACAGTATATCACGAAATCACGAAGAATCCGTTGATGCGGATTTTGTCGGAAATGCTGGAAAAAGCGCCGGAAGAAGCGGAAGGGGATGCCAGTCGCCTGGTAGCGCTTCTGGTGGAACAATCGGAGAAGTATCTTCTGGAGGGACCGGTATTGGAAGCCTGGGCCTGGCATTGCCTGCTGGGAGACGTAAACGCCTTCAGTATGAATAGTGAGAGGCATTGGGAGGTCGGAAAGGACAGCAGTCTCTATAAAGCGGTGCAGAGGGACATCCATATCCTTCGGACGGCGCTGCGGGAGAGCCTGAATCTGTTTCGGCGCTATGGTTTGGAGGACTTCGCGCTGCAGTATTGCCGATGCGCTAAGAAGAGAGCGGATTCCTCACCGGCGGAAAAGAGAGCCGCGGTATTGAAGCAGATGTGTGCGGAACATAGCTTGTTGGGAGAGATGCAGGACGCGGAAGCAGTCGATGTGCTGAGTGCGTATTATGCACGGCAGGGCTGCGGGATCCTTGCGATGTACCCCATGTTTCGCTGGGAGACGGGACATGGCCTCGTAGGCGTGGAGAATTACGATGATATCCGCCTGTCTGACCTGATCGGATACCAGTACCAGAAGCAGATGCTGATAGAGAATACCGAAGGGTTTCTGGAGGGGCACGAAGCCAACAATGTTCTGCTGGCAGGAGCGGGCGGAACCGGAAAATCTTCAGCGGTAAAGGCACTGGTGAACGAATATTTTGATAGGGGGCTGCGGCTGGTGGAAGTCGGCAAAGAGCAGATGGAGCAGCTGCCGGTCATTCTTCAATATATCGCGGGCCGCGGCAAGCGTTTCGTTCTTTTTATTGACGATCTGTCTTTTGAGGATTTTGAAACGGAGTATAAATATATGAAGTCCCTGCTGGAAGGCAGTGTGGAAAAGAAACCGGAGAATGTCGTCTTCTACGCGACGTCCAACCGGCGGCACATCATCCAGCAGAAATGGAAGGATCGTCAGACAGAGCATCTGGATCAGGAAGTACACGGGATTGAGGCAATGAATGAAAAGCTGTCGTTGTCACAGCGCTTCGGATTGACGCTGACATACCCGGTGCCGAATCAGGCGCAATATCTGGAGATTGTCCGGTATTTGGCCCAGAAGCAGGGAATCGCGGCGGACAAAGCTCTGGAACGGGAAGCGATTCAGTGGTCGATGGAGCAAAAGGGCTTTTCCGGAAGGAGCGCGAGACAGTTTATTCTGTATTACCAGCAGAAAAAACAATAAAAAGGCGGGAGTACCGCGGGTGTGAGAAAACCTGCGGTACTCCCTTTTTTCAGGAGGTTTTTCAGATATGTGTATTAGCAGCAGGAATTGCCGCAGGAGTTGCCGCATCCGCTGCCGATTCCATTGCCGTTACCACAGCAGCACAGAATCAGGATCAGGAAGATGATCCAATTACATCCGTCGTTGCCGTTACCGCATCCATTGCCGATTCCGCCGCCGCATCCGCATCCATTATCGTTGCCGCAGCAGCACAGCAGCAAAAGAATAATGATCCAATAATTGTTTCCGGCACATCCCATAGGGAGAGCCCCCTTTCAAGAGATATTTTACCGGGGAGAGGTTCCCCTGACACTATAGGATATTACGATAGCTTTTCCAGTGTTCCACCGTTTTTTGGAAAATTTTTATGAAACATGTCCAAAAATATGCGTGATATCAAAAAAATGCTTGACTTGCAGTGAAGAATTTAGTATGATGAAGTTCACAACCCGCCAGGGCATGATATGAAAGGAGGAGCAGAGAATGAACAGTATCGATAAAAATACTGATCTGCATATGAATCCCAATACTCATCTTTTGGAGCAAGCGGAGTTCAACTATATTCTGCAAGATGTCGAGAGTCCGAACCTGTATCGTCAGAATTTCAAATATGATGAAGTTCCCAAGATTGTTTTTAACAGACGTTTGGTACCTATGGAGATGCCGGAGAATATATGGATTACCGATACGACTTTTCGGGATGGACAGCAGTCCCGCGAGCCGTATACAACAGAGCAGATTGTGCGTCTGTATGAGATGCTGCATCGTCTGGGCGGCCCCAAGGGGCTGATTCGTCAGAGCGAATTTTTCCTGTATAGTAAAAAAGATCGTGATGCCGCATACCGTTGTATGGAGCTGGGGTATGACTTTCCTGAGGTGACAAGCTGGATCCGCGCGTCTAAAAAGGATTTTGAGATGGTTCGGGAGATCGGCGTCAAGGAAACAGGAATTCTGGTCAGCTGCTCTGACTATCATATTTTTAATAAGCTGCACATGACGAGGAGCCAGGCGATCGAGCATTACCTGCGTGTCGTTAAGGAGTGCCTGGAGGTAGGGATCCGGCCCCGATGCCATTTTGAGGATATTACCCGCGCGGACTTCTATGGCTTTGTCGTTCCGTTTGTATCGGAGCTGACAAAACTGCGCAAGGAGAGCGGAGTCCCGATTAAGATCCGCGCCTGTGATACGATGGGATATGGTGTATCCATCCCTGGTGTGGCGCTGCCACGAAGTGTTCCGGGTATCATCTACGGCCTACGGTATCATGCCCGTGTGCCTTCTGAGCTGATTGAGTGGCATGGACATAATGACTTCTACGCCGCTGTGACCAATTCGGTTACGGCATGGCTCTATGGCGCGTCCGGTGTCAACTGTTCTCTGCTGGGAATCGGCGAGCGGACAGGTAACTGCCCGCTGGAAGCCATGGTAATGGAGTACGCGCAGCTGCGGGGTACACTGGATGGTATGGATACAACCGTGATTACGGAGATCGCGGATTATTACAGGACGGAATTGGGCGAATACATCGCGCCGAGAACACCGTTTGTAGGGGAATATTTTAATGTGACCCGCGCCGGGGTTCATGCGGACGGTCTGATGAAGGATGAAGAGATCTATAATGTCTTTAACACAGGCTTGCTGCTGAACCGCCCGCCGAAAGTAATGATTACCAACACTTCCGGCGCAGCGGGAATCGCGCACTGGATCAACAGTAGCTATAATCTGAAGGATGAGGCGCGGCTGACCAAGGAGAGCCCGGTCGTTGTCCAGATCAAGGAATGGGTAGATCAGGAATATGCCGGCGGACGTGTTACGGCCATTTCCGATTCAGAGCTGTTGGAATTGGCAGAGAAATATTCGGCAGAATACGGTGTTCACCTGAGATAAATATGAGATTTGTTATTTTGGACGGATTCCTTCCGGGACTGGAGGGCCGGACACTGGAGATCGCACCGCATGAACAGGTCTGGTATCCGGAGACACCGCCGGAAAAAGCGGCAGAACGGATTGGCACAGCAGAGGGAATTCTCGTGAACCGGTTTCCGGTGACGGAGGAGCTTTTGGAAAAGTGTCCCGGCATCCGTTATATCGGTACATTCAGTACGGGCTGCAACATGATCGATCTAAATGCGGCGGCCAAGCGAGGGATTGTCGTGTGCAATGTCCCAGGATATAGCACACAGGCCGTAGCGCAGCATACCTTCGCGTTGCTGTTGGAGATCGTCAACAACATATCGGCATTGAACCGATTTGTTCATGACGGCACCTGGAGCCGTGACGGTTATCGTGACATTCAGACCATGCTGTTGATGGAACTAAGCGGCCGGACGCTGGGCATATGCGGCGCCGGTAGTATCGGACAGCAGGTGGCCAGGCTGGGTGAGGCTTTTGGGATGAAGGTCGTAGCGTACCGCAGACATCCGGAGAGGGACAGAGATGCATTGACTTATGTAGATCTGGATACACTTCTGGCCGTATCGGATGTGGTTTCTATTCATCTGCCGCTGACCGAGGAGACACGCGGGATGTTTAGTACAGAGCTTTTGTCGCGGATGAAGGATGGAGTGATTCTGCTCAATACGTCGCGCGGTGCGGTTCTGGATGAGGCAGCGGTCGTCAGAGCGCTGGACAGCGGTAAATTATACGCAGTGGGCGCGGATGTGCTGTGTCAGGAACCGCCGGAGACAGAGTGCAGGCTGGCTTCTCACCCACGTGCGGTGGTAACGCCCCATGTAGGATGGCTGGCCCGGGAGACACGGGAGCGGCTGCTGAAGCTCGTCGCAGGGAATATTATGGCATATGCCGCGGGACATCCGCGGAACAGGGTAATATAAGATAGAAAGAAAATGCGCAGATCCTTAGGAGTGCGCATTTTTTATGCAAAAAAATTAAAAAAACAATTGACAAATCTGCTCGGATAGTGTATGATCTTATCATCGCGTTAGCGATTCATCTAATTAGCAAACTAAAGTGGAGGAGAAAGAGATGAGGAGAATTTGGGCAGCGGTGCTGGCAATGATTTTGGCAGTAGGAGCAATCGGGTGCGGAGGACAGACAGACAACGCGAAGAGCCGATTGGACGAGATACTGGAACGCGGATATATTACGGTTGCGACAGAACCTTATTTCGCACCCAATGAGTTTATCGACCCCAGCAAAGAAGGAGACGACCGATATGTGGGCTCGGACATCGAGCTTGCGAAATACATCGCGCAGCAGCTTGGTGTGGAGTGCAGAATCGTGGCGCTGGACTTTTCCACAGTTTTGAGCAGTGTAACAGAGGGCAAGTACGATCTTGCGATCTCGGCACTTGGATATAAGCCGGACAGAGCGGAGAATATGAATCTCTCCAATGGTTATTACAAGTCAGATGAAGAGGATGATTCAACCTACGGTGTCGCGGCACGCGCGGATATGGCCGATGAGATCCAGAGCATCGACGATTTGGCGGATAAAGTGGTTGTAGTACAACAGGGTTCTCTTCAGCAGTTCTTCTTAGAGGATCAGGTTCCGAAGTGCAAGGAAGTCAAGTATGTTTCCTCGACCAATGACGCCTTTTTGATGGTTCAGGAGGGCAAAGCGGATGTTGTCGTGACAGCGACGGCCTTCGCGAGACTCTACATCGACGCCAATGAAGAATGCGGTCTCGCTATGGTAGAAAGCTTCCGTTTTGAAGCTGATGAACGCTTCAGCAGTATGGTTATCGGAATGAAAAAGGGGGAGGATGAGCTCCTCGCGAAAATCAATGAGATTATTGAGCCGGTGGCTCAGGACGGAACCTATATGAAGTGGTATAAGCAGTACAAGGAGTATGCGGCGACACTGGGACTGTAAAGAAGGAGTAGAGGGGTATGTTTGAAAAGATTGCGCTGATCTGGAGTAAATACGGGTACATTTATCTACAGGGTACCTGGGGCACGATTTATCTGGCGCTTTTAACCGTGCTGTTGGGAACGGTTCTGGGGACGCTTCTGGCTATCATGAAGCTCTCCAAGGTGAAGCCGCTGGAATGGATCGTGGGAGTTTATGTCTGGATCATCCGCGGAACCCCGATTCTGTTGCAGATCTACTTTTTCTACTTTTTTGTCCCGGATATTCTGCCGTTTGAAATCAATGAAGAACAGTGTATTATCATGGCTCTGGTGGTGAATGCCAGTGCCTATGTGGCGGAGATTATCCGCGCGGGAATCCAGGCGGTGGATAAAGGCCAGACAGAGGCGGCCCGCAGCCTGGGAATGAGCGCCTACCATACGATGAGCCGAGTGATTCTGCCGCAGGCCATCAAAAATATCCTTCCGGCTCTGGGCAATGAATTTATCGTAATGATCAAGGAAGCGTCCCTGGCGTCTGTATTCTTTATCACAGAGATCACAAGCGCGTTCAAGACCGTACAGTCCGCGACCTTTATTACCATTCCGGCCCTTATGATTTCCGGTATTTTGTATCTGGCATTGACAACGGTACTGTCATTTTTGATGAAGCTGATCGAAGGGAGGCTCAAGGCCAATGATTAACTATGATCGGAAAATGATTCAGGTCGTCGGCCTTAAGAAGAATTTCGGCAAGCTGCCCGTGCTGTGCGGAATCGATCAAACGATTTACGAACGGGAAGTTGTAAGTATTATCGGCCCCAGCGGCAGTGGGAAGAGTACATTTCTGCGCTGCCTGAATCTATTGGAGCGGCCGGATGAGGGACAGGTTTTCTTTGAAGGAGACGAGATTACCGGAAAAAAGGTAAAGATTGATGCGTACCGCCAGAAGATCGGTATGGTATTTCAGCATTTTCATGTATTCCCACACCTGAAGGTGATCGACAATATTACATTGGCTCCGGTTCTGGAGAAAAAGATGCCCAAGGATGAAGCTCGCAGTATGGCGGAGACGCTGCTGCGGCGGGTTGGCCTGTATGATAAAAGGGACGAGTATCCCACAAGACTTTCGGGAGGACAGAAGCAGCGTCTGGCCATTGTCCGGGCGCTGGCGATGGAGCCGCAGGTGATTCTGTTTGACGAGCCGACCAGTGCGCTGGATCCGGAGATGGTCAAGGAAGTGTTGGATGTTATTCAGGAGCTGGCACAGTCCGGGATGACGACCGTCATCGTAACGCATGAGATGGGATTTGCCCGTAAGGTCAGCGATCGGGTGCTGTTTATGGATGAGGGTCTGGTGCAGGAAGAGGGGACACCGGAAGAAGTGTTCGATCATCCCAAGACGGATCGGTGCCGGGATTTTCTGAGTAAAGTGTTGTAAGGAGGAATAGAAATGGACGCGAAGCAGTTTATAGAGCAGACAGCGGAAAAACTTCGCCAGGAGATGTACGGCGTAGTGGATACGGTTTTTGAATACGCAGAGCTGCAATACAAAGAATATAAATCAGCTGAATTTTTGAGCGCGAAGCTTGAAGAGCATGGATTTACCGTAGAACGGGGATTGGCAGAGATCCCGACCTGTTTCGCGGGTACATGGAGTCAGGGAGAAGGCGGCCGGGTGATGGGTTTCCTGGGAGAGTTTGACGCGCTGGACGGCCTGAGCCAAAAGGCAGGCTGTACGGTTCATACTCCTAAAAAAACCGGCGCGCCGGGTCACGGCTGCGGCCATTGCTGCCTGGGGACCGGATCCTTATTAGCCGCGATTCTTCTCAAAGAATATTTAACAGAAACCGGAATTCCCGGCAAGGTCATCTATTACGGGTGCCCGGCGGAGGAAGGCGCGGGATCCAAGCAATTTATGGCGCGGGCAGGGTTGTTTGACGAGTGCGATTTTGTGTATACCTGGCATCCGGCCAGTGAGACCGCGGTAGACAGCATGCATTCCAACGCGATTATGGGAGCAAATTTCTATTTTAAGGGCCTTACCGCGCATGCCGGAGCAACGCCGTATCTGGGGCGAAGCGCGTTGGACGCGGTGGAACTGATGAGTGTAGGCTGCAATTATCTGAGAGAGCATATGATTCCGGAAGCGAGACTGCATTATGCGTATATCGATGCCGGCGGTACAGCGCCGAATGTAGTGCAGGATCACGCGACTGTGCGGTATGAGGTACGGGCTCCGTATGTGAGACAGGCGAAAGAACTGTACGATCGTGTGGTAAAGGTAGCGCAGGGCGCGGCCATGATGACGGAGACGAAGGTAGAGGTGGAGCTGGCGATGGCCTTTACCGAGTACATCCCCAATGTAGCGTTGGCGGAGATCGCAAGCGAAGCGATGCAGGAGATCGGCGCCCCGCAGTGGGAGGAAGACGATTATAAGCTGGCGAAGGAATATCTGGAGTCTTATCCGGAGCAGACCAAGGCGGCTATCTGGGAGCAGTTTGTGGAGAAGTATGGAGACCAGGCGCAGGAATACTGGGATCGTCCGCTGGATAATGGCGTTAAGGCGTTTTCTCCGCAGGACATCTATCTGTGCGCGGGTTCTACCGACGTCGGCGACGTTGGCTGTGCGGTTCCCTGTGTAAATCTGAATGTAGCGACAGCGTGTCTGGGTAATATTGGCCATACCTGGCAGATGACAGGGCAGGCCGGAAGCGTTCTGGGACATAAAGGAACCGTGACGGCCGGAGAGATGCTGGCGCTTGCGGCGATCCGGACGATGGAGAAGCCGGAACAGATCGCGGCGGCCAAAGAGGAAGTACGCCGCAGAAATGGCGGCCGGTATACCTGTCCCCTGCCGGATAGCGTTAAGCCGCCGATAGACACATATTAAAAATCCCCTTGACAAGTGGTTTTCCCGCCTTTATAATAGATTCATATTGGAAAAGGCAGGGAAGGGAAGAGTACGCTGTCATGAAACTTGCAGAGAGCCCCGATATGGTGGAAAGGGGTGTGGATGGACAGCCGAATATGGCCCCGGAGCCGCGTACCGAGACATTGTCAAGGCTGCGACGGGTGCGCCCGTGAACGCACGGAGGTCTATGACCTCATAAGGCCGGTTCTGTGAGGAGCCGGTGAAACAAGGTGGTAACACGAATGTCCCTCGTCCTTTGGAGTCAGAGGGACATTTTTATTTTGCAGGAGGGGAGGAGCAGAATGTATTTTGACAGTCATGCCCATTACGATGATAAAATGTTTGACGCGGACCGGGATCTGCTGTTGCATTCGCTTCGGGAAGGCGGAGTGGATTATGTGATTGACTGCGGTTCGGATCTCACCAGTTCCGACAAGGCGATAGAGCTTGCCGCAAGGTATGATTTTATCTATGCGGCCGTGGGAGTGCATCCGGAAGCGGTCAAGGGGCTGGAAGTGGAGGACGCGTCCAGAATCTACAATCTGGCGGAAAGCTCGGATAAAGTGGTCGCGATCGGCGAGATTGGGCTGGATTATCATTACAAGGAAAACGCGCCGGCCCAGGAACAGCAGGAGTGGTTTATCGAGCAGATTGAACTGGCCAAAGAATTGGAGCTGCCGATCATTGTGCATAGCCGGGACGCGGCGCAGGACACCTATGATATTCTGGAGCAGTATGACGGCGGAATGTTCGGCGGGGTACTGCATAGTTATACGGGCGCGCCGGAGATGGCAAAGGCTTATGTGGAGATGGGATTTTATCTGGGAATCGGCGGAATGGTGACATTTCAGAATGCCAAAAGAGTGGCCGCTACGGTTGAGGCCATTCCATTGGAGCATCTATTGATTGAGACAGACAGTCCTTATCTGGCGCCGGTGCCGATGCGCGGTAAGCGCAATGATTCCAGAAACCTGCGGTATATTACGGAGCGCATCGCTCAGATCAAACAGATTTCACCGGAAGAAGTAGCTCGGGTCACGAGCGCGAACGCGAAAAAACTGTTCGGAATTCAATAAAAAGGAGAGCATCAGAGATGAGTGAAAAGTTTTATATTACAACCCCGATCTATTATCCGTCGGATAAGCTGCACATCGGGCATACCTATTGTACAGTTGCGACGGACGCGATGGCCCGTTATATGAGAATGCGCGGGTATGATGTAATGTTCCTGACCGGAACGGACGAGCATGGACAGAAAATCGAAGAAAAGGCAAAGGCGGCCGATGTGACGCCGCAGCAGTTCGTGGATAATATCGTAGAAGGTAAGGGCGGCATCAAGGATCTGTGGAAGCTGATGAATATCTCTAACGACCGCTTTATCCGTACGACCGATGACTATCACGTATCGGCCATTCAGAGCATTTTCAAGAAAATGTATGAAAAGGGCGACATCTACAAGGGTAAGTATGTAGGTAAATACTGTACGCCCTGCGAGAGCTTTTGGACAGAGAGTCAGCTGGTCAACGGCAAGTGCCCGGACTGCGGACGGGATGTTATAGACGCGGAAGAGGAAGCGTATTTCTTCCGTCTGTCCAAGTATGCTGACCGTGTACTGAAGCTTCTGGAGAGCGGAGATTTTCTGGAGCCGGCATCCCGCGTCAATGAGATGATTAATAACTTTATCAAGCCGGGTCTGGAGGATCTGTGCGTATCCCGTACCAGCTTTACCTGGGGCGTTCCGGTAGATTTTGACTCCAAGCATGTGGTCTATGTATGGATTGACGCGCTGTTCAACTATATGACGGCACTGGGATACATGAATGACCGCTATCATGATCTGGAGCGCTATTGGCCGGCAGATGTGCATTTTGTCGGAAAAGAGATCGTGCGCTTCCACTCAATTATCTGGCCCGCGATGCTGATGAGCATGGAACTGCCGCTTCCTAAGAAAGTGTTCGGACATGGCTGGCTGAATTTTAACGGAGAAAAGATGAGTAAGTCCCGCGGCAATGTGGTGGATCCCTATCTGCTGGCACAGCGCTACGGCGTGGATTCTCTGCGTTTCTTCCTGCTGCGCACCTTCCCATTTGGTTCGGACGGTAACTTTACCAATGAGCTGCTGATTCAGACGATTAATGCGGATCTCGCCAACTCGCTGGGCAACCTGGTGTCCCGAACTGTGGCGATGGTAGAAAAATATTTTGGCGGTACATTGATTGAGGAGCGCGAAGCGCAGCCCATCGATCAGGAGCTGATTGAGATGGTGGTGTCTCTGCGCGGACGCTATCAGGAGCAGATGGATAAGTATGCTTTCCAGAATGGATTGGGAGAAATCTTTAAGGTATTGTCCCGCGCTAACAAGTATATCGATGAGACAACACCCTGGGTTCTGGCCAAGGACGAGAGCAACAAGCCGCGTCTGGCGTCCGTGATGTACAATCTTCTGGAGACCATCCGTATCTGCGCGTCGCTGCTGAAGCCCTTTATTCCGGATTCTGCTGATAAAATTCTGGGACAGATCGGAGCAAGCGCTGAGGAGCAGATCTGGGAAGAGGCAGGACATTTCGGTGTGCTGCCCGCCAATGTGACAGTACACAAGGGTGAGGCACTGTTCCCCAGAATTGATATGGAAAAGGAACTCAAGGAGCTGGAGGCGCTGCAGGCGGCTGCGGCACCCAAGAGCGAACCGGCCAAGGTGATTGAAGTCGAGCCGCAGACGGAAGAAAAGGTGGATTTTGATACATTCTGTAAATCCGACTTCCGAGCTGTAAAGGTGAAGGCGTGCGAAGCTGTGCCCAAGTCTTCCAAGCTGCTTCGGTTTACATTGGATGACGGTACGGGGAAGGATCGCCAGATTCTGTCCGGCATCGCTAAGTATTATAAGCCGGAGGAGCTGGTGGGCAAGACGCTGGTAGCCATTGTCAACCTTCCGCCGCGCAAGATGATGGGTCTGGAGAGCTGCGGTATGCTGATCTCCGCGGTGCATAATGAGAATGGAGAAGAGAAGCTGAACCTCCTCATGGTATCGGATCAGATTCCGGCCGGCGCAAAGCTGTGCTAACAATCGCGGTACGGATATAATCAGAAACTTATGACGAAGCCCATATACGGATGGCTGTCCGTGTATGGGCTTAGTTTATTATTCAAAAATCTATGAAAAATATGAGTGACTCATAAAACGACCAATATCTTCCGCTTTTTTTGTATCTACGCTATTATAAGCATAACAAATGAGCCGCAAAGCTCGAGATACAAGGAGGAATAGTTATGTTGAATGAAAATGTTGTAAAGCTGTTGAAAAACGGAATGTGGGATCTGGCTACCTGTGCCGATGGGGAACCTACCCAATGTAGTGCCTGTTGCATTCAAGGATGTGACTCCGGAGGATAAGCTGGTGGTTGGCGATGTCTTTCTGGATACGACGCTGAAGAACATCGCAGCGAACAACGGTAAGATTGCTATTTCCGTCTATGATGCTCAAAATCTGGAGGGCTATCAGGTCAAGGGTACGGCACAGTACGTCACCGAGGGCGAAGTAGTCGAGACTTTTAAGAACATGGTGGAGAAAATGTTCAACGGTGCGGCGACAGCCAAGGGCGCACTCATCATCACCCCGGAGAAGGTTATCGTCACCACTCCCGGCGCAGACAACAAAAAAGAACTTTAAGAACGATATGCCACTCATAAATTTCATAGTAACTTGTTGTGACGAGTATATCCTGCTATAATGTAGAAAACCAAAAGCGAGGTATAAAGTCATGTATCAGAGAAAGCTGGAAAAAGACATCCGTTGTCCATTGGAGTACGGCATGGAGCTGTTCGGCGGAAAGTGGAATTCCCGCATTATCTGTGTGCTGGCGACGCTGGGAACGCTGCGGTACAGCGAGCTGCGCCGGGAGATGGGAAACATCACGGATGCGGTGCTGGCTTCTACACTGAAAGAGCTGATTGCCAACGGTATTGTGGAGCGTAAGTCTTATAATGAGATTCCGCCAAGGGTGGAGTATTCTCTGACGGAAAAGGGAATGTCCGTAGTACCGATTTTGCAGAACATCTGTCAATGGGCAGGGGTATTCTATAAGGATGAAGGCGATACGCCCATGATCCAGTGTCAAAAATGCGACCATCGAGGGTAATTCTATGAATCAAAGCGATCAGTTGCTCACGGCTATACCTGTACCAAAGGCGTTTTTTAAGTTAGCGGTTCCGGCAGTAGCAGCGCAGATCATCAACATTCTATATAATCTGGTAGACAAAATGTTTATCGGGCATATCCCGGAGGTGGGAAAGCAGGCGCTGGCAGGTGTCGGCGTGACCACTCCGGTAATTCTGGCTATTTCCGCTTTTGCGGCACTGGTCAGCATGGGCGGTGCACCCAAAGCGTCTATCTTTCTCGGCAAGGGAGAAAATGAGCAGGCCGAGCGGGTCGTAGGAAGCTGTACATGGATGTTACTTCTGCTGTCGGTGCTTCTGACCGGCATCATGCTGGTGTTCGGACGACCGATTTTGCTGCTCTTTGGAGCCAGTGCGGATACGATTATATTTGCGTCAGATTACATGAATATCTATTGTCTCGGCACAGTGTTTACCCAACTGACGCTGGGGCTGAACGCTTTTGTTACAGCGCAGGGCAAAACGCTGGTCAGTATGGGCAATGTAGCTGTAGGCGCGTTGACCAACATTGTGTTGGATGCCGTGTTGATTAACGGCTTCGGCATGGGCGTCAAGGGAGCAGCGTTGGCAACCGTCATCTCACAAGCTGTGTCTGCCTGCTTTGTCATTCGTTATCTTTGCTCGGGTAAAAGCCTTCTGCGCCTTCGACTGCGGAATATCCGCTTTGATGGAAAGCTCCTTTGGCCGTGTATCCTGTTGGGGACATCGCCGGCGCTGATGCAGCTGACAGAGAATCTGGTGGCGATCAGCTTCAATACCTCTCTGCAGATCTACGGCGGGGATATGGCGGTAGCGTCCATGAGTATTCTGAGCAGTGTCATGCAGTTTGTGATGTTGATCCTGCCGGGACTGGTGCAGGGAGCGCAGCCGCTGCTCAGTTATAATCTGGGCGCGCAGAATATCCCGCGAGTCAAGAGAACCTTCCGTCTGCTGCTCATCTGCTGCGTTAGCGGTTCATTTCTCATCTGGCTGCTCTGCATGATAGTACCCGGCGCGGTAGCGGCTATTTTTACCAACGACACGGCACTCATCGCATACACGATCCGGAGTATGCGTATTTATCTCGCCGCTTTGCTGATCTATGGCATACAGGTAGCGTGCCAGTATAGCTTTGTAGCGCTGGATCAGGCGCCCAAAGCGATTTTTCTCACCATTTGGCGCAAAATCATCCTGCTCATTCCATTGATTTTTTTACTGCCGCACTTGTGGCCGGATGCAGTCATGGGCGTCTATCTGGCCGAGCCGATCGCGGACACCATCGCCGTTTGCACTACCGCACCGATGTTTTATATTTATTATCGAAAATTAAAATGAATAGGGTTTGGGAGCATTCATAAGATGGAAAACAGAGGGCTATTTATATGCATATCAGTTCATTCCGCTAACTGGCATATCAATTTTTCGCCAATCATCGGAAAACAGTTGTAAAATTTATAATCATTGCGTATAACAGAGGTAATACAGAGGAAGACGCCAAAAGTCTAAAATCAATGGCTATAAAAATTG
>CAVGBV010000001.1:76652-78261 GCA_963627615.1 Alloprevotella sp.
CGCCTTTTGATGTGTCCCCCCAATACTGGATACCCAGTATTGGGGGGACACATCAGTATAGGAGACAGGTAATATATGGGAAGATAAAAGCGGATATAGGACAAATAATAAGAAAACTATGCGAATGGAAAGAAGTAGAAATAATAGAAGCAGAAGCCTGTCCGGATCATATACACAAGCTAGTATCAATACCGCCAAAGATAAGCGTATCAAGTTTTATGGCATATCTAAAGGGAAAAAGCAGTTTAATGACATTCGATAAACACACAAATCTAAAATATCGATACGGGAATCGGGAGTTTTGGTGTAGAGGGTATTATGTAGATACTGTAGGAAAGAACAAGAGAGCAATAGCAGAATATATACGGAATCAACTACAAGAAGATTTAGCGTATGAACAAATGAGTATAAAAGAATTGGTAGACCCGTTTATGGGTGAGCCAGTAATTAAGCTCATTGATTTGACGGATTTTTTGGGAGAACTATAGACTGACGTAGCTACATTTTAATGTAATCTTCCCTCCATCTTCCGATAATTTGTCAAACATATCTTCCCTTTTTTAAGCAGCTGTAGTATAATATAACTATGCAAATTGCAACAGGAGGTTTGGACTATGTTAGTAAACACAAAAGCAAGAGTGGGTGTATTTTCTATCGCTTTAGGAGCATATCTTCCGCAGTTCCCGTCTCTGGTACCGGAGTTTGAGTCGCAGTACGCTGCGTTCAAGAAAACGATCCCGGATACCGTTGAGATTATCGACGGAGGAATGGTGACGACCAAGGAGCAGGCAATGGTTGCCGGAGACAAGTTCCGCGCGGCAGATGTTGATCTGGTATTTTTGCAGATGCTGACCTATGCCACTTCGTACAATATGCTTCCGGCCGTTCGTGATCTGGATGTTCCGGTAGTTCTGGTAAATGTGCAGAAGCTGAAGGCGCTGGATTACGACCATACCGATATCGCGTCCTGGCTGGGCGAGGGCTATGCCTGCGGTGCTGTAGGCGAGGCCGTTGCGGATCTGGAGAGAGCGGGCAAGAGACATGCCGTGATCACGGGTGTTGTCGAGGGCGGCGATCCCGGCGTACAGGCAGAGATCGAGGATTGGTGCCGTGCGGCACAGGTAAGAAGAAGATTCCGTGATACCAATATCGCCCAGATTGGCCGTCCGTATCCGGGGATGATGGACCTGTATATCGATGAGACCAACCTGTATAATAGAATGTTCCTGTATACCAAGCAGTTTGACTGGGAAAAGATGTGGGCAATCGCTGATAACATCACGGATGAGCAGGCGATTCGCGCCAAGGCGCAGGAGATCCTGGATACCTTTGATATCGAGGGCGGCGGCAGCATCGAGGAAGTATGGGAGATGGCCAAGTATGTCGTAGCCTTTGAGCAGTGGGTCAAGGACGAGCATCTGGGTCTGATCGCTTCCCACTATGACGGATTCGCACAGGGCAAGGCCGGCGTTCTGGACAGCATGCTGATCCCGGCGTTTTCCATGCTGATCAAGCAGGGAACGGCTTGCGCGGTAGAGGGCGATATGAAGGTCGCTATGGCGATGAGCATCCTGAAGACAATCGCGGGAACCGGCCAGCTGTCTGAGAT
>CAVGBV010000001.1:78271-94603 GCA_963627615.1 Alloprevotella sp.
GATGTACTCCATCGACTTTAACGATGATATCTGCATCATCGGCCATTCCGGAAGCGGCGACGCGGATATTTCCGATAAGAAGCCGACGATGAAGATTGTCAAGGTATTCCACGGTAAGACCGGCGGCGGCTATCTGACGCAGTTCTACCCGTATACCGGCCCGGTAACGTATCTTGCGATTACGCAGGACCGTGACGGTCACTTCAAGTTTGTTGTAGCAGAAGGTGTCAACGAGGAGGGCAAGATCCTGTCCTTTGGAGACACCAATATGAGAACCCGCTTTACCTGCGGCGCGAGAGAGTTTGTAAACCGCTGGAGCGAAGCAGGCCCGACGCATCATATGGCAGCGGCGACCGGAAGACATATTGATACGATCCTCAAGGTTGCCAAGATCTTTAACGTGCCGGTGGATATCATCACCCGCTAATCTTTACAGACAGTCCGCTGTAATCCTGAAAATTGCAGCGGACTTTTTTAGTGGAGGATTGGTTGATTAATAGCCCCAGTCGTGGTACAATCATAGGGTAAGGATTTGCAACACTAGAATCGAAAGGGATAAACAGATGAAAGAACGAATTGCCTCACCGGCAAAGACGATAGAGATATTGCAAGCCAATGATTTTCAGTTTTTAAAGAAATTTGGCCAGAATTTTTTGATTGACCTGCATGTGCTTGAAAAGATTCTGCGGGCCGCACAAATCAATGAGGAAGATGTTTGTGTGGAGATCGGTCCGGGGATCGGCAGCCTGACCCAGGTATTGGCCGAACGGGCCGCGCAGGTGATCGCTGTGGAGATCGATGGCCGTTTGATTCCTATTTTGCAGAAGAATCTGGAGGACTATCCCAATGTGCGGCTGATTCATCAGGACTTTCTGAAGCTGGATCTCAAGGCCAAGCTGGCGGAGTGGGGCATCGATAAGCCTATCAAGGTAATTGCGAATCTGCCGTATTATATCACGACCCCCATCATCATGGAGCTTTACGAGAGCGGAATTCCGCTGGCGGGGATGACAGTCATGGTGCAGGAGGAAGTCGCGCGGCGTATACAGGCGGGCCCGGGCTCCAAGGACTATGGCGCGTTGAGTCTGGCGGTGCAGTATTATGCCGAGGCGGAGATCGCGGCGTTTGTTCCGCCCAATTGCTTTATGCCGCGCCCGGGTGTGGGCTCTGCCGTGATACAGCTGACAACGCACAAGGAAAAACCGGTTCAGGTGCAGGATGAGAAGCGGTTTTTCGCGCTGATCCGAGCGGCGTTCGGACAGAGGCGTAAGACCCTGGTCAACAGTGTGAGCAACAGTCAGGAGCTTGATTATGAAAAAGAACAGGTGCAGGAAGCGCTGCGGCGTCTGAACATCTCAGAACAGATTCGTGGAGAGGCGCTGACGCTGGCACAGTTCGCGGCATTGTCCAATGAATTGGAGGGAAAGTGATGGAGCATTATTATACCAATGCGCCGACTTCCCGATCGGACATTCGGGAGATCCGGTATGAGGTGAATGGACATAGCCTGCGGTATTTGACGGATCACGGTGTATTTTCGATGGAACGGGTGGATCATGGTTCAGATATCCTGATCCATGCGGTGATAGAGCAGGAAGCGGCCTTGACTGGAACGGTGATAGATCTGGGGTGCGGATACGGAGCGATTGGTGTCGCGGTGGCGGCAGTATATCCGCAGGTCAAGGTGAGCATGATTGACGTGAATGACCGCGCAATGGAGCTCGCAAGGCGCAATGCTGAAAAAAACGGCGTGTCGGAACGCGTTGCGGTCGGGACGGCAGACCAGCTGGCAGTGCAGGAAGGGGCAGAAGTGGTAATCACCAATCCGCCGATTCGAGCAGGCAAGGAGACGATCTATGGGTTGTTTCGGGATAGCTTTCAGTGGCTGCGCCCGGGCGGCCGCCTGTATGTGGTGATCCGCAAGAATCAGGGGGCGCCCTCTGCCGTAAAGGAATTGACCCAAATCTTTGGAAACTGCGAGACGGTAGAACGCCAATCCGGGTTCCATGTACTGCGGTGTGTAAAGGAATAAAAATATCGCCTCCGATCTCATGTGAGATTGGAGGCGACTTTGTTTTACAGGCCTAATTTATGAGCGATTGCATCGGACAGTTCCTTCAGCTGACGGACCTCACTGCGGTTCGTCTCATTTAGATCGGAGGCAGGCCGTGTGCGGGTCATTAGGGTATTGCCGATTCCTACCAGCTGCAGGTTGTATTTGGCGTTTACCGGATAGGGCTTGTGCTCAATAAAGGAAGCAAGCGTCAGGAGATCCGCAAGGTACTTGGCTGTTTCCGGCTGAGAGGCAAAATTGCGGCACAGCCATACATACAGCTCCGGATGGAAATTGGCCATGACGCCGGAGTAACCGGCAGCGCCGGCCTGAAGGGTATCCAGAAGCGTTGCGGTATTGGCGTTATACAGACGAAGAGGAGTGCCCTGAATGGCATCCAGCTTTTTCAGAATCTGCTGTGTATCGCAGCAGGTGTCCTTCATCAGATAAAAGCGTCCCGTAGCGGCGCAACGGGCCAGAAGTTCCGGAGACAGTACACGCTTATAAGGATAAGGACACTCATAAAATCCCAGGGGGATCGAAGGATCCAGCGCGTCCAACAGTTTGCTCAGATTGGCGAACCAGACTTCATCATCCTCGTCCTCCGCGGCAAAGCGGTTGGTGATCAGAATGACGGCAGCGGGCCCTGCGGCGGCGATAGCCGTAACTTCCTGAATCTGACCTTCCAGGGTATCGGAGACCTGTCCGCTGGAGATGACGGGAACCCGTCCCGCGGCATAACGGACGACGGATTCGGTGATATGTACCCGTTCTTCCAGAGAGAGAAAGAACATCTCGCTGGACTGGCAGACAGCAAAAAGACCGTCCACTCCACGTTCGATATACCAGTCCACCAGGTTTTTCAATGCGGCATCATCTACCTGATTCTCTTCGGTAAAAGGCGTCAGCATGACCGGCCATACACCGGCAGGAAATTGATTTGTCACTATATTGTACCTCCTTGCACTTTAAGAATAGCTTTTTGTTTATCATATACTAGAAGCCATAAAAAGTCAAGTTCGGTGAAAATATTGCGCGAAATTCAAAAAAACACTTGCATATTCTGGGGATTTGGTCTATACTAATATAGTCTTAATTGGATATGCATCTGTAGCTCAGGGGATAGAGCGGTGGCTTCCGGAGCCACGCGTCGAGGGTTCGAATCCTTCCAGGTGCATTTTTAGGCCGGAGGCGTTGCCTCCGGCTTTTTATATTGCGTAAGGCTTTCCGTTCAGCACGGCTTTTTGCAGATGCTCGCCCTGATAGACCAGTTTCAGGGAGAAAAAGGGGATCTCTTCGTCCAAAAGCTTTAGAAAAATACGGTCGCCCTCCCAGAGTGTCAGGGATAGAAGTTTTTCCTTGGCAATCCACGCAAGCTCGCCCTCGTCGCATATAATTGCGCTCCCGGTGTAGGCCGAGGCGGTGAAAAGGTGCATGTATTCGGTTGGAGCGCAGTCGCTGACAAAGGTGATGATGCCGCGGTAACGGTATTCGGTCAGGCGGTACCCTGTTTCCTCATAGAACTCCCGCAGAATGCAGTCCTCCGGGCTTTCCTTGTCTTCAAACTTTCCGCCGATACCGATCCACTTATCGCGGTTCAGGTCCTTTTCCTTTTTAACGCGGTGCAGCATCAGATATTGTCCGTTTTGTTCCAGATAGCATAGGGTCGAATATATCATGATTCCCCTCCTTTTTTCAATATTATAATAAAAATCCGCCGGATTGACAAGGCTCAAAAATCATGATAGTATGATAGAAAAAATAAGGGGGAAACAATATGGATCAGAAAATATTTCAAAATCCGCCTGCGGAATACCGGAGTGCGCCTTTCTGGGCATGGGATGGAGATCTGCAGAAGGAGGAGTTGGATAAACAGATCGAAGACTTTAAGGTGATGGGGTACGGCGGTTTCTTTATGCACGCCAGAGCGGGACTGATTACGCCGTACCTGAGTGACGAATATATGCAGCGGGTTAAGGACTGCTGTGAAAAGGCCAAGGCGGAAGGAATCTACGCTTGGCTGTATGACGAGGATCGGTATCCGTCCGGACCGGCAGGCGGTATTGTTACCCGCAATCCGGAGTTTACCAGACGGTATCTGCGTTTTACGGCATATTCTTATGATGAGCCGGTGGAGTACACCGTTCCGCAGCGGGGATTCGCCAGAAATCCTGCGGGAGAGCTCCTGGCGCGTTACGATGTAGTACTGAATGCCGACGGAGATCTGCTCAGCTATCGGCGGCTGAAAGCGGGAGAAGAAGGACAGAATGTCTGGTATGCTTATTTTGAGAAGCAGCCTGCGACGACGGATGAAGAGCAGACTTATGTGGATACCTTGAGCCCGGAAGCGATTCAGGAGTTTGCCAGGGTAACCTATGACCGCTATAAGGAAGTGGTCGGGGAGTATTTCGGCAATGTGTCTCCGGCCATGTTTACCGATGAACCGCAGTATGCTTCCGAGAGCGAGTTGGCCTATGCGCTGGAAAAGGGGGATGTGATTCTGCCCTGGACCAATGGTTTTGCGGCCTTTTATCAGGACAGATACGGCGAAGAGCTGCTGGATGTGCTGCCGGAACTGATCTGGAATCTGCCGGAGGGACGGGTCTCTAAGACACGATATCAGTATCATGACACGCTGTCGGAGCGTTTTGCGCAGGCTTTTTGTGATACGCTGGGACAGTGGTGTGAGAAAAACGGCCTGATGTTTACGGGACACTTGATGGGAGAAGGAACTTTGAAGGGACAGGCGGCGATCGCGGGAGAAATGATGCGCAACTACCGTGCGTTTCAGCAGCCGGGAATTGATGTCCTGGGGCGGCATAAGCTGGAGTTCACGACGGCCAAGCAGTGCCAGTCCGCTGTTCGTCAGCAAGGCTCCAAGGGTATGATGAGTGAGCTCTACGGCGTGTCCGGATGGGACTTTGATTTTCGGGGATATAAGCTGCAGGGAGATTGGCAGGCGGCCATGGGCGTAACCCTGCGGGTTCCTCACCATGCACTGTATACGTTTAACGGAGAATCCAAGAGAGATTATCCGGCGTCGATTCATTATCAGAATGCCTGGTACAAAAAGTATCATCGGATCGAGGATCATTTCGCAAGGGTGAATACCGTACTGAAGCAGGGAAAACCGGTCGTACGGATCGGTGTGATTCATCCGATTGAGAGCGTATGGCTGAACATGGGGCCCAATGACCGCAGTGCGGCGGTGCTGGCACAGTATGAACGGAATTTCAGCCAGCTGATTCAGGGATTAAGCACGGCGTTTCAGGATTTTGACTTTATCAGTGAGGCAAGACTGCCGGAGCTGTGTGAGACGGGAGCGGCACCGCTCAAGGTCGGAGAGATGGCCTATGATGTGGTGATCGTACCGGGTCTGGAGACGATGCGCAGCAGTACGGTGGAGAGACTGGAAGCTTTCCGCAAGGCGGGCGGACGGCTGATCTTTATGGGGAGCTGCCCTGCCTATATGGACGCTGAGCCTTCTTCCAGAATCGCTGAACTGTATCAGCAGTCGGAGACGATGGATTATAATATCAATGATCTGTTGGCGCGTCTGCGGCCGATGGAATTTTTGCGGGTCAACCTTCCCAGCGGAGCCAGGGCGGAACATCTGATTCATCAGCTTCGTCAGGAGGGAGAAGATCGATGGCTCTTCCTGGCCACGATCCGCAGTCAGCCGAGTCCGGATGTGGATATTCCCAATCAGGGAATCAAATTCAATGTAGGACAGAAATATGAGACAGAGGTACTGCGCTTTACACTGAACGGCGAATATAAGCTGGAAGTATGGGATACGCAGAACGGCACCGTACAGCCATTGCCGGCCCGGTATGAGAATGGCAAAACCGTGTTCTCCAGAAAATGGTACATGCACGACAGCCTGCTGCTGCGCCTGACGCCCGGAAGAGAGGAAGGAAAGGAAGCGCCCATCGTAGAATACGACGGAGGACGCCGGTTTTTCACCAAGGTGCCGGTATCACTCAGCGAACCCAATGTGTATCTGATGGATATGGCAGAATATGCCTTGGATGGGGAAGCGTATCGGCCTCTGGAGGAACTTCTCAAGGCGGAGAATATCTGCCGGACAGAGTGCGGGCTGCCTATTCGTAAGCGCGCGATGCGTCAGCCGTATCAGACGCCGCAGGTTCCGGCCGAGCATACGATCCGTCTGCGCTTTACGATAGAGAGCGAAATCGCGGTGGAACATCCGGCGCTGGGCATGGAGTGCATGGATACCGCGAAAATCTGGCTGGACGGCAAGCGGCTGGATCTGCAGCCGGAAGGCTGGTTCATTGATCGAATTATTCATACAGCATCCCTGCCGGCGCTGGAGGCAGGAACCCATGTGCTGGAGGCGGAGTTCCCGCTGGGCTTGAATACGAAGCTGGAATATATGTACCTCCTGGGAGATTTTGGCGTCAATGTCGTGGGCAGCATCAAGACAATCACCGCGCCGGTACGCCGGTTGGCCTTTGGAGATTGGGTACATCAGGGACTGCCCTTCTACAGTGGAAATGTTACTTACCATCTGGAAGTGGAAAGTGGGGATAACCTGACACTGCGAGTTCCTCATTACCGCGGAGCGCTGGTGGGAGTGACGGTCGATGGAGTCGAACAGCCGGAGATCATCTATTCTCCTTATGTGTGCAAGGTGAATGGTTTGAAGCCGGGAAAACATCAGGTGGATCTGACACTTTATGCGACGCGGTACAACACGTTGGCGGCACTGCATCATCTGTCATCCATTCCGTTTTCTCAGGGACCGGATTGCTGGAGATCAACCAATGATCTGTGGAATTATGAATATAGCTTTGTTCCGCAGGGCATCATGAGTTCTCCGAGATTTTTTTAGAAATTCCTTGTAAACAGATCGCTTTTTTCCAGAAGATCCTCCACGCTGTCAAGGCCCAGACGGTGCAGCAACTCTATCACGTAGGGATTGTCAATAGGAGTGGGATAGCTGGCCTCACTCCCATAGTGCTCGACATGGGCGCGGCCCTCTTCACGGGGAATCAATACCTTGGGACCGCCGACGCAACCGCCGACACAGCCCATCCCCTCAAAGAAGTTGGCGGAGGTCCGGCCTTCCTGCAGATCAGCGATCATTTGTCTGCAGGCGGGAATACCATCCGCGCACTGAGCCTTTATAGAGACAGGACGGTCAGGATTCAGACGCTGCAGGGTGTCGGAGACGGCTTCACTTACGCCGCCAGCACGGGCATAGATCCGTCCCGCCCGGGAGGAGTGATCTCGGTCATCCTCCGGCAGATCTGCCGGATTGATCCCCGCAAAATCAAAGACTTGCTGAATTTCCTGGAAGGTCAGGACAAAATTCACGGCTCCGGCCAGATCCGGTTCCCGTGCTTCTGCCTTTTTGGCAAGGCAGGGACCGATAAAGATGGTGCCGGCATCGGGATAGAATGCTTTAATCGTTCTGGCACAGGCGATCATCGGAGAGACCGAACCCGGAACATGCGGCATCAGATGGTGGTAGATCCGGCGGATCATAGCGATCCACATGGGACAGCAGCAGCTGGTCAGCTGAAAATCCTCCGCCGCGTGAATGTTCCGGTCAAATTCCAATGCTTCCTTTAACGTTAGGATATCGGCAAAAGCGGCTACTTCGAGCATTCCGGCAAAGCCCAGCGCCTTAAAAGCGCTGCGCAGACGGCCCGGAGTTACTCCGCCGGGGAACTGATCGACAAAGGCAGGGGCGATCATGGCATAATACGGCTTGTCGGTGGTGCGGACGGCCGCAAGGGCTGGCAGGATCTCTTTGCTGGCTGTCAGGTGGTGTTCCTGACAACGGCGGACACATTCTTCACAGCCGACACACCGATCGGTGTCGATCGTTACATTCCCTTTTGCGTCCCGTGTGATCGCATCGAAGATACAGGAATCGATGCAGGGAGACTTGGGACCTAGAGGACAAGAGCAGTCCTCGATTTTCCAGACCGGCGGGTAGGCCCCAGGACGCAGAAGACAGTCCAGCTGATGGGGATCCGCTCCTTTTTGCAGAGCGGACTGTGCCGCGGAAGGCAGATCTCCGTCCAGAGACGCTTTTACAAGGGAATGATACAGATCGACAAACTTCATAGATCCTCCTTATAGGGATTGGGCGATGGCATCGGCCAGCGCCTCAAGGGCGCTCAGCTGTTCCTCCTTTAAGGATGAGCGGAGCGTGATGGAGGGCTCGAGAATCTGTGTTTTTTTCATCTTCTCAACGAGCTCTCGCATCAGTTTACCGGAGACGGGCGCCCAGGTACCGTTTTCAATCAGCGCGACAGTCCGGTTCTGGAGATTGTGCGCGGCAAGATCGAGAAGAACGGTTTCCATGGGGGTAAAGATCCCGTTGTTGTAGGTGGAGCCTGCAAATACAAGATGGCTGCAGCGGAAAGCCTCGGACACCAGTACGGAGGGATGCGTATTGGAGACATCATAGAGCTTGATGTTCTTGACGCCGCGGTCAGCGAGCATTCCGGCCAGAATCTCCGCGGCATTCATGGTGTTGCCGTAAACAGAGCCGACAGCGATTACGACGCTCTGATCCTCCGGGGTATAACTGCTCCAGTGCTGGTATTTATCCAGGAACCAGCCGATATTCTCGCGCCAGATGGGACCATGTAGCGGGCAGATCATCCGGATCTCCAGACCGGCGGCTTTTTTCAGCAGCGCCTGCACCTGCGGCCCGTATTTGCCGACAATGTTCGTATAATAGCGGCGGGCGTCATCCAGCCATTCGGTCTCAAAATTGACTTCATCCGCGAAAAGATTGCCGTTCAGAGCGCCGAAGGTGCCGAAGGCATCTGCGGAAAAGAGTGTTTTATCCGTTGTATCATAGGTGACCATGACTTCCGGCCAATGAACCATGGGAGCCATGACAAAGGTCAGCGTGTGCTTGCCGGTGGACAGGGTGTCGCCTTCTTTGACGATGAGGGCGCGGCTGTCAGCGTCAAAACGGTAGAATTGACGGATGATGCCGAGTGTTTTCGCGTTGCAGATGATCTTAATCTCCGGGTAGCGCAGGACCAGTTCAGCCAGGGAAGCGCAGTGGTCCGGCTCCATATGGTTGACAATGACATAATCCAGCGTACGGCCCGCAAGGATGTGTTCCAGATTCTCAAAGAACAGGTCGTTGATGGCCCGGTCTACCGTATCCAGCAGAACCGTCTGCTCGTCCAGCAGGACATAGGAATTATAAGAAACGCCCCGGCTGATCGGGTAGATATTTTCAAATAAAGCAAGACGATGGTCATTGCCGCCAACCCAGTACAGATCCTCATAAATCTTTTTGGTGCAATACATAGAAATCCTCCTTTTATATAAAGCTCATGGTTAGTATACCATAGCCAAAGAAGTTTGCAAAGAGGATTTATAAGGATTGACAAAAGAACAATCCTTTTTTATACTTAGAGAAGAATAATGAAGGAGGTCAGTAGATGGAAATCATACGTCTGTACGGATGGTTCTTTTTTATCTATGCGTTTTTAGGATGGTGCGGAGAAGTCGCTTTCGCGGCGGTCAGAGAGAAGCGTTTTGTGAACCGGGGATTCCTGAATGGCCCGCTGTGTCCGATCTATGGTGTCGGAGTCGCGGCCATTGTATGGTGCGGCTCTCAGATCGAAAACTGGGCGGTGCTGTATGTGGTGTCGGCCGTTGTGACTTCTTTGATAGAGCTTGTCACAGGCTACGTCATGGAGAAATTATTCCACACAAGGTGGTGGGATTATTCAGGAATGCCTTTAAATATTGGCGGATATATTTGTCTGCCGTTTTCTTTGTTGTGGGGTGTGGCCTGCGTGATCATCATCAAGGGCGTGCATCCGGCCATCGCATGGGTGGTTTCATGGCTGCCGCTGTGGCTTAGCTGGGTTTTGCTGGGGATCTTTATGGTGCTGCTGCTGGTCGACCTGTATGTAACGGTGGCGAATATTCAGAGCAACCTGAAGAAGCTGTCACAGCTGGAGGATCTGGCCCGACAGATTCACGAGCTTTCGGACAAGGTGGGACAAAAGATCTCGGATGCGACGTTGGAAGCAGAAAAGCTGGGAGAGTACGCCAGAGAACAGGCAGAGCTTGAAAAGCGTAAGCAGGAGCTGGAGCGCATGCTGCAGGAGAAGCTGCCTGGACTGAAACGGCATCTGAAGGCTTTCCCGCAGATGACTTCCAAGAGATTTCAGGAATCAATTCAAAAGCTGCGGAACAGACTATAAGGATGGAAGGAGAGGAATTCTATGGATCTACGAGTGCAGAAGCGGACAGCAGAGCTGCTGTATTATTTGCTGACACAGAAGAATGAGGAGGCCGCGAGGATTCCTTTTACACCGGGAAAATTGCTGCTTGCGCAGGAGATGCCGCAAAGCAGCCGTCTGGAGCGGGCGACGCCGGAATCGCAGGGCGTTCGCAGTGCCTATATACAGCAATTTCTGGAAGAGCTGGAACAGGATCCGCGGATGCATCCGCATTCTGTCCTGGTGCTCCGGCAGGGATACGTTATTGCGGAGAAGGATTATGCGCCGTACAGCAGCGAACTGTGGCATGTGACGCATTCCCTCTGCAAGAGTCTGACCGGGATGGCGATCGGACTTTTGATCGACGAGGGACTTCTTTCATTGGACGATAAACTGGTTAAGATCTTTGCTGATCAGGCAAGCCCGATTACTTTGCTGCGTCAGTCGGCGATAACCGTCCGGCACCTTCTTACGATGACCAGCGGGGTTGTCTATAATGAGGCGGCGTCGGTGACAGAAGAGCATTGGGTGCGAGGCTATCTGGAATCCGCGGTACGGGGAGTGCCTGGGGAAAGCTTTCAATATAACAGCATGAATACCTATATGTTGTCGGCGATCGTGTGCAGGATTACCGGGCGCAGTATGAGTGATTATCTGCGCGAAAAACTGTTGGAGCCCATGGGAATCCGCCGTTTTTATTGGGAATGCTGCCCGGATGGAATCGAAAAGGGCGGATGGGGCCTCTATATGACGCCGGAGGATATGGCCAAACTGGGACTGTTGATGCTCCAGAAAGGACGCTATAACGGACAGCAGCTCCTGTCCGAGGAGTGGGTGGCCGCGGCGTCGTCTAAGCAGGTGGATACGCCGGTGGATTCCACGCCATACGGATACGGATATCAGATCTGGATGGGCGAGGAGCCTGGATCCTTCCAGTTTAACGGGATGCTGGGGCAGAATGTGCTGGTCTTTCCGGCGAAGGATATGGTCGTTGTAAATACAGCGGGCAGCCGGGAGCTGGAGGCGCGGAATGGCCTGGCGCTCACGATGGAAAAGTATTTTGGCGTAGGGTATGAACCGGCGGCGGAGGCACTGCCGGAGGATGTCGAAGCGAATCGGAAGCTCCGGCAGGCCTGCGTATGCCCGGCGGGTCATGAGAACTTCCAGCGGGCATTGATGTGCAGGAGACAGGAACGTCAGCGCGGCAAGGCGCTGCGGCACAGCGGCGGCCGGAATCTGTCAGCCGGACTGCGGCTCTTATGCGGCAAAGCGTATGAAGCCGGAGAAAAGGACAATAAACCGGCACTGTTGCCGGTGTTTATGCAGGCGATGCAGAACAACTACGCGCCGGGAGTCCGCAGAATGTCCTTTGAATCCGTAAGCGGCGCGTTTTACGTGGTTATGAATACCGGGGCGGAAGAGTACAGACTGCGTGTAGGGCTGGAACATGGATGCAAACAAAAACTCCGCATACGCGGAGAAGTATATTGGATCAGTGTGCAGGGAGAGTTCACGCAGAATGAGGATCATATTCTGGTGCTGAAACTGCGGATCTGTTTCCTGGAATGCTCTAATGAACGGCATATCAAGATCTACCTTCAGCCGGACGGCATCCAGACGCGCTGGAGCGAGGTGCCGGGACCGGAAATGATCCTGGACGCGCTGGATGTGGTCGCCGGTGCGGGCAGCGGGCTGATGAACAGCCTGATCAGCAAGATGGATCCGGGATTCTTTGTATACCGTCTGCAAAAGACGTTAAGTCCGGAGCTCTATTTTAATGCCGTTGAGTAAAGTCATCGTAGGTTTCGCAGAAACGAGCCATAAAAGAAGGCTCTTCGCCTCCGGCATACAGATGGGACAGATCTCCGAAGGCAAGGCAGCGAAAGATGGCAGTACCTTGGTCACGCTCCTCCGTCACCAGTGTTGTGACAGAAGAAGGCAATGCGCAGAAGTGATGCCATAGAATCATGGGGGATACGTTCATCAGGTGAGAGAGCATCACGCACTCCACGCCAAAATGACAGAAAAAGACGATGGTTTCCTGATTGGGGCGGTCGGCATGGTAGAGCAGGCCGTCCCGGCGGTAACCGTGGCGGGCCAGGATGCTGTCCAGACCGGTATAGACCCATTCGGCTTCCTGCGCGACATTCCCGGCTTGCATGACCGGCATCTGGGTCCAGGCTTGAGAATCAAAGGCTCGGGGATCGGAAGTCCAGAAGGACGGTTTGAAATCCCAGGGATTGTTCCGGGTTTTGCCTGTGGACGGATCTACAATGGAAAGGGGAGCCCGGAATTCACGCAGCCAGTCCAGCGTCTCGGCGGTACGTCCCATCTTTTGCAGAGTAGGAGCCGCGGTCGCCTGCGCACGTCCCAACGGAGAGACATAAAAGGCCGAGATGGACTCGGCGGATAAGCGGTCAGCTAATAGCTGCACCTCACGTGCCCCCTTAGGGGTGACAGAGTCGATGGAATAATCCGGCTCTCCGTGACGTACAATATGGATTTTCATAGAATACCTCCATAAAAAAGGGACCTTCGCGGTCCCTTTTGATTAATAATTTTCGGCCTTAATCTGGAAATATGCCTGAGGATGCGCACATACGGGACAGACCTCCGGCGCTTTTTTGCCAACAACGATATGTCCGCAATTGGAACATTGCCAGATCATGTCACCCTCTCTGGAGAAAACGACGCCGTCTTCGATGTTAGCCAGAAGCTTGCGATAGCGCTCTTCATGCGTCTTTTCGATGGCGCCGACCATGTTGAACAGAGCGGCGATTTTGGTAAAGCCCTCTTCCTTGGCGATCTTGGCAAACTCCGCGTACATATCCGTCCATTCATAGTTCTCTCCGGCAGCGGCATCGGCCAGGTTCTCCGTGGTGGAAGGCATGCCGTCATGCAGCAGCTTAAACCAGATCTTTGCGTGTTCCTTCTCGTTCTTGGCCGTCTCCTCAAAAAGCTCCGCAATCTGTACATATCCGTCCTTGCGTGCCTTAGAAGCGTAGTACAGGTACTTGGTATGTGCCTGAGATTCTCCGGCGAATGCAGTCATCAGATTGGCTTCGGTCTTGGTTCCCTTTAATTCGTTCATAATATTGCTCCTTTCATAGAAATTCTAAGTCTATAATAGGAGATTATTCGTAAAAAGTCAAGAGGAAAGTTATTTAGACGGAGTACGAAGCAGATATCGTTTCAGGTCGGCAATCGCCGCCTTGTATTTTTCTTTGTGTAAAAAGGAAAAAGCGCGCAGGATATGCTGATGCACATGATTTTTCTTGATCAGAAGCGGAATGCGTTCCATCAGGAGCTTGCGGGCTTCCTGCACCTGCTGCTCCTGATCCGGATCCCAGTGCTGCCGGTCGATCACACTCATAACAGCGGTTACACTGCCGCACAGACTGATTCCCAATTCATCAGAGAGCTGGTGCAGGCGCTCTTCGATTGCCTGCAAAGCCTTCAGACGACGGGTATAACTAAAGAAAGAACAGATTGTAACGATCAGATCGATCATGAATACGGTTCCGAAGAACCATAACAGGGGACGCCCGAAATTCTTGGGTATTATAGTGATGGCTGTATAGACCAGGGGGTGAAGAAGTTTGACGACAAAGAGACATCCCAGTCCCCAGAGCAGCGAAAAGCGCAGACAGATATAGCCGCCCAGATTGAAACGAAATTCGTCATAGTTCCACCATTCGTGATGAAATACTTTCTTCAGAAAAATACCTACAACCAGTTCTAAAGCCGTTGTCAACGCGACAGAGGCAAAGAACAGACGGATCCAGGTGCCAGCCAGAGGATTCAGACAGGAGACGACCAGAATAATCCCAAAACCGTAGATCGGACAGACAGGTCCTCGCAAAAATCCGCGGTTATCGAAAGCGTGTGTGTTCAGAACAACAAAAATAACCTCTGCGCACCAGCCCAGAAAAGAATAGATCAAAAACAGGGAGACGAGAGTGTATATACTGTAATCCATGAGACCGCTCCTTTGGTAATAATAAAGACAAGCCTATTATACAGGAATAAGGGAGCGGCGTCAATGTAAATGTGGAGAAATGAACAGGTTTTGTGTACAATGGTACTGGGTTTATGTGAAAAAATATGTTACAATAATCAAAAAGATACAGAAAGGAAGGGTCATATGAGTTATAAGGAAGAACTCCTGAAAAACGATCGGATTCGGGTCCAGGGAGGCAAGGCTGTAGATATCCGCTTCCATGATGGAGGACTGCGCCATGCCGTTGGTGTCAAAAACTATCAGATTATGCGTGCCTGCCGCAATGCGGAATGGTCCGGAGATGGATATGGTTGGACATATAATCATGCCGCGATGATTGCATGGTGGAATAAAAAATTTTTTGTAGAGTATTTATCCAATGTAAAAACGGAGCATATGCCGCCGGGACAGACTTTGATGTGCCATTCCGAGGACGGAAGGCACTGGAGTAAGCCGGAAGTGGTTTTTCCTTCCATTGAAGTGCCGACAGCGCCTTACACCGGACCGGGCAAGGAACAGCTGGGTGAGACGACGCCTGCGATCTGTCATCAGCGGATGGGATTCTATGTGACCAAGAGCGGAAAGCTTTTAGTCAGCGCTTTTTATGGAATCTCCCCCAATATCCACATCGCGCCGAATAACGGATACGGTGTAGGGCGTGTCGTGCGTGAGGTATATCCGGATCTGAGCCTGTCTCCGATCTATTTTATCCGATATAACGCGCCGGGCGGCTATGTAAGGGAGAATACCGATGTATTTCCTTATTTTGAAGAGAGCCAGGACGCAGAGTTCGTGGAGGCATGCCGCGAGTATCTGAACAATCGTCTGGTGGTTCAGCAGTGGTGGGAGGAACAGCGCTTTGATAAGGAGCTGTTCACGGCGCCGGGCGGGCAGGCTCTCAGCTATTACACCCTGCCGGACGGAGATATTATGGGCGTGTACAAAAAGGGCATGGTGATTCGCAGCCAGGATGGCGGCGAGACATGGACGGACAGCAAGCCTTCCTATTCACTGGAGACAAACACGGCCAAGGTTTGGGGACAAAAGACAGAAGATGGAAGGTATGCTTTGGTTTATAATCCATCCCGGAACGGCGCGCATCGTTGGCCATTAGCGGTAGTCACCGGAGAGAATGGAGAGGATTTTGGCGATATGCTGGCAATCGTTCCGGAGATCTCCCCCTGCCGTTATGAGGGAGGACTGAAAAATCTGGGAGCGCAGTACATGCGGGGAATTTGCGAGAGCAACCCGCGCCCGGAAGATCACAAGATGTGGCTGACCTACAGTATCAACAAAGAGGATATTTGGGTCACAGAGGTACCGGTGCCGATCCGCGGAACAGTATCAGAAGATGCGGCGGACGATTTTGCTGAAGGAACCACAGATGAGAAATGGGGATTATATATTCCGCAGTGGTGCGGAGCTGAGGTAAAGGATGGCGCATTGGTGCTGAGCGACGCGGATCCCTATGATAGACCAAGAGCGGAAAGAGCCGTAGTTCCCGCCGCGCTTTTAGAGGTTGAGACACGCGTCAAAGTTGGAAAACTGCGTAAGGGAACGGCACTGGTAATTGAGGCCGAAGACCGCTCCGGCAAAGAAGCGATTCGTCTGATGTTTGACGCGGATGGCTGGCTGAGAGTCAAAACGGGCGGAGCGCCCAGAGAGTGCATCGAGTATCCGGCAGAGGAATGGATCGATATTCGGCTGACTTTGGATAGTGTCAAAGGGACGGTGGATATTGCATTATCGTCTGAAACACTGAATGCACAGAAGGAGTTTAATTACAATCAGCCGCTGGAGCAGGTAGAGCGAGTTATCTTTACCACAAAGGCAAAACTGCCATGGCAGACTATCGAGGACTGCGGCAAAGGAGAAATGCTGGAGGACCTGCCAAACGACGTACCCGCTGAAAAGGTTCAGGTATATATTCAAAAATTCGCAAGCAAAACTCTGGCGGTAGAATAAAAGAAATGCGTAAGCTTGGGTATTCTGATATGTACCCCCAATACTGGACACCCAGTATTGGGGGTATTGCTATATGAAAT
>CAVGBV010000002.1:0-62316 GCA_963627615.1 Alloprevotella sp.
CCGGTTTCAAGACGCGGCAATACCTTTTTTGGTATCGATAGTTTAGCCGATATGGTAGAAGTCTACATCTCCGACAGCGGTGCCTGACAAGCGGACACTCCGGTCCTCTGCGTCGCAATAAGAAGTGGAGATGACATTTTCTCCGTCGTTGATAAAAATCTCCAGGCTGTATCGGTCGATGATGCAGCGAAGCTTCGCGACGGCAGTCGATACGGTGTGACGATCTACGGTGAGTGTGTGAGCCTGAGCGTCATAGATCACAGGTGTCTGGCCGACAGAAAGGGCAAAGGAGGCGTCTCCCGAAAGGGCGATTGTCAGATCGGCACCGGCGGTGACAGACAGAACCGGAACATGATCGAGAGAAACGGCATGATGCTGTACAGGATCATGCCGATAGGCGTCCAGCTCACGGATGGGATTTTGCAGAAGCTTGCCGTTCCGACAGGATAACTCCCGAGGCAGGGTCATCTGGCCGAACCAGGGCATGTGCCGGGGCAGGGTGCGTGCGGTATCCCAGCTCTGCAGCCAGCCGATCAGAATCCGCCGGCCATCCGGCGCGAGGAGGGTCTGAGGCGCATAGAAATCCATGCCGAGGTCCAGAGGCAGTACCTGATCATAGGAAAAGACATCATCTTCCCAGCGTCCGATAAAAGCCAGAACCGCGCGCTTGCTGGGCAGGTGAAAGAGCTCCTGCGGAAGATCCATAACGCTGACCAGCAGAAGATGAGAACCGTCCAGAGAAAAGAAGTCCGGGCACTCCCACATGCCTCCCCATTGGTTATGGCTAGCGGCCAGAATGGAGCGGAATTCCCAATGAAACGCGTCCGAACTCTCGTAGAGACGAACTTCACCGGAACCGTCTTCGGCACGATGAACGGCTACTGTATAGTATCGACCGTTTTCTTCCCAGATTTTCGGGTCGCGGAAGTCTTCACAGCCTTCAATGACAGGATTGCCGGTGTATTTTTCATAGTTGACGCCATCACCTACGGCAAGACACTGGGATTGGATCTTCTCCTTCACGCCGGTGTACATCAGAAGATGTCGGCCATCCGGAAGAGTCAGGGCGCTTCCGGAAAAGCATCCGTTAGCGTCATAAGGCATATCCGGCGCAAGGGCAATGGGCAAACGGTCCCAATGGATCAGATCGTGACTTTTTACATGTCCCCAATGCATGGGCCCCCATTGCAGAGAGTAGGGATGATATTGATAGAAAAGGTGATAAGCTCCGTCGTAATAGCTGAAGCCGTTGGGATCGTTGATCCAGCCAAGACCGCCGGTTACATGAAACACGGGACGGGAAGTCTCCGGAATCCGGGGCAGATTCTCCTCTTCATACATACGCGCTGTGTGCAGCATAGAGACACCTCCAAAATATAGTTTTTTTTATTGTAGTACAGAATGCAGGGAAGTACAAGAAGAAAAAGTGATAAGAAAATGAAAAAAAGTGTTGCATTGCGTCAAGATGTATGGTATTATCCTATGAAGGCAGGGTGTGAGCAGGCTGCGGTTAGAGAGAATCGATAGTAGTTGCGCTGCGCAGTCGGAGAACCCCAGGTTCGCGATTGCGTTATTGTCCTGCTGCAATTTTCACGGGAGGTACAGGAATGGAGAAAGAAATGTATCTGGCGCTTGAAAACGGCGAGGTTTTTAAGGGCAAAAGCTTCGGTGCAGAGGGCGGCGCGGCTGGTGAGGTCGTTTTTACAACGGGGATGGTTGGATATCTTGAGACATTGACAGATCCCAGCTATTGCGGACAGATTTTAGTTCAGACATTTCCGATGATTGGTAATTACGGATTGATTCCCTCCGATTTTGAGAGTCAAAAGTCTTATTTAAAAGCGTATATTGTAAGAGAATGGTGTCACGATCCTTCGAATTTCAGATGTGAGGGAACGATTGACACCTTTTTAAAAGAGCAGGGAGTGGTAGGTCTCTGCGGAATCGACACCCGTAAGCTGACCCGGATCCTCAGGGAGAACGGTACAATGCGCGGATGTATTGCACAGACGGAAGAAGAAGCCAAAAAGGGCCTGGAGCAAAAGGCGGAGAACAGCGGGGTACTGGAAGCCACCTGTAAGCACACAAGAATCGAAGGATCCGAAAAGGCAGAGAAAACGGTTGTGATTCTGGATTATGGCATGACACATTGTTTCAGTGAGTATCTGCTGAAGCGTGGGATGGGGGTTGTAATCATGCCGGCGGACAGTAAGGCCGAGACGGTGTTGAGTTACCATCCGGACGGAATCCTGCTGTCCAATGGTCCCGGCAGTGCGCAGGAGTATCCGGAACTGGTAGCGGAGGTCGCGAAGCTGAGTCAGTCCGGGGTTCCGATCTTCGGAATCGATCTGGGGCATCTGATTCTGGCAGCGGCCAGAGGCGGCAAGGAGCAGAAGCTGAAGCACGGCCACCGCGGCGCGAACCAGCCGGTACGCCGTCTGGCAACGGACAGAGTATATATCTCAAGCCAGAACCACGGATATACTGTGGATATGGAGCAGCTGCCGGAAAATGCAAAAGTAACCTTTGTTAATCTGAACGACGGGACCTGCGAGGGACTGGAGTATACCGATATCCCCGCGATTTCCGTACAGTTCCGTCCCGGAGACGGCGAGGATAAGCTCGATACAGGATTCTTGTTTGATCAGTTCACTAACATGATGGAGGGAAAAGTACATGCCGCTGAATAAAGAATTAAAGAAAGTAATGGTGATTGGTTCCGGCCCGATCGTAATCGGTCAGGCGGCCGAATTTGACTACGCTGGCACACAGGCCTGCCGGGCACTGCAGGAAGAGGGCCTGGAGGTCGTTCTGATCAACTCCAATCCCGCGACGATCATGACGGATGAAGCGATGGCGGATCATATTTACATCGAGCCGCTGACGCTGGAGACAGTCAAGAGGATCATTGAGAAGGAGAAGCCGGACAGCATCCTGTCCACGCTTGGAGGACAGACGGGATTGACACTGTCCATGCAGCTGGCTAAGGAAGGATTCCTGAAGAGCCATGGCGTACGGCTTCTGGGCGCGCGTCCGGAGACCATCGACAAGGCAGAAGACCGTCAGATGTTTAAGGATACGATGATTTCCATTGGAGAACCCTGTATTCCTTCTGAGGTCGTAACGGATCTGGAATCCGGCCTGGCTTTTGCAGAGAAGATCGGCTATCCGGTAATCATTCGTCCGGCCTTTACACTGGGCGGAACCGGCGGCGGTATTGCCAATAATGTAGAAGAGATGAAAGAGATTGCCTCCAACGGTCTGAATCTGTCCCCGATTACGCAGATTCTGGTAGAAAAATGCATCTCTGGCTGGAAGGAGATCGAGTTTGAGGTAATCCGCGACGCCAAGGGCAACAGCATCACCGTCTGCAGCATGGAAAATGTGGATCCGGTCGGCGTTCATACCGGTGATTCCGTCGTTCTGGCACCGGCAGTTACGCTGTCCAATAAAGAGTATCAGATGCTCCGTACGGCTGCGATCAATATCGTAGAGGCGCTGGGCGTAGAGGGCGGCTGCAATGTACAGTTCGCTCTGCATCCGGAGAGCATGGAGTATGCCGTCATCGAGGTTAACCCCCGTGTATCCCGCTCTTCCGCACTGGCATCCAAGGCGACCGGTTATCCCATCGCTAAGGTTGCGACCAAGATTGCGATCGGCTATACGCTGGACGAGATCAAAAACGCGGTTACGGGCACGACTTACGCATGCTTTGAGCCGTCGATCGATTATGCGGTAGTTAAGCTTCCCAAGTGGCCTTTTGATAAGTTTGTCTACGCGAAGAGAACCCTGGGTACACAGATGAAGGCGACCGGTGAAGTCATGGCCATCGGCACCAGTTTTGAGCAGGCCCTGATGAAGGCAGTCCGCGGTGCGGAGATCTCTCTGGATACGCTGAATATGCCCAGACTCAAGAAGCTGTCCGATGAAGAGGTGTTCGCAAAGGTCGCGGATTGTAACGATGAGCGTCTGTTCGTGATCTTTGAAGCGATGAAGCGTGGAATGAGCGTGGATAAGATCCACGAGATCACGATGATCGACGAATGGTTTTTGAATAAGCTGCTGCATCTGGTTAAGTTTGAGGAGCGCCTGGCGGCGGAGCCTCTGACACAGGAGCTGTATCATGAAGCCAAGGTTCTGGGATATCCGGACAAGGCCATCGAGCGCATCAGTGGAAAGAAGATTCCGCAGCACGAAAACGCGGTATTCAAAATGGTAGATACCTGCGCGGCCGAGTTCGCGGCACAGACACCGTACTTCTACTCTACTTATGATGAAGAGAATGAAGCGGCAGAGTTTATTGCCGATAAAAATGATAAGAAGCCGACCATCATCGTATTTGGTTCCGGCCCGATCCGTATCGGACAGGGAATCGAGTTTGACTATGCGTCTGTTCACTGTGTATGGTCTCTGAAAAAGGCAGGATTCCAGGTGGTCATTGTCAACAACAACCCGGAGACTGTTTCTACGGACTTCGATACGGCAGATCGCCTGTATTTTGAGCCGCTGACACCGGAAGACGTGATGAACATCATTCAGGTAGAAAAGCCCTATGGCGTAGTAGTAGCCTTTGGCGGACAGACAGCCATCAAGCTGACCAAGTTCCTGGATGAGTCCGGAGTTCGGATCCTGGGAACACAGGCAGACAGCATTGACGCGGCAGAGGACAGAGAGCGTTTTGATGAGCTGCTGGAGGAGCTGAAGATCAAGCGTCCGCAGGGACATACGGTATTCACGCTGGAAGAAGCGCTGAACGCAGCGCATGATCTGGAGTATCCGGTGCTGATGCGTCCTTCTTATGTACTGGGCGGTCAGAACATGATCATCGCCTTTACGGATGACGACATCAAGGAATACATGGGGATCATCTTGTCGCACAACATTGAGAATCCGGTTCTGATCGACAAGTATTATATGGGAACCGAAATCGAAGTCGACGCGATCTGCGACGGCGAGGAGATCCTGATTCCGGGAATCATGGAGCACATCGAGCGTGCCGGTGTTCACTCCGGCGACTCGATCGCGGTGTATCCGGCATGGAACATCAGCGACAGTCTGCGTCAGAAGATCGTCAACTATTCCAAGAAGCTGGCTATCGCGTTAAAGACCAAGGGCCTGGTTAATATCCAGTATGTTATCTATAATAATGAGGTCTATGTAATTGAGGTAAATCCGCGTTCGTCCAGAACGATTCCGTACATCAGTAAGGTTTCGGGTGTTCCGATGGTAGATCTGGCAACACGCTGCATGCTGGGCGAGAAGCTCAAAGATATGGGATATGGTACCGGTTTGTACCGCCGTCCGGCATACATGTGCGTCAAGGTGCCGGTATTCTCCTTTGCGAAGCTGATTGATGTAGACGTACAGCTCGGCCCTGAAATGAAGTCCACCGGAGAGGTGCTGGGAATTGGCCGTACATTGGATGAGGCACTGTATAAGGGACTTGTAGCGGCAGGCTATAAGATGAAGAAGAACGGCGGTATCTTTATCACGGTTCGGGATCGAGACAAGAACGAGATCGCGGAGATTGCGGAAAAGTACGCGAAGCTGGGCTTCCGGCTGTATGCGACCAAGGGAACGGCGGCCGTACTGAAGGCGGCTGGCCTGGATGTGATCGAGGTGCCGAAGATTCATGAGTGTGCTGAGCACAATACCATGAAGCTGGTAGAGAGCGGAGAGGTCAACTACATTATCTCGTCCTCCGCCAAGGGACGTCTGCCGCAGCGAGACAGTGTAAAGATCCGCAGAAAAGCGGTAGAACACTCCATCCCCTGCCTGACTTCTCTGGACACGGCGAACGCGTTGGCAGAGAGCCTGATGAGCGAATATTCCGAAGAGAATACGGAACTTGTCGAATTGAAGGATATGAAGCGGTAAAAGCTTAGAAATTGTTTAAGAAGCCCTGGGTATTGCGAAAAAACATTGCATGCCCGGGGCTTTTATGCTATACTTTACAGAGTATCGGCTATCAATTGTGCGGGAGGATCAGGACGATGAGTAAAACAGAAGAGAAAGAACAGCTGATTCTCTCGGATGAGAAAGTTTTTGCAGAGGGACTGTGTTTTACTAAACTATTTTGGGTGTTTTTTGTGGGATGCATCATTGGTTTCATTGCGGAGACTCTGTATTGCATCTTTATCGAGCACAAATTTGAGCTGCGCGGGGGGCTTCTGTATGGGCCGTTCAACCCAGTCTACGGTTCCGGAGCGGTGCTGATTACACTGGTTTTATCTGCGATTCCGAAAAAGGCGCGGACGCCGGTGGGATATTTTCTGATTACAATGGTGCTGGGCGCCGCGTTTGAATATACACTGAGCGTGCTGCAGGAGAAGTTTTTCGGGACGGTTTCGTGGCAGTACGACGATACCTTCTGGAATATCGGAGGCCGGACCAATCTGGCTTTTGCTGCCTGCTGGGGCTTTTTGGGCGTCATGTGGATGTCGGTGATATACCCGGCTTTTACCAAGCAGATTGAGAGGATACCGATCCGGCTGGGCAGAATTCTTACGGTGATTGCCTGTACATTTATGGCGTTCAATATAACCATGTCCACATTGGCGGCCAGCCGGCATACGTCCAGGCGGGCGGGCCAGCCGCCGTCCAACGCGGTAGAGGAGTGGCTGGATCAGCATTATCCGGATGAAGTGATGGATCGGATCTATCCGAACGCAGTGCCGGTAGACGGACAGAAATAGGACGATATGCGACAGGAGGAAGGGCCAATGGAAGAGGAAAAGAAGGTAGAGCTTACCGCGGGAGCCGCGCCGGCGCCGGAGGTTCGGCTGTCGGAGTATAAGGTGGATAAGGATAAAGGATTGACGGCGGAAGAGGTTGCCAGGCGCCACGAAGAGGGACGGGACAATGTGGACGATATGGGACAGACCAAGACGGTCAAGGAGATCATCCGAGGCCATGTGTGTACCCTGTTCAACCTGGTCAATATCGTTCTGGCGATTGCGGTCATCGCCGTGGGATCCTTCAAGAATGTCACGTTTATGGCGATTATTATAGCCAATACGGCGATAGGGATCTTTCAGGAGATTCGTTCGAAGCGGACGATGGACCGGCTGACCTTTCTCTCGGCCAGTAAGGTCAAGGTGGTGCGTGACGGCCGGGAAGAGGAAGTTGTAAGCTCTGAGGTGGTTCAGGATGATGTGATGATCCTGGAGCCGGGCAATCAGGTGCAGGCGGACGCTCTGGTGCTGGAAGGCCAGTGCCAGGTGGATGAGTCCTTTATTACAGGGGAAGCCGACGCGATTGTCAAGGAGCCGGGAGATACGATGATGGCGGGCTCATACCTGATCAACGGTAAATGCCGCGCGCAGGCGGTACAGGTCGGTAAGGAGAAGTACGTATCGTCCATCTCCAGCGGCGCTAAATTTGTAAAGAAAATCAATTCTGAGATTATGACATCTTTGCAGTGGATTGTACGCGTGATCTCGGTGCTGATCGTTCCGTTGGGCGTGGTTATTTTTATCAAGCAGTACGGACTGGAAGGAGCGACGATTCAGAGTGCGGTCGTCTCTACGACGGCGTCCCTGATCGGTATGATTCCGGAGGGATTGATGCTCTTGACCAGTACGGCGCTGGCGGTCAGCGTTATACGGCTGTCACGCTATAAGGTGCTGGTACAGCAGCTGTATTGTATTGAGACATTGGCGAGGGTGGATACCCTGTGTCTGGATAAGACGGGGACCCTGACGGAAGGCTATATGGAGGTAGTGGACACGATGATGCTTGGCGAGCAGTATGCCAAGTGGATTCCCAAGGCACTGGTATCTCTGACGCAGGCGATTCCGGACAAGAACGCGACGTTCAAGGCTATCGCGGAAAAATACAAGGATGACGGCAGCGCACCGTGGAAGTGCGTACAGGCGGTGTCTTTCTCCAGTAAAACCAAATGGTCCGGCGCCACGTTTGAGGAGCAGGGGACATTCTGTATCGGCGCCGCGGAGTTCCTGTACCCCTCCATGAGCGAAGAGCTGCATAAGAAGATCAATGAATACGCGATGGAATACCGTGTGCTGCTGGTTGTGCATTCCAAGGATGGTTTTCAGGGCGAGGCGCTGCCGGACGCGGCGTCGATCGAGCCGATCGGACTGATTCTCCTGAGGGATAAGGTCCGTGAGGCGGCCAAGCCGACACTGGAGTATTTTGCGCAGCAGGGCGTGGATATCAAGGTGATCTCCGGAGACAGCCCGCATACGGTAGCGGGGATCGCCAAGTATACAGGAGTTAAGAACTGGGATAAGATGGTGGACGCCAGCACGCTTACGACCGAGGAAGAGCTGGCGCAGGCGGCCAATGAGTATACCGTTTTCGGACGGGTGACACCGCAGCAGAAAAAGCAGCTGGTTACGGCCATGAAAAGGGCGGGCCATACGGTTGCCATGACAGGAGACGGCGTTAACGATGTATTGGCGCTGAAGGAAGCTGATTGCAGTATCGCGATGGCATCCGGTACGGACGCGGCGAGAAACGCGGCGGAGCTGGTACTGTTGGAGTCCAATTTTGACGCGATGCCGCAGGTCGTAGCGGAAGGACGCAGGTGTATCAACAATGTCGAGCGGTCCTCTTCTCTGTTTTTGACCAAAACCGTGTATTCGGGATTATTGGCGCTGCTCTTCGCGTTTATCACGCTGCAGTATCCATTTATTCCGATTCAGATGAGCCTGATCAGTACAAGCTGTATCGGCGTCCCGGCCTTTTTCCTGGCGCTGCAGCCAAACCGGGAGCGTGTGCAGGGACGATTCCTGAAAAACGTCCTACTAAAAGCAATCCCAGGCGGTCTGTCCGTTGTCGTCAATATCTGTTTTATTCTGTTTTGCGCCGGGCGTTTCAGCCTGGAATCCAGTATGGTATCCACTCTTTGCGTGGTGGTCGCAGGTTTTACCGGCCTGCTGATTCTGTTCCGAATCAGTAAACCCTTTAACTGGCTGCGAACTCTTGTATTTATTGCGATGAATCTTATTTTCTGGGGCGGAATCGCGTTCTTCCCGGAGTTCTTCTCTTTGCAGAGAGCCAATCCGGATCTGCTGGTGTTCATGCTGCTCTTTATGTCCGCAGGTTATGGTCTGCTGAACTTCATGTTCCGTCTGTTTGAGGATCGGTCCCAGCAGATTCGTCAGTTTAAGGAAAACCGCAGAATTCACAAGGAGGAGCGGATCCAGAGGCGGATCGATAAAAAGGCCGCGAAAGCGGCGGAGAGAGAAGCCAGAAGAGAGGCAAGGAAGAATAAGCATGGAGGAAAGAACCGGGAAAAATAAGACACTGCGGACTTCGGTAGAGGAGGGACGGGAGTATCTGGAACGCTGCGTTTGCGTAAGGGAAGGACAGACGCTGGAACAGGTTTTGGATCGGACTCTATGGGGGAGCATGTTCGAAGTGTGTCCCCTGCTGCCGGAAAAGTCAGTGGACCTGATCATTGCGGATCCGCCGTATAATCTGACCAAGAACTATAACGGCAGCCGCTTTCAGAAGAAAAAAGCAGAAGAATACGAAGATTATACGCGGCGATGGCTGCGGGCAGTGTACCCGCTCTTAAAAGAAGACGGCTCTATCTATGTCTGCTGTGACTGGGAGAGCAGTCTGATTATCGGCCGGGTTCTAAGCGAGATGTTTCAGGTGCGTAACAGAATCACCTGGCAGAGAGAAAAAGGGCGCGGCGCCAAGAGAAACTGGAAGAACGGGATGGAGGATATCTGGTTCGCGACCAAAGGCAGCAGTTATACCTTCCATCTGGACGCTGTAAAGCTGCGGCGGAAGGTGTTGGCGCCATACCGGACAGAAGGAGTTCCTAAGGACTGGACCGAGAGTGATGGCAACCGTTACCGCGATACCTGCCCGTCCAACTTCTGGGATGATATCACGATTCCCTTTTGGTCCATGGCGGAAAATACAGCGCATCCGACACAGAAGCCGGAGAAGCTGATCGCGAAGATCCTTCTGGCGAGTTCGTCGGAGGGGGACGTCGTGCTGGACCCTTTTTTGGGATCCGGGACGACCAGCGTCGCAGCCAGGAAGCTGGGACGGCATTATATTGGAATTGAGTCCGAGGCTCGGTACTGCGTATGGGCGGAACAGCGCCTGGAGGCGGCAGAAACGGATACCAGGATTCAGGGATATCAGGATGGTGTATTTTGGGAGAGAAATTCTGTCCCGGCAGAGAAAAAGGCTGGTCATCCATAACGGAGAGACCAGCCTTTGCTGTTATTGATCATGCCGGGTCAGGAAGTTCAGAAAATGATCCCAGTCATAGCGGCTTAAGAAGTGTGTGCCGCGCCGGATATGGTAGCCAATGCGTCCTTCCGGGTAACTGTCCGGGGGGACGGGAAGCCGGTCTTCACACACAAGAGGCTGGACGCCGAGAAGCGTGTAGACACGCCCGGCTTCCACCGCGCTTAAGAATTCTGACGCGGGATCCGCCCAGGTATCTTCCTCAGCACTGGCGACATACAGGAGACGGGGCGCAACCAGGGCCAGAAGAAAATGCTGATCAAAGGGCATAGCGTCCTCGCGGCCTTTGTACTGCTGATAATTGGGACAGAACCAGTAGGGGAAGTTGGTGCTGATTACCTGTACATTTTCACCAACTTTGCCGCGGGTAATTGCGGCGCCGCTGCATCCGGAATTATTGGAGTATACAGCATAGAAGCGAGTGTCGCAGGCTCCGGCCCACAGGGCGGTTTTGCCAAGACGGGAATGTCCGGCAACCGCGATTTTTTCATGGCAGATCTCGGGACGTGTCAACAGGTAATCCAATACACGCGATGCGGCAAAGGACCACAGGCTGATGGTTCCGGGATCCTCCGGCTGACGCGGCACCGTGATGTAGAGCGGACCCAGGCCGGAAGTGAAACCATCGTTCGTATCGTTGGCAACATCGCGGTAGAAGAAGCCGGCAATGGCAAAACCATGGTCGATCAATTCTTCCATGGGAGAGGAATCGTTATCCGGAAGGGGAGAGAACGAGATGTGTACTACGGCCGGAACAGGCTGCTCTGACTTGGGAACTACCAGATAGAATGGGAAAGTAAACGGACCCTTGGGCGTATCAAAGGTCAGCGCGATTTGCTGACGCACAGCTTTTCCGGCGTAAGCGGCTTTTTCTTCCAGAATCTGAGCGTGTACGCATTCCGGCGCAGGCGGGATGGCGCCGTAGATCTCCTTTTCCAGTATTTTTTGAATCTCCGCGCGCCGAACGGGCCAGGGAGTATCATCCGGGAGAATCTCCGGTAGATGACGAAGCTGCAATTCTGTTTGTAGTGACATAGTGTGACCTCCTTTGATATAAAAATAAAAGGGCGCAAAAACAGCACCCTTTAGAGTTACAGGTTGTCCTTGATCTTCTGGATCAGCTCTGCGTATTCAGCGTCGCTCAAGGTCTTGACACCGGGATTCATGGCAAATACACCGCCCCACTCATATTCGTCTTTGTATTTGGGAACGAGGTGGAAGTGCAGATGATGTCCGGTATCGCCATAAGCGCCGTAGTTGACCTTGTCCGGATGGAAGGCGGCCTGCAGCGCACGGGAAACATGGGCGATGTCAGCAAAGAAAGCGTTCCGCTCCTCGTCAGAGAGCAGGGTCATATCGCCAAGATGGCGCTTGTGAGCAACAATAACACGGCCGGGATGGCTCTGCTCCTTAAAAAGGTACAGCTTACTGGTGGGAAGCTCGCAGATCTTGATGCCGAACTGATCCAGCTTCTCGTCCTCCATGCAATATGCGCAATTGGTATCTTTGATGTCCATAGTTAAGTCCTTTCTCCGCGTGAGCGGTTTCAGTTGATATTAGGATTGTAGTACAAAGTTGGGTTTTTGTCAATAAAACGGTTGACATTTCGGGAGGAATCGGTACAATAAATAGGAGGGAGGGGAGTCAGATGGAGATCGAACGAAAATTCCTGGTAGAGAAGCTGCCGGAAATGCCGGCGGCGGAAGCGATTCATATAGAACAGGGGTATATCAGTACGGATCCGGTGATTCGAATCCGCTCCTGGAACAACGGAAGAGAACAGCGGTATATCCTGACGGTCAAAGGCGGCGGAATGATCGTCCGCGAAGAATACGAATTGGAGATTACTTCTCGCCAATTTGAGGGGCTGAAGGAAAAGTGTACAGGACGGTTTATCGATAAAACACGATATATATATCCTTTAGAGAACGGCCTGAAGGCCGAAGTAGATGTGTTCGGGGGCACGCAGCAGGGATTGATCCTGGCTGAGGTGGAATTTTTGAGTGAGGACGGGATGCGGGAGTTTCAGAAGCCGGAGTGGTTCGGTGAGGAGGTATCCCAGGATCCGCGCTATCACAATAGTAATATGACGAGGGCATAAAGAGCAGGAGGAATTCGATATGATTATGGCGGCGGACGAGCTGCGGCAAAGGGCGGAAGCGGGGGACGCCAACGCACAGTATCTGTTGGCGCTGAAATATTACAAGGGAAGCGGAGAGGTCAAGGATCCGCGGCAGGGATATCTCTGGATCAAGGTGGCGGCAGAGGGCGGATGCCTGAAAGCACAGAAGGCATTGGGTCTGTTGTATACCAGTGCGCAGCATGCGCCGTATCCGGATGAGAATCCGGAGGAGGCCATCCGGATGTATCAGATGGCAGCGCTTCAGGATGACGCGGAAGCGCAGTATTGGCTGGGAAAATGTTATCTGACCGGTTATGGTACGCCGGTTTCCGAAGAAGAGGGCAAGCGGTGGATTAGTGCGGCGCGGGCCAAGGGCTATGACGAGGAGCCGGACCAGCTGGTCAGCCGACCGGAGGGAGAAGAGGCGTCCAAGAGTGCCTGGGAATTCTCCAAGGGGGAAGGAACGCCGGACAGTGTGCGCTACGGTGTGCCGACGGATGAGGAGGATAAACCGCGCAGCATGGCGATCGGAGAGGCGAAGCCGGTGGAAAAAGCGCCGGCATTCGCGATGGATTACCTCAAGACCGGGTTGATTTTTGCTGGCGTTGGTTTGCTGGCCGGCCTTTTGTTGGCCGGCCTGGCGGCGTTGATCCTGACGCTGTTATCCGGAGGGAGTTCTCTGTACGGCATTATAACGGCGGGACTTGCTATATTGGGCGCCGGAATCGGATTCTATTATGGCTATCAGGTCGCGCATCAGCGGGCGGTGGACCGGATCTATTTCCGCGGTACCCCCTTTTATCAGCAGCACCAGAAGGACTATGAAGAGATGGATCGGGCCGGGCAGAGTCAGTATGAGATCTACGTCACTTTGCAGAAGGAACTGCAGCCTTTTTGCTATAACAGTCAGCGGCTGCCGCGGTCGCCTTTTGGAAATTACCGGGGATACATGATACCGTCTATGATTCTGCCGGGCAGAAAGGCAATGACGGTGATCGATCTTCTGCTGGTCAGTGAGAAGGGGATCTATGTGATCAATGTGAGCGGAATCACAGGAAACATCAGCGGGCGGGCGGATGATGAAGAGTGGAAGGTGCAGGGCTATACGGGCCGTGTGCGATATATGGCCAATCCGCTTCTGAAAAACGAAGCTGACATTCAGTCGCTGCAGGACGCGCTCAGAGCCCTTTGCCCGGGCTTCTGGCTGCATGATATTCCAATCTACTCGGTTGTGGTTTTCGGCGGGCATACCAATGTGGACAAGATTGAGGGGATCTCCAAAGAGGAGAATGTTCATGTGCTGGTCGGCGGCGGAGAGAAGGTCCGGGGATTTATGGAGATGCAGGAGAGCCGTCACGTCCTGCGGACTGGGGAGATGGCGCAGGTTATGAAGGCGATTGAGCATCTGCTGCGGCAGTATCCGGAGAATAAGAGAATCGCGGATCGGGAGAAAAAGTACAATTAAGAACGATAAAACGGGCGAACAACAGCGAATTGTTGTTCGCTTTTTTATGTTTTTCGCTGTAAAAAACTGTTAAAATGACGCGAAAGTATGCCATATATTTAGAAAAGTGAAGGAGAAAGCATATGTTGGAAAAGGTGAAATAGTGCGAAAATATAGACGGTGGAAAGAATGTGGAGTATATGTGGATAAGAAAAGATAAAAAAGCTATAAAAAAGGGTTATTCACAAAGTTGTCCACATTGTCCACATTACTGGGGATAAAATGTGGAGGATTTAAAAATGCAAGTGGAGTTGTCCGCCTCTTGCAAAGAGTTATCCACTTGAAAATGTGGATAACTTCATACAAATTTGTGTTCGTATAAAAGAGGATTCCGATGTTCCGTGTCGAATAGAGAAAATACAGGCGGTCGGAAGGACACGGAAGACCGGGTTCCTGATGGACGTTTGAGAATTGAAGTAAGGGAGTGTTTTTATGAGGTACGAGTTTAAGGGCCGCGACATTGAGATCACAGAGAATCTGAAGGAAATGTCTGAGAAGAAGCTGGAGCGGCTGAGCAAGTTCTTTTCTCCCGATACTAAAGTTTATGTGACATACAGAGTGGAGAATCGAAGTGTGGCGGCAGAAGTTACGATTCCGGTACAGGGCGCGTCTCCGATACGGGCCGAAGCCAGGGATGCGGACAAATACGCGGCGTTGGATCAGGCGATGGACAAGCTGGAACGTCAGATTGTCCGTTATAGAAAGAAGCTGCAGACAAGAGCCAAAGCAGACAGGACATGGAATACAAAATATTTTGAGGATGTTCCCGGTGAAGAGGAAGAGGCCATGGTCATCCGCAGAATCAAGAGGGTACCGGCCAAGCCGATGGATGTCAATGAAGCCTGCCTGCAGATGGAGCTTCTGGGACATGATTTCTTTGTGTTCCGTAATGTGGCCAATCAGCAGATCAGCGTGGTGTACAAGCGGAAGGAGCCTGGCACCTATGGACTGATCGAGCCGGAGGAATGACAATCGGTTCATAATAATATAGAATATTGAGACCCAGGGAGGAGTGTGATGCCCATGCAGACACCAGGCGAACAGCATTAGAGTGTCAGGAAAGGGGGAATGCCTTCTAACAAAATATGAGATTCGTGTATAAGATCTGTTGAATAGAAGCCCGTCCAGGAGAATCCATCCAATACGCACAGCCCTTTTTACAGAAAAGGGAAGAAAATGTGAAGCGGCCGGAGCGGTCGGAGTGTGGAGAAGCCTGGACGGGCCTTGTATTTCGCATATTTGTTTACAAAATAGAGGTTGCATGAAATGGGGATTGGTGTTACAATAACTAGGATGGCATAGTGCCAGTTTTTTGTGATTCTTTGCAGATTTGAATATAAATACGAGGTGGAAGAATGGGATGGATTGAAAAGATCTTTGGCAATACGAGCGCCAAGGAGATCCGGAGGATTGAACCGATCGTCCGCAAGATTGAGAGCTATGACGAAGCCATGCAGAAGCTCAGCGACAGTGAGCTGGCGGCCAAGACAGACGAGTTTAAAAAGAGACTGGCTGAAGGGGAGACATTGGATGACCTTTTGCCGGAGGCATATGCCGTAGTACGGGAAGCGACAGGGAGAGTGCTCCATACCAAGCATTTCCGCGTACAGCTCATGGGCGGTATTGTCCTGCATCAGGGCCGAATCGCCGAGATGAAAACCGGTGAAGGTAAGACGCAGGTAGCCCTTCTTCCGGCGTATCTGAACGCGCTGGAGGGGAAGGGCGTACATGTGGTCACTGTCAACGACTACCTGGCCAGCCGTGACGCGCAGTGGATGGGACAGGTACACCGTTTCCTTGGCCTGACGGTGGGCTGTATTCTGAATGATATGAATAACGACCAGCGTCGGGAAGCCTACCAGTGTGATATCACTTACGGTACCAACAATGAATTCGGATTTGACTATCTGCGGGACAATATGGTCGTTTACAAGAATCGGATGGTACAGCGCGGTCTGCATTACGCGATCATCGATGAGGTGGACTCCGTATTGATCGATGAAGCCAGAACTCCGCTGATTATTTCCGGCCGCAGCGGTAAGTCTACCAATCTTTATAAGCAGGCGGATCTGTTGGCATCCCGCCTGAAGAAGGGCCGCATTGTCGGGGATCAGAGCAAGCTGGCAATGATGATGAATGAAGAGGTCCAGGAAGAGGGAGACTTTGTTGTAGATGAAAAGGAAAAGTCCTGCACACTGACAGCGGATGGTATCCGCAAGGCGGAGCAGTACTTCAAGCTGGAGAATCTGGGAGATCCGGAGAACGCGGAGATTCTGCACCATATCAATACAGCCTTAAAGGCGCGGTATCTGATGGCGCGGGATAAGGACTACGTGGTCAAGGACGGACAGATCATCATCGTAGATGAGTTTACGGGCCGCCTGATGCCCGGCCGCCGCTATTCGGACGGTCTGCACCAGGCAATCGAGGCGAAGGAAGATGTAGAGGTAAAGCGGGAGAGCAAGACGCTGGCGACCATTACCTTCCAGAACTATTTTAATAAATATGACAAAAAAGCAGGTATGACCGGTACGGCCAAGACGGAAGAGGGAGAATTCCAGGATATATACGGTATGGACGTTGTGGAGATCCCGACCAACCGTCCGGTGGCGCGTAAGGATTATCCGGATATGGTCTTTAAGACCAAAAAAGAAAAATATCAGGCGGCGGTGGAGGAGATCGTGGAGTCTCATGCCAAGGGCCAGCCGGTGCTGGTCGGCACGATCACTATCGAGGATTCCGAATTGGTCAGCGGCATGCTGAAGCGTGCCGGCATTCCGCACAATGTACTGAATGCCAAGTTCCATGAGAGAGAGGCCGAGATTGTAGCGTTGGCTGGTCAGAAGGGCGCGGTTACGATCGCGACCAACATGGCAGGACGAGGTACGGATATCAAGCTGGGAGAAGGCGTGGCGGATCTGGGAGGACTGAAGATCATCGGTACCGAACGGCATGAGGCGAGACGTATCGATAATCAGCTCCGCGGACGTGCAGGACGTCAGGGGGATAAGGGTGAATCCCGTTTCTATATCTCTATGGAAGACGATCTGATGCGTATTTTCGGCGGGGAGCGTATGAAGGCGATTCTGGAGAGGCTTCGGCTGCCGGAAGGCCAGCCCATCAGCGATAAGACGCTGTCCGGCGCGATCGAGCGTTCCCAGAAGCGCGTGGAGGAGAACAACTTCGGAATTCGTAAGCGCCTGCTGGAATACGATCAGGTAATGAACGAACAGCGCGAGATTATCTATGAGCAGCGCCGTCAGGTGCTGGAGGGCGAGAATCTGCGCCCGACGTTGATGAAGATGCTGGAGGATATCATTCATTATTATGTAAATGATATGGCCAAGGAGTCCAAGTTCTCCGGCGATTGGAATATGGCGCATCTGAATGAGGAGATTCGGCGGATTGTTCCGTTCCGTCAGATGATCACGATTCCGGAAGAGGAAAAGGATAAGATCTCGCCGGAAGAACTGAGTGAGAGAATCATTCAGGATGCCAAAAAGATGTATGAGGCCAAGGAGGAGGAACTGGCGCCGGAGGAGCGTGTGCGCGAGATTGAGCGTGTGATCATGCTGCAGGTGGTCGATCAGCATTGGACGGAGCACATCGATCTGATGGATCAGATGCGCCAGGGAATCGGTCTGCAGGCATATGCGCAGAAGAATCCTCTGGATGAGTACAAGATCGCTTCTTATGATATGTTTGAGGAGCTGGCGATGAATATTCAGGAGGATACGCTCAAGGCGATGTTCCATGTGCATATCGCGCAGAATCAGGAAGTGGAGCGTAAGGAAGTCTCCAAGGATATTTCGACCAACCGCGGAAGCGATACCAGCAAGGTGAAAAAGCCGGTCAAGCGTGCGGAAGCCAAAGTAGGGCGCAATGATCTGTGCCCCTGCGGCAGCGGGAAAAAGTATAAGAACTGCTGCGGCCGCAATGTATAATCTGTGAAATCGGGCGATGGCCCTGTTTCTATAAAAATAACGACAGGAAAGGGTGAGATCTTTGCTTGCATTTGACGAGTACAAATTAGAGCTGGAAAAATACAAGGGAGCTGTTGAAGAACTGGGTGAGTCCCTTTAACCCGGCTGAGCTGAGGAATAAGATCGAAGAGTACGACCTCATGGCATCGGAACCGGATTTTTGGAACGATGCGGAGCGCAGTCAGAGAATTCTGCAGGAAGCGGGAGCGCTGAAGAACAAGCTGGCGGATTATGAGCATGTGATTCAGAGCTATGAAGATGCCTGCACGCTTCTGGAGATGGCGACGGAGGAGGAAGACGAATCCATGGCCGAGGAGCTGGAGCAGGAGATTCAGGACTTTAAGGACAGTTATGAGAAGTATCGTCTGAGGGCGCTTCTGTGCGACGAGTTTGACAGTAAGAACGCGATTGTGACGCTTCATGCGGGCGCGGGCGGAACAGAAGCCTGCGACTGGACGGAGATGCTGTACAGAATGTACACAAGATGGGCGGAGAAGCAGGGCTATAAGCTGGAACTCCTGGACTATCAGGAAGGTGATGAAGCCGGAATCAAATCCGTAACCTTCCAGGTGAACGGAGAAAACGCGTTTGGATATCTGAAGTCCGAGAAGGGAATCCACCGTCTGGTGCGGATTTCACCTTTTGACTCTTCCGGCCGCCGTCATACTTCTTTTTCTTCCTGCGATGTCATGCCGGAACTGGATGATACGATCCAGGTCGATATCGATCCGGATGATCTGCGGATTGATACCTATCGTTCCAGCGGCGCGGGCGGACAGAAGGTTAACAAGACCAGTTCGGCGATCCGTATTACGCATCTGCCGACCGGAATCGTGGTACAGTGTCAGAATGAGCGTTCGCAGTTCCAGAACAAGGACAAGGCGATGCAGATGCTGAAGGCCAAGCTGTACGAAGTAGAGCAGGAAAAGCAGATGGAGAAGATGGCGGATATCCGGGGCGAGGTCAAGGATATTGCCTGGGGCAGCCAGATTCGGTCTTATGTATTCCATCCCTACAGTATGGTCAAGGACCTTCGGACAGGAGAAGAGACGGCAAATATTCAAGGTGTTATGGATGGAGATCTGACACCGTTTATGAATGCCTATCTGATGTGGAAGAGCAAGAAAGCAACCGGTCAGGAGGAATAACCGGACCGGGAAAGGGTGAAAGCGATGAAGAGATATCTGCGGCGGGGCCTGGCGCTCCTGCTGGCTGCGTGCCTGCTGCTTGGCATGGCGGGCTGTACGGAAAAATACTACAACGGCGGAAAAGCCGTGATTGCGATGGAGAGCAGTACCGAGTCCGAGGTAGATTCCGCGGTGTCCAAGATCAATCGGATCCTGAAGGAAGGCACGTTGGAGGATCTGATCGCACAGCTTCCTAAAGAAGCGGGAGAGGCGGAAGTGAATCTGACGGACGGCTGGAGTCAGTGGCAGGAGATTCTCGCGCAGCATGGAGAGCTGAAAAATACCTCCGTTATCGACAGATTTTATTATTGTTATGCCGGGGCGGCGGTAGTCAACTATGAGTTCGAGGATATTACCATGTCCGCGGATATGCTGTTCACCAGCGATTACAATCTGGTCTATCTGGACTTCTATGAATCAGCGCTGTCAGCGGAAGCTGCCTATACGCTGCCGGAGGGGCTGGAGGAAAAGACTGTTAAGATCGGAGAAGGAACCGAATATGAGCTGGAAGGGACGCTGACCTATCCTAAGGGCGGCACAAATCTTCCGGCGGTAGTATTGGTGCATGGAGTCGGAGCCAATGACCGGGATGAGACGGCGCTCGCGACCAAGATGTTCCGTGATCTGGCCAATGGCCTGGCGCAGCAGGGAATCGCCGTGTTGAGATATGATAAGCGGGCGTATACCTATCCGGAGGGATACAGCATTACAGACCTGGATACGCTGACTATTGATTTTCAGACCATCGATGACGCGGTTCTGGCGACAGAGGTGCTGCGGAAGCAGTCCTGTGTGGATCCGGAGCAGGTCTACATGATCGGACATGATCTGGGCGGATATGTAGCGCCCAGAATCGACTTGCAGGCAGATTATGCCGGATACGCGATGATCGCGGTACCCTCCAGAGAGTGGTCGGAGGCCGCGTATGATCAGACCATACGGTACGGCATGAACGGCATGGAGGCGGAAACAGCGAAATATCTGGAGCCCATGCTGAAGTCCGAGATCGAGTCCATCCGTAAGGTGGATACTTTGGAGGACGATAAGATGACAACGGTCATGCTGAATCAGTACGCCTACTTCTGGAAGGATCTGAACGCATATGATTATCCGCAGATGGTTGCGGATACGGATAAGCCGGTAATGATCCTGCAAGGCGGCGCGGACTATCAGATTGAAGCGGATGTGGATTATACCGGCTGGCAGGAAAAGCTGGCGGGCAAATCCAATGTTGTCATGAAGCTTTATGACGGCCTCAATCATATGATGATGCAGCCGGAAGGATTATACGGCGATGTAACCAAACAATATGCCCGTCCGCTGCATGTCGCGGATGAGGTGATTGCGGATTTGAGCCAGTGGATTTTAACACAGTCGGGCAGATAAAAGACGGGGGATTCCCCGTTTTTTGTTCTACATAAAGAGGAGGAGGCGCCATGGGATTTACTCACTTGCATGTACATACGGAATACAGCCTTTTGGACGGATCATCCAAGATCACGGAAATCGTAAAGCAGGCGAAAGCGCTGGGAATGGAGAATCTGGCCATCACGGATCATGGAGCGATGTATGGCGTGATTGATTTCTATAAGGAGTGTAAGGCGCAAGGCGTACACCCTGTAATCGGCTGTGAGGTCTATGTGGCGGAGCGGAGCCGTTTTCAGAAGGAAGGCCGCTCGGATGCAGAGTATTATCATCTGGTGCTTCTGGCAGAGACTCAGCAGGGCTATGAAAATCTGATCAAGATGGTTTCCCTGGGCTTTATAGAAGGCTTTTACTATAAACCCAGGATTGATCTGGATCTTTTGCGGGAGAATCATGAAGGAATTATTGCCCTGAGCGCCTGTTTGGCCGGGGCTGTTCCGCGTGCCTTGATCGGCTCGGGCTATGAAAAGGCCAAGGAGGTCGCACTGGAATATGCCGAAATCATGGGAGAGGGCAATTTCTATCTGGAGCTCCAGGATCATGGGATTCCGGAGCAGGCACAGGTCAATCAGCAGCTGCTGCGGATGAGCCGGGAGACCGGTTTGCCGCTGGTGGCGACCAACGACGTACATTATACATACAAAGAAGATGCGGCGGCTCATGATATTTTGCTGTGCATTCAGACTGGGAAAAAGGTGGATGATCAGGACCGAATGCGCTATGAGGGCGGACAGTTCTACCTGAAATCTCCGGAAGAGATGGCGGAGCTTTTTCCCTATGCGCCGCAGGCGATTGCCAACACCGAGGAGATTGCCAGGCGCTGCCAGGTGGAATTTAAATTTCATGAGCTGAAGCTCCCTGCTTATGATGTGCCGCAGGGGTATGATGCCCGCGGGTATCTGCGGATGCTCTGTGAAAAAGGACTTTCGGAGCGTTATGCGCAGGAGACGCCGGAACTGAGAGAACGGCTGGAATATGAGCTGGGCGTCATCGAGAAGATGGGATATGTGGATTATTTCCTGATTGTATGGGATTTTATCAACTATGCCAAATCCCAGGGGATCATGGTAGGACCGGGCCGCGGATCGGCTGCGGGCAGTGTGGTGGCGTATTGTCTGCGGATTACGGATATTGAGCCGACACAGTACAGTCTGATTTTTGAGCGTTTCCTGAATCCGGAACGAGTCAGTATGCCGGATATCGACGTGGATTTCTGCTACCGCAGGCGGCAGGAAGTGATCGAGTATGTGACCAGAAAGTACGGAGCGGACCGGGTAAGTCAGATCATCACGTTTGGTACCATGGCGGCGCGGCTCGTGATTCGGGATGTAGGACGGGCGCTGGACATGCCTTACGGCGAGGTGGATAAGATTGCCAAGATGATTCCGCGGGACCTGGGAATGACAATTGATAAAGCGCTGGAAGTCAATCCGGAATTGGCGGGACTCTATAAGAGCGATGAGCGGATCAAGAAGCTGATTGATATGTCGCTGCGTCTGGAAGGACTGCCGCGTCATGCTTCGACCCATGCGGCCGGCGTCGTGATCTCCAAGCGCCCGGTCATGGATTATGTACCGCTGGCGACCAATGACGGAGCACCGGTGACGCAGTTCACGATGACGACTATCGAGGAGCTGGGTCTTCTGAAGATGGACTTTCTGGGACTGCGGACACTGACTGTGATTCAGGACGCGTTGGATCTGGTGGAAAAGCAGTATGGGAAAAAGATCAAGACGGACGAGATCCCTATGAATGATCCGGAAGTATACCAGACGATCGGCGCGGGCAAAACCGTGGGAATCTTTCAGCTGGAGAGCGGCGGCATGACTTCTTTTATGAAGGAGCTGCGCCCGGAGGGGATTGAGGACATCATCGCCGGAATCTCCCTCTATCGCCCGGGGCCGATGGACTTTATCCCGAAATATGTAGAAGGGAAAAAACATCCGGAAGCGGTGAAGTATACGGCGCCGCAGCTGGAACCGATCCTGAGCGCCACCTACGGCTGCATTGTCTATCAGGAGCAGGTCATGCAGATCGTTCGGGACTTGGCAGGCTATACCATGGGACGTGCGGACCTGGTACGTAAGGCAATGTCCAAGAAAAAAGCGGACGTGATGGCCAGAGAGCGGCAGTTTTTCGTCTATGGCAATGAAGAAGAAGGCGTTCCGGGATGCGTCAAAAGGGGCGTCAGCGCGGAGCAGGCGGAGAAGATCTTTGACGAGATGACTGATTTTGCCAAGTATGCCTTTAATAAGGCCCACGCGGCTTGCTATGCCGTGGTGGCATATCAGACCGCCTGGCTCAAGGTGCATTATCCGGTGGAATTTATGGCGGCGCTGCTGACATCTGTCATCGATCATCCGGGAAAAGTCGCGGAATACATCCAGAGTCTCAAGGCGATGAATATCGAGTTGACTTCTCCGGATATCAATGAAGGATATACCGGATTTTCCGTGTCAGCGGATCATCGGATCCGGTATGGATTGTCGTCGATTAAAGGTGTCGGCCAGTCCATAGTTGACAGGATTGTAGCAGAACGGGAAAAAGCGGGGCCGTTCCGGAGTATGACGGACTTTTGCCGTAGAATGCAGGGAGCGGATATGAACCGGAAAGTGCTGGAGAATCTGATCAAGGCGGGAGCCTTTGATTCTTTCGGCGGGAGCCGGCGGGAGTATCTTGAGCAGAGCGGCACGGCGATCGCGGCGGCTGCGCAATGGTACAAAAATCAGCTTTCTGGACAGATGGATCTGTTTGGTATGGGAGATGAAGAAGGAGAAAAGGACGTAGCGGACCGGCTGCAGGGATTAGCGGAATATCCGCAGGAACAGAAGCTGGCGCTGGAGAAAGAGGTTCTGGGAATCTATCTGACAGGACATCCGCTGCAGGAGTACGAAGAAGAGTGGCGCAGGGTGATCAGCCGCAACGCGGGGGATTTCCGATGGGATGAAGAAGAGGAACGATGCGGAGTGATAGATGGTGAAACCGCGACGATCGGCGGCGTCATCATGAATCTGCAGACCAAGATCACCAAGAGTAATAAGATGATGGCGTTTGTCACACTGGAGGATCTCTACGGCAGTGTAGAGGTGCTGCTCTTTCCGAATGTCTATGAAGAAGCGAGGCAGTATCTCGCGACAGATGCCAGAGTGTTTGTGCGGGGGCGAGTGAGCGTAGGCGATGATGAGAACGCCAAGATGGTTGCCCAGGCGGTAGCGCCCTTTGGGCAGGCTGCGGCGTTGGGCAGTGAACAGCAGGTGTACCGCAGACGGTATGAGGGACGCGGAACGCAGGTGGCTCCGGCGGCGATGGCTGCGGCAGAGGCGGCGCAGAAGGAGAATACCAAAGTGCTGTGGCTGCGGCTGGCAGGACAGGCGGATTGGGAGAGCAAGCAGCAGGAGCTGCTGAATCTTTTCCGGCAGTATCCGGGACCGTACGATCTGTATCTGTATCTGACAGCGGAGAAGCAGCGCTTAAAAGCTCCGGCGGCATACAGGATCTCTAAGAGCTCAGAATTGTATAATAAGCTGGAGACGCTGTTGGGAGCCGGATCCGTCGTCTGGCGCTGAAGGCCGCGAGTTTTCATAAAAAAGGACTTGAAATTTGATCTTTCATCGTGTACAATAAAATCGGAGGGATTTGCGATTCATGCGTCCCTTGAAATCTGAATAGGAATGTGCCGTTATATAGAAAGGATGATTAGTCATGGAGGGCAGTCTCAGAACGGTTGGAGTGTTGACCAGCGGAGGAGATGCACCGGGAATGAACGCGTGTATTCGTGCGGTAGTCAGAAGCGCCCTGAACAGGGGATGCCGTGTTATGGGAATCCGTAAGGGGTATGCCGGATTGCTGAAGGGCGACGTGCTGGATATGCATGCCAACAGTGTCGCGGATATTATTCATCGTGGCGGTACGATTTTATATACCGCACGGTGTCCGGAGTTCCTGGAGGCGGAGTATCAGGACCGCGCGGCGGAGATGTGCCGTATTTTCGGAATCGATGGATTGGTGATCATTGGCGGAGACGGTTCTTTCCGCGGAGCGCAGAAGCTGTCCCAGAGAGGCATCAGCGTGGTAGGTGTTCCCGGTACGATCGATCTGGATATCGCCTGTTCCGAGTATACGATAGGATTTGATACAGCGACGAATATCGCGGTAGAAGCGGTCGCGAGACTGCGGGATACTTCCACATCCCATGAGCGCTGCAGCGTTGTTGAGGTTATGGGCCGTAACTGCGGAGAATTGGCTCTGTGGACAGGAATCTCTACGGGAGCGGACGCGATCATGATTCCGGAGGACGCGGAGTCTCAGAGTTTTGACCATCTGATCCGCGTGATTATGGAGAACCGTGCCCGCGGCAAGAAGCATAACATTATCATCGTTGCGGAGGGCGTAGGACATGCCGAGGAATTGGCGCAGCGGATTCATGAGGTAACAGGCATTGAGTCCCGGGCAACGATTCTGGGCCATGTACAGCGCGGCGGACGTCCGACGGCGCTGGATATCAAGCATGCTTCCATGATGGGATATCTGGCGGTAGAGGCGTTGTACCGCGGAGAGACCAATCGGATTATCGGCGTGCAGAAGGGACAGTATGTGGATCTGGACATCGACGAGGCTCTGGCAATGAAGCGGAAGCCGTCAATGGATATCTGGAATGCCAACCTGCACATAAGTACATATTAATAAGGATCTGTCAATGAAAAAGAGGGAAATTCTGATACCGGTCATTTTGACCGGTATCCTTAGTTCTATTGTTTATTTGCTGTTTCAGCTGTTTCCGTATGGAAAGCTGACGTTGGCCTGGTGCGACGCAAGACAGCAAGTCGTGCCGTTGCTGCTGGATCTGAAGGATATGCTGTGTGGGGAACAGTCCGTATTCTTAAATCTGCAGAATGCCGGTGGTATGGATATGTGGGGCGTGCTGTTCTTCTTTGTAGCAAGCCCGCTGCATATGCTGACAGTTTTTGTGCCGGATGAGGGGATGTTCGGCTTTTTTAATATTCTGGTTGTCATGAAGCTGATGCTTTGCGCGGCTTCAGCATATTGGTTCTTTCGGAGGAAGTTCCCGGAGCTGGGGATGGGGCTGGTCTCCGCGCTGGCGCTGATGTATGCGTTCTGCGGATTTAATATGATGTTCTACCAGAATGTGATCTGGCTGGATACGGCGTATTTGTTCCCGGTGCTCCTGATGGGGCTGGACAGATTGCTGCGCGAGGCAAAACCGGGACTCTATATCGGTGTTCTGTGTGCGGAGCTGTTTGTCAATTATTATATGAGTTATATGGTGGTCCTGTTTCTGCTGATTGGATCGGGACTGTATCTGTGTATGTGCTGCAGCCGCGCGGAGAGACGCCGCGGGGCGCTGCTCTTTATTCTGTCCAGTGCTGTGGCGGCTTGTCTTACCGCTTGTATCTGGCTGCCCTGTCTGGGAGCCTATCTGGAGTCCGCCAGAGGGTCAAATCTGATGCAGAATTTGAAGAGAAGTCCCCTGCTGCCATCCTTGGTGACTACGATACCGCTTCTGTTTTGTACGGGGATCTTTGTGCCGTCCCTGCTCTTTTTCCCGTATCACCGGATGAAAAAACGGCCGGGATTGGTATGGATTCTGATTATGACGATTCTGATGATCCTGCCGCTTTGTCTGGAACCGATCAACAAGATCTGGCATACGGGCAGCTATCAGTGCTTCCCGGCCAGGTACGGGTATATCACATCTTTTTTGATGCTGATGACTGCGGCCTGCGCGTTGTCGGAGATTCTTCGGAGTAAGTCGGCCCAGCCCGCGCCGGAATCGGTACAGGACGCGGCACGGTCGGGCGTCCGCATGATGGCGGCATCTGTCATCTGCGTGGCCTGTGTGGCATTGTTGGCCGCTTTTTTGCTGCCCTATATGCAGGAAGAAAAAGAGACCATGAATGCGTATACCACGGGACTATGGGGAGATGCGGAATCCTTCCGCGCACTGGCCTACGCTGCGGCGGCTGTGAGTGCGGTATACCTGATCGTGTTGGCTCTGGGACGCTTGGGCTGGCTGCATAAAGGGGCGCTGGCTGCGGCGCTGTTGGGCGTGCTGTTGGTTGAGAGCGTTTTCAACGGCGGTGTGTACATGGGGTATCCGGCGGCGGATCAGAGCGGATACAATGATATTCTGGATCTGGGGCAGCATCTGCAGGAGCAGGGATTTTACCGGGTCAAGACGCAGCGTAGGGAGGTGGAGGCCAACTGGATGGGCGCGGCCGGACTGCCAACGCTGTCGCACTATACGTCGCTTACAGGAGAAGATTATCTGTTTGCTATGAAGAAGTTGGGCTATTCCGCCTATTGGATGGAGGCGGATTCTCAGGGCGGAACTCAGTTTACGGATGCGCTCCTGTCCAATCTATATACAGTTAAGCGGATACAGGAAGTCGCGGCAGGGGATACGGTCGTGTATCAGAATGCGAGATATGCTCTCATTCTGAATCCTTATCGGCTGCCGTCCGCGCTGATCAGCGATGTCAGCTGGCCCGCGGTGGCGCAGATGGGGACGGGAGATCGCTTTGAAGCGCAGAACCGTCTGTATCAGAGCCTGTTAGGGACGCAGGAGAATTTGTTTGTCCGTTACGATCCGGCAGAATGGAAGAATCTGACCTATGAGAATGGAAAAATCACCCTGGCAGAGGGTGAGAAGATCGGGATGATTACCTATTATATTCGTGTAGAAGGACGGCAGACACTGTATTTCGACTGCTTTGGCGGGCGGTATACGACAAGGCTGTCCGAGGCGGAGAATGGGGCTTGTACGGTCATGGTGAATAACCGGCTGCTTGAGTCGGATTACCCGGCTAAAAAGATCAACGGCATCCTGGAGCTGGGAACCTTTGAAGACGAAGAGGTCAAGATAGAGATCGGGATCAGTAAAAATATCAGTCCGGCATCTTTTGGCGTGGCGGGACTCTCAGAAGAAACGATGCAGAACCTGGAAAAGGAAGCTAGAGGGACGGAATTGGAGATTCTGGGGAGTACGGTTCGCGCCTATGTACAGAATGGAAGGGCAGGACAGACCATGCTGATTCCGTTGGCATACCATAAAGGGTATGAAGTGCGGATCAATGGAAAAAAAGCGCAGGTGAATGAAGCTCTGGGCGGATTCATGTCGGTAACGCTGGTGAGCGGAGAAAACAGGGTGGAACTGATATACCATACGCCGGGATTGCGCCTGGGGCTCGGAATTGGTGTTTTGGGACTGGGAGCGGCCGGGCTTCTGCTCTGGAAACGAAAGCGCGTCGCGGCGTATAAAGGCAGAGGCTATAAGATTGCAGGCGTTTTGCCCTATCTGTGGCTTGTGGGAATGATTGCGGTAATATATATTATGCCAATGCTAGTAGCACGAGGAGGGTGGAAGTAAATGAAAAAGATTCATGTGGATGTGCGGGTAAAGCCGTTGAGCTATGAGGTGCGGATCGGGACAGGAATTCTGACAGAGCTTGCCTCGGATCTGCGGGAGAGGCCCTTGGGCAAACGGTATGCCGTTATTACGGACAGCCAGGTTGGACGGCTGCACGGGGACACGCTTATGGGGGCTCTGGAGCATGCTGGATTGAAGGCGCAGCTTTTTGTGTTTCCGGCGGGAGAGTCCAGCAAGAACCGACAGGAGAAGGAACGCCTGGAGGACGCGATGCTGGAGGCGGGATTGGGCCGGGATTCGGCAGTGATTGCTCTTGGCGGCGGAGTTGTCGGAGACCTTGCGGGTTTTGTGGCGGCGACGTATATGCGGGGAGTTCCGGTGATTCAGGTGCCGACTACGACGCTGGCGATGGCAGATTCCGCGATTGGCAGCAAGACAGCGGTGGATGTACCCTACGGCAAGAATTTGATCGGAGCCTTTCATAGTCCGGAAGCTGTATACATGGATATGAACCTTTTAAGTACGCTGGACGAGCGCAATTATTATGCAGGACTGGTGGAGCTGATTAAGCACGGGTTTATTCAGCGGCCGTCGCTGCAGGAGTATCTTGCGGAGCATAAGGAGACAATTGTTTCCAGAGGCGGAGCGGAGTATCCGGTGGTGATGGAGGAGCTGCTGTATCAGAACAGCGCCGTCAAAAATGATGTGGTCAGTCAGGATCAGAAGGAGAATAATCTTCGTAAGATTCTGAACTATGGACATACACTGGGGCACGCGGTGGAGATGAGCAGTAATTTTCAGATGATCCATGGAGAGTGTGTGGCGGTCGGTATCGCGTACGCGGCATATCTCGCGCACAAGCTGGGATTGTGCGATGAGGATTGGGCCGGAGAGCAGATTCGGATCCTCAGGGAATATCACCAGGGATGCCGGATTCCGGAAGGAATTTCGACGGATACGCTGATTGAGGTCATGAAGCATGATAAAAAAGCAAGAAACGGCCAGATAGAGTTTGTCCTTTTGGCAGGTCCCGGACAACCGGTACAACAGAATGGAGAGTACGGTATACCTGTAAAAGAAGATGTACTGCGCCAGACGATTGAAGAATTCAGAAAAATTCAATAATTTCAAAAAAACTATTGCGATTGGATGGAGAGTATGGTATACTGGAGACATCTGGGAGATGCGCCGGCAAAATTTCTCTAGAATTTTAAAATAATCCTTGCTATTCACTCAAAGATATAGTATAATAAAAAACTGAACGATTATCCTTGCTCTTGCCAGTGCAAGGGCCAAAGTCCAAAAGGAGGTGTAGACGATGAACAAGTACGAGGTTGCAGTTGTAGTATCCGCTCAGATTACAGATGAGGAGCGTGCTGCAGTTGTAGAGCAGGTTAAGGCTTACATCGCACGTCGTGGTGGTAATGTTACGGAAGTCGAAGATTGGGGCAAGCGCCGTCTTGCTTACGAGATCGCTAAGCAGTCCGAGGGTTACTATTACTTCGTAAAGGTAGATGCAGAGCCGACAATGAGCGTTGAGCTGGAGAAGGACCTGCGTATCATGGAGAACGTGCTTCGCTATCTGATCGTAAGAGAAGAAGAGTGAGCAGCATTGAAGCCGGGGAGGTTTTTCAATGAATAAAGTGATTTTGATGGGTCGTTTGACCCGTGATCCGGAAGTGCGTTATTCTCAGTCCGGACAGGCCGTATGCCGTTATACTCTGGCAGTGAACCGCTCTTATAAGAGAGAGGGCGAGCCGGATGCTGATTTCTTCAATGTTATTGCATTTGCGCAGCGTGGTGAGTTTGCGGGAAAGTATTTCCGTAAAGGCATGATGGTTGCGGTGTGTGGCGAGTTGAGAAACAGCAGCTACGAACAGAACGGTGTTAAGCGCTATGTAACGGACATTATTGTAACGGACCAGTATTTTGCAGAGAGCAAGGCATCTTTTGAGGGACGCAGCCAGGGCGGAAGCCATGCGCAGTCGTCCGGCGGCTATCAGAATTACCAGTCGGTAGCCCCGCAGAACAACAATTTTGCTCCGCAGAATAATGGCTTCGCACCGCAGGGCAATCCGTATCAGCAGCCTTCTTATGGGGCGGCTCCGATGGATTCTCAGACCGGTGCGGGTGGCCCGGAAGGCTTTACGCCTGTAGATGCAACATTAGAAGGTGACGCGGATCTGCCGTTTTAAGGCAGGCCGCTCCGATTAAGAATAGGAGGTTTTTGTCATGGCAGTTCCTCAGAAGAAGAGACCCACCATGCGCCGCAAAAAGCGTGTTTGCAGCTTCTGCGCCGAGAATGGCGAGACGCTGAGCTATAAGGATGTAGCAAAGCTTAGAAGATATGTATCTGAGCGGGGCAAGATTCTGCCTCGTCGTATCAACGGCAACTGTGCTAAGCATCAGCGTGTGCTGACGATCGCTGTAAAGCGTGCCCGCCATCTGGCTTTGATGCCGTACACCGTAGATTAATACAGAGTATGAGAGACGCCGGTCATCTATTGACCGGCGTTTTTTACTTGATAAATACACATGGATTTGTTATAATAAGACCAGCCTTATGGCGAATCCCAAAAGGAGAGCTGGAATGTTGAATAAAAGACAACGGACCATGATGCCTGCGCAGGTTTTGACGCTGGGCTTCGCGATCATTATTATAATAGGTACGATGTTGTTGATGCTGCCTGCGGCAAGTGCGGCGGGACAGTGGACGGATCCGCTTACCGCGCTGTTTACGGCGACGACATCTGTGTGCGTAACAGGGCTGGTTACCGTGCCGACCTACAGTCATTGGTCTGCAGCGGGACAGTGGATCATTCTGCTCCTTGTAGAACTGGGAGGCCTGGGGTTTATGACCTTTGCGACCATGGCCATTCTGGTAGCGGGACGCAGGGTCACGCTGAAGAGAAAGCTTCTGATCCAGGAGGCGTTGAGTCAGAATACGCCCGGAGGAGTGACACAGCTGGTTCGGCAGGTCTTTTTTGGAACCATTTTCGTGCAGGGAGTGGGAGCATTGCTTCTGGCAATGCGTTTCTGCCCGGAATATGGATTGGCAAGAGGAATTTATTATGGAATCTTTCATTCGATCAGCGCCTTTTGTAATGCGGGTCTGGATATTTTGGGGCCGGACAGTCTAATCCCATATGCGGGTGATGCCTATGTAAACACGGTGATCATTCTGCTGATTGTGCTGGGAGGGCTGGGGTATGTCGTATGGCTGGATGTGTGCAAGGCCCTGAAAGAAGCTTATAAGCCGTCAAGAGGTCTTAGACGGTATTGTTATGTCCGGCGGGTGTGGCGGCATTGTTCGCTGTATTCTAAGTTGGTGCTGACAATGACAGCAGGGCTGATCATCCTGGGGTGGCTGGGATTTATCATAATGGAGTGGAAGAATCCGGAGACCTTAGGGAGCATGCCGATCGCGGAACGATTTCAGGCCGCTTTTTTTCAGTCAGTGACAACCCGTACGGCAGGATTTGCGGGAATCGCGCAGGGAGGTCTGACGGATAATTCCAAGGTGCTGACCAGTATCCTGATGTTTATCGGCGGGTCCTCCGGCGGTACTGCCGGTGGAATCAAGACAGTGACGGTGGCGGTAATGCTTCTGACGATCGGTTCTTATATCCGGGGGCATGGCGATGTCGAGGTATTTGGCCGAAGGATTGTGCCGTCAGCGGTGCGTCGGGCATTTTCCCTTGGAATCTGTGCCTTTTTGCTGGGGATCCTGTTTACGATGGTGATTGGAGGGATAGAAGGGCTGCCTTTTGTGGATGTCCTGTTTGAAGTCGCGTCGGCGATCGGGACGACAGGACTCAGCGTCGGGATCACTCCGGGGCTTACGCCCATCAGTCAGATCCTGTTGATCGTATTGATGTATATCGGGCGTTTAGGTCCATTGACTATTATGATGGCGTTAAAGATTCGGCAGGAGGAATCCCGGACCAATATACGCTGTCCGGAGGAGGAGGTTATGATCGGATGAAGAAAGAGGCCAAGAGTTTCGCAGTCCTGGGGTTGGGACGGTTCGGCAGTAATATTGCCAGAACATTGGAGGAGTACGGCGCTCAGGTGCTGGCGGTAGATTCGCGGGAGGAAAAGGTCGAGGAGATTGCCGATGAGGTGACCCATGCGGTTCAGGCGGATGTGACGGATCTGTCGGCGCTGCGGTCCATGGGAATGGCAGAGTTTGACGGAGTCATTGTCGCGATTGGCGAAAACATGGAGACCAGTATCATCACGATTATGCATCTGAAGGATCTGGGCGCGAAGCATATCATTGCCAAGGCCCAGAACGAGCTGCATGCCAAGGTGTTGAAAAGGATCGGAGCCAATCGGGTGATTCTCCCGGAGAAGGATATGGCGGTACGTGTAGGACATGGCCTGGTCAACGGCAATATTCTGGACTATATAGAGCTGTCTGAAGAATACGGTATCTACGAGATCGCGGCGCCTAAGGAGTGGCAGGGAAATACGCTGGTTCAGCTCAATCTCCGGGCCCGCCTGGGGATCAATGTCATGGCGGTACATAAGAGCGGCGGAGAATTTGTCGTATCTCCGGGGGCGGAATATCTGGTGAGCGCCGGAGATCAGATGGTTGTAATCGCGAAAAAAGATATCGTAGATCAGTTGGTGGATTGAGATGGCAGAGTATATATCCAGTATGCAAAATCCCGTAGTTAAGCTGTTAAAAAGCCTGCACAGCAAAAAGGGCAGATATGAAAATGGCCTGTTTCTGGTAGAAGGAATGCGCCTGTGCGGTGAAATATGCCCGCCATGGCAGACGGAGTTCTTGATATTCAGTGAGAAGTTCTATGAACAGAATGCGGAGAAGGAAGCGCTGATTGCGGAATGCCCCGACGCTAAGGTACGGATCCTGCCGGAGGAAGTTTTTGCGGCGGTATCAGATACACAGCATCCGCAGGGAGTGTTGGCGGCAGTCCGGATGCGGCAGTTTGATCTGAGCACACTCACTCAGAAGGAGAATCCGTTTCTGGTGGTATTGGAGGATTTGCAGGATCCTGGCAATGCAGGGACAATTCTGCGGACGGCGGATGCTGCCGGAGCGGATGGGATTCTTTGCTCCAAGGGAACGGTGGATTTTTACAGTCCCAAAACGGTACGTGCTTCCATGGGATCCATTTTCCATTTGCCGATAGTGCAGGCGGCAGATTTTGCTGAAGGGTTGAGAGAACTTCAAGCGCAGGGAATCCATCTGTTGGCGGCGCACCTGCAGGGCAGCCGGCCGCATTTTGAGGCGGATTATACCGGGGGCTGCGCCATTATGATAGGAAATGAAGGAAAAGGATTGACACCGGAGGCCGCGTCCATGGCGGATGAGCGGATCCGGATCCCGCAGCCGGGCCGGGCAGAGTCCCTGAATGCTTCGGTTGCGGCCGGAATATTGATCTATGAAGCGCTGAGACAACGTACAGGAGGAGAGATATCATGCATATGAAGTTGTTTTCGATTGGTCCGTTGAATGTGTACAGCTACGGACTGATGATCGCGGTTGGGATCATCGCGGCGGTATGGCTGGCAATGCGGCGCTGCCCGGATCGCGGATTGGATAAGGATCAGATGTTCAATATGGGATTTCTGGGGATTGTGGTAGGTGTGATCGGCGCCAAACTGATGTACTATATCGTCGAATTACCGGCAATCCTTCAGGATCCGTCGCTGCTGCTGGATATTACCAATGGTTTTGTGGTATACGGCGGAATCATCACCGGAATTCTGGCGCCGTATATTTATGCTCGGGTCAAGAAGCTGCCCTTTTTGAAGTATTTGGATACGGCGATTCCGTCCATTCCATTGGCACAGGGATTGGGCAGAATCGGATGCTTTTTGGCGGGATGCTGTTACGGACGGCCGACGGACGCGTGGTTTGGCGTAATCTTCCCGGCGGATGGTCTTGCGCCGGCCGGAGTTTCCTTGATACCGACCCAGCTCTTTTCCAGCATCGGTGATTTTGCGATAGCGGCCTTTTTGCTGTGGTATACCCGTAAGGGCAAGGAACGACAGGAGGGACTGGCAGCGGGATGGTATACGGCACTCTATGCGGTCGGGAGATTCATTATTGAGTTCTTCCGCGATGACCCCAGAGGAAGTGTTGGATTCCTATCCACTTCACAGTTTATCTCAGTAATTATGCTGATTGCGGCAATTGTCTGGATTAGCATGTGCCTGAAAAAACGCAAAGCAAAAGAAGAGGCGGAAGCCGAGAAGAAGGTGGATGCGGAATTGGCCGCGGAACAGGAAGAGCGGGAACAGCGCGAACAGGAATGGAAGAAGATCGGAAAGGCTTTGAGTCCGGAAGAACCTGAGGAAGACAGTCAGGATTCCGAATAAGAATATGTAAGGAACAGAACAGGCCTTTGCTGCTGGATAGCAGCAAGGGCCTGTTCTGGCTTGAAGCGGAGAATAAAAAGCATGTACTCCGGCGGACGGAGTACATGGCGATAATGACGGAACGGATTGATTTTAACATGCCGGATTTGTCACCGTATTAAAAAATATATCATAATTTATTCGAAAACTATTGATTTCGAATAGCAGATATGCTATACTCCATGTATGCAGAGGAAGGTCACTGCAGAATGGTGTTGTATAAGAAGCTGCAGAGCCTTGGCAAATCCCATAATCCAGTTTTTTGGCGATTTGCTTTTTTCAGGCTTCTCATAAGTAATCACTTATTTTAATCAGAGGGAGTATTTGTATGGAGCCGAACAACATGAAGCAGGTTTTTATAAGGAGTGTTGTGCGCGTTGTCGCCAGAGAAGGTCTGGGGAAGGCAACGACCAAAGCGATTGCCGCAGAGGCCAAACTCAATGAAGCCTACATCTATCAGTGTTTCTCCAATAAGGACGAGCTTCTGAGCGAGGCGTTCTATCTGGAGGATAAGAATTTTGCACAATATCTGCATGAAGCGCTGCGGGTCATGAAAACAAAGGGGACATCCTGGAGGGACCGGGCGTATCAGCTATGGATAGGCAGCTGGAGATATATGCTGGAAAAAGAAGATGACTGCTGCTTTTATCTTCGGTATTATTATTCTGCCCAGTGCCGGACACATGCATACGCCACGCATCTGAAGTTCTTTCATGATCTGATTGACAGTACGAGGCCGACATTTAAGCCGGAGACCAATGTGGATATGCTGATCCATCAGATCTTTGATACGATGCTCTCTTTTGCGGCGAGAGTACTTGGCGGCGAGATGGAGAACAATGAAGAGACAGCAAAGTGGGCCTTTGAGCAGATCTACAGCTTTGTAATACCCAATGTCAGGCCGGAAGTGCTAGAGGCGATTTTATGAATGGAAAGCTAAGAAAAGTATGGAATGGGATCAGCAGCGTTCTGGTAGCAGTGGTTGTCCTGCTGGCGGTCCTGCTGGTTGGCGTAAGATTGGTTGGTTTTCAGGTATTTACCGTATTGTCCGGTTCGATGGAGCCTACATATCATACCGGAGCCTTGATCTATGTCAAGGAGGTGGATCCGTATACCATTCAGGTAGGCCAACCGATTACCTTTCTGCTGACGGAAGATACGGTCGCGACACATCGGGTTGTAGAGATCGTCAAGGACGAGTCCGATCCGGCCGTGATTCGCTTCCGCACCAAGGGAGATGCCAATGAAGTGGAGGACGGCAGTCTGGTGCATTATAAAAATGTGATTGGTGTTCCCGTCTTTTCGATCCCGTATCTGGGCTATGTCGCGGATTTCATCCAGCATCCGCCCGGAATCTACATTGCGATTGCAGTTGGGGCAGTTCTCCTGCTGCTGGTGCTGCTGCCGGACCTCTTACATGGAGGCAAGGGTAGCGGTACATCACAACAAGGGTAAAGCCATACGGCTCCCTATAGATTATTATTGCTTAAGGAGGTTTTCACGATGAAGACAAAAAGCAAGGCTTTGCTCTTGACTCTCTGTGCAGCACTGTTGGTTGCAGCATCCGTGTTGGGCACACTGGCATATCTGACCGTGCAGTCAAAGCCAGTAGTGAATACATTCAAGGGCAGCAATGTGCAGGTAGATCTCACAGAGACGACGACAGATTATAAGATGGTTCCCGGTTGTAAAATTGCCAAAGATCCTACGGCAAAGGTCCTGGCGGGCAGCGTGGAATGTTATCTGTTCGTTGAATTGGAGAAGTCCGAGAATTTTGATGATTATCTATCCTACACGGTGGATACATCAGAAGGAGAATGGACCCTGTTGAAGACAGAGGGACGGAAGAGTATTTACTACCGAGAGATTCGGACAGCGGATATTGGCAAGGAATTTCCCGTACTGGCGGGCGCTGGCGGCGGGGAAGTCACCGTCAAGGAGAACGTAACGAAGGAAATGATGGATGGTTTAACAGAGAAGACATATCCGACCCTGACCGTTACGGCCTATGCGTCTCAGCTGTATAAAAATAACACGGATATCTTTACTCCGGCGCAGGCCTGGGATAATATCGGCTGATAGTGCGGAAGAGATTTGTAAGGAGGGAAAAATATGAAAAAGAAGATTATGGCGCTCTGCCTGTGTGTGATGCTGATGGCAATCGCTGTTGTGGGAACTTCTCTTGCATACTTTACAGATGTGAAGACCGCCAAAAATACATTTACCATTGGAAATGTGGACATTGAGCTGGACGAGGCAGATGTGAACAATCCGAACAAGCGTGTTACGGAGAATGAGTACGAAGTATATCCGGGCATGACCGTGACCAAGGACCCGACAGTTCATAACGTAGGGGCAAATGATGCGTATATTCGTGCCACTGTTACCGTTCAGAACTGGATGGTGGAGTGTCCGGCATATTTCCCGGGCAGCAGCGCGACAGACAGCGATTCCCTGCTGTTAATTGTGGATGCGTTTGGCGAGGGATGGAGCGTTGTAAAGGTCACCACCCAAGAGAAGGACGTAAGTTTTGTTCTGAAGTATGATAAGGTTCTGGAATCCGGCAAGGATACGACACCGATCTTTAAAGAGGTGACCATCCCGACCGCGATTAAGAACGATGATTCTTTTGGAGACATTACGGTTCAGGCAGAGGCCATACAGGCGGAAAACCTTAGCACCTGGGAAGAGGCGTTTGCCGAATATGATGCTCAGTAATTTTTCTGGGAGGAGTAAAGACTATGAAGCGAAAACTATTGATTCTATCGGTATTGGTTATATGTATCGCCTCATTGACGGCCGGAACCGTTGCGTTCTTTACCTCAGAGGATAAGGCGCATAATGTCATTACGACCGGCAGTGTCGAGATTGCCGTACAGGAATGGGCCGATGAAGCGAAGCAGGTGCCGTTTGCGGATCTGGAAGGGGTTTTACCGGGCGCGGCAGTGACGAAGATCGCGGAGGTTAAGAATATCGGCGCGTCCGAGGCATGGATTCGTGTCCGGGTCGAGAAGAGCATGCAATTAGGAAATGAACTGATACCGGATAGCGGAGTCATCGGATTGAATCTGAATACCGAGGACTGGACGGTGGGACAAGATGGCTATCTGTATTATAATGAAGCGTTAAAGCCCGGTGAAGTCACGGCTCCGATATTTACGACGGTGACCTTTTCTGCCAAAATGGGGAATGAATACCGGGATGTAAAAGTAAATGTAGATGTTGAGGCGGAGGCTGTACAGACTGCCAACAACGGCACGTCTGCGATGAACGCACAGGGCTGGCCCCGTAGTTAATGAAGGAGGCAGAACAATGAATATGAAAAAAGTATTGGCAGTAGTCATCGGTTTTGCCTTAATGCTTACCATGACCCTTCCGGGAGCACTGGCGGAATCCACTGATTCGGAGCCTGAGACGACAGAAGCTTCGGCTCATATTGAGACATGCTCGGAGGAGTGTGTGGATGAGGAATGCAGCTGCGGATGCCATCTGTTTGATCGCATCATGAGATGTGAGACGCTGGACGATCTCTGGACCAGGATCGAAGCGGCAACGGATGAAGAGTGGAGTGTACTGACCGAAGAAGAAAACGCGCAGATCGAAGCGAAGATCACGGCCATGGAGCCCGCTCCGGAACCGGAAGTGGTCCTCGTTCAGGATGATGTGGAAGAGACGGCTCCCAGTGAGATCGAATCTCAGACCGTTGATTATACCAATGTTGCTCCTTTTGGCGCTCCCGTCATTGGCGGTCAAGAGTAAGGAGGAAACGGGATGAAGAAGAGAATTCTGTCCATGCTGTTAAGCCTGACGCTCCTGGTATCGATGGCAGTTCCCGTGACAGCGGAGACCGCGAATGAACGCAGCGGCAATGAGGGTATGAAGATCAGCAAGACAGCCAAGATCAACGACGACGGCACATATACCATCACGTTGGAAGCCTATGCAACGGGAGAAAAGATCATCACCGACATCACCAAGGATGTGCCGACCGACATTATTCTGGTACTGGACCAGTCGGGTTCTATGGTCAATAAGATTGGATCGGTCACGTTCTCGGAGTATGAGGACGAGTGGTACCCGGGATATGGAACGATTTATAACACAAGAAATCAGGATTACTATGAGTTCCGTCACAATGGCGGCAGCAGCAATCTGTGGTATAAGCTGGATGGTGAGGAGAACATCTATGTTTCTGTTTCGGTATCGAAGCAGGAAGTGATGGACTATACGGAGATTACCAATGGTAGAAATAATTCTTCTGATATGGGAAGAGCTACCAATTATTGGAATAATCGAAATAACCTGTATGCCAAGGTTAACGGCGAATATCAGAAGGTTACAGTAACGCGTGAGGGACGCAACAATAGAACTTATATTTATGAGCTTGGCGGGAATGTAATTGCCAGAAGCCAGGGAAACAACGGAACACCGGTATTTTCCGGCATCGATGACGGTGTGTTATACCTGGCGGGCAAGGATGCCAGCAAGACCCAATATACCTACACCTATACCGATTCCAATGGCAATGTCCAGACGATCGGCACCTCCACCGGAGATGATACTGTGTTCTTGCCGACATTGTATGAACGCTCCATTGATCCGAATGGCGGCGACTCCAGACTGGAGACATTGAAAGCGGCAGCGAGTAAGCTGGTGGATGATATCGCGGCGAAAGCCAAGGGAACGGACGGCCAATACGGTACAGCAGATGATATCAATCACCGGATTGCTGTAGTAGGCTTCGCGAGCCGATCCGGCTATGGCAACAATACAGAGCTGCTGTCCATTTCCGGAACGAACAGCGGCACTGTAGGTGTTGCGTATGATAACATCGGCTCCGAGGATTGGAAGAATGTTGTGCAGAATATGAACTCAGCAGACGGCGTGAACATGGCGAAGGCTGCGATCAACGCACTGGCGGCTGAGGGCGCGACGGAAGTCGATCTGGGTATGGACATGGCGGAGAGGATTCTGAAGGCCAATCCCGTCCCTGAAGGGGAGCAGAGAAACCGCATTGTAATTGTCTTTACGGACGGTTCACCGACGAGTTTCGATGGTTTCTACAAGAGTGAGGCCGAGGACGCAATCGACGCAGCCAAGGATATCAAGGACATGGGCGCGACGGTCTATGCCATCGGAGTATTTAGCGGCGCGGACGCGAACAGTGAAGGCACCGAGCCGTACGATGATTTAAGTGAGAACAGCAGTCAGATACCGGCCGCCTGCAACTGGTTCATGCAGAACCTGTCTTCCAACAACGGAACGGTTCAGGTACCCAGCTATTATCTGTCGGCTTCGGATTCATTCGCGGTAAACAGTATCTTTCAGCAGATTACCCAGCAAATAGAGTCAAACCGTCCTTCGACGAGTTTGACAGAGGAAGCGGTTATTAGGGATGTCATCTCTCCGTATTTTACGCTTCCGGAGGGAACGACGCTGGAGGATATTGAGCTCACCACGTATCATTGCACAGGGCAGGATAGCTCTGGATTCACATGGAGTCAGAATGATAGTGCGATGGGTGCCACGGCGGCGATCAGCGAGGACGGAACGCAGGTAAGCGTGACCGGGTTTGATTTCTCAAAGAATTACGTCGGCTCGGTTACGAAGGAAGGGCAGACAACCTATTTTGGCGACAAGCTGAGGATCAGCTTCAAGGTTGTGCCGAAGAAGGGATTCTTGGGCGGCAACAACGTATACACCAATACGAGCGCCAAGATCTACGAGAAGGCTTCTTCGGAAACTCCGTTGCTGACCTATGAGCGGCCGACAGTGAATGTCCCGATTCCGGCGCTGGATGTAATGGCGGAGGATATGAATGTCTATCTGAAGGGCGAAGTGACCGCGGCGCAGCTGCGAGAAGAAGCAATTGTTAGGGTAGGACAGTATGTAGAGCTGGATCTGACCAAGCCGAATGAGAATTACGGCCTGGAGAGCTGGCAGACAGAATATGTAAACATCAAGGTGGAGATCAAGGACAAGGCTGGTAATATGATCTCCGATAAGCTGGAGGACCTGAAGGATGATACGACCTATACCATTAAGGTGACGGTCGAACCGAAAACAGTTGGTACAACGACGGTGGAGAAGGGCCCGGCAGCAACCACGATGACCGGTGAGGATGAGGCAAATATCTATGTATTCAAGCCGGAACTGACCTACAAGGATTCGGAAGCCTATTATGGTGAGTCGATTCCGGAGAATAATGACTACAGCGGTAATCTGATCTCTGAAATTTGGAAGCATGGTGCGACAGTTTCTACGGATCCGGATGTTGATATGACTGGTGAGAAGCCGACACTGGATATCAGTTATACGCCTGACACAAGCAAGCTTGACAACGGCAAATACACCAAGCAGGATGTTCCGGTCGCGGCAACGGTCAAGAGCGGGACCGAAAATGTGAATGGTTATACCACATTCGTACATCGGGATTGCGACCCTGCCTGTGACTGGACAACGCCCACAGAAAAGGGCAGCCCTGCGTTCCTGGTTCATATCAAGACCTGTACGCTGAGTATAACCAAGCAGGACGGCGCGGAGAATGAGTCCTATGTGTTTGATATCTACAAGGACGGCGAAAAGTATTCTGAAGTAACCGTCTGGGGGAATGGCACAGAGACGATCTCGGAGCTGCCGGTTGGCCAATATACCATTCAGGAGAATGCCGGCTGGAGCTGGCGTTATACGGCGGACAACGGCGAAGCTGTAGACCTGAACGCACAGAATCCGGCGGACAGCATTACCTGCACCAATACCAAGACGCAGGATGGCTGGCTGAATGGATTCAGTGAAGTGATCCGAAATATTATCGGCGGAAATCAGTGAGGAAGGAGGAGATGACAATGTATAAAGAAGGAAGCAAGAACAAGGCAGGACATAAGGGCCGGGCTGTGGCGCTGGTTCTCTCTGTAATATTCCTTTTGGTACTGGCTGGCGGATCTACGCTGGCATGGCTGAGCGCACAGAGCGTGGAGGCCGAGAATATATTCACTCCCTCCCGAGTCACTTGTGAAGTGACAGAAGAATTTGATGAGACAACCGGCGTTAAAACCAAAGTGAATGTTCGCAATACAGGGGATACGGAAGCTTATATCCGTGTGAAGCTGGTGACATACCGAACCAACGAGGACGGAGCGCATATTGGCGGTGTGGCAGAACTTCCCGAGTTTATATTAGGGGAGAACTGGGTGGAGCACGACGGATATTATTACTATACGCTGCCAGTGGCTCCCAAGGCATCGCCGGCCGCAAACCTGACGGACAGCATGACGTTGGTGAGTTCTTACTCAGATGCTGATGGCGGCAGACAGGCGGTCGATGTTATGGCGGAAGCCATTCAGAGTATACCTGCGGACGCGGTTAGAAAAGCGTGGGGTGTGTCAGTAAGCGCAAACGGCACGCTGAGCTTCAATTAAGGAGGATGAAACGATGAAAAGATCATATAAAACGGTGATTTCTCTTGCGTTGATGCTGGCATTGCTGCTGAGCTTCACGACGACGGTATCCGCAGCATCCACAACCATCACCTTTAAGGGCTTTTCTGATGGGTTCGATTTTCAGCCGGGAAGCGAGTATACGGAGACGGATCTGTTTAATAACTTCAAAAATGTTATGCCGGGTGATGTGCTGACAGAGACGATTACCTTTACCAATGCGGCTTCGGATTGCGACTTTGTGAATCTCTATATGAGAGCGGAAGCGCATGACGAGCAGGGAAATCCCCTGACCTACAGCGAAGCCGCGGAAAACGCGGATGGTAAGGATCAGGCCAATGTTCCGGGTCAACGGGATGAAACCGTGGCGACGATGGCGGATTTTCTCGCACAGCTTTCCATGAAAATCTGGAATGGCACAAAACTGATCTATGATGCGTCACCGGATCAGGTAGGCGGACTGAAGGAGAATGTCCTTCTGGGGACATTTCGTGCCGGCGAAACAGCGGAACTTAAGGTTGAGCTGACGGTGCCGATTGAGCTGGGCAACGAGTATGCGAACCGTGTAGGTGAAGTAGACTGGGTATTCCATGTGGAAGCATATAATGAGAGCCAGCTTTCTGTCCGTAAGGTTTGGTCGGATGGTAATGCGGCTCACGAGCAGGAGAGCATTACGGTGAATCTGCTGAAGGACGGCCAGGTGGAGCAGTTCCAGGTGCTGAATGCCGCGAATGGCTGGGCCTATACGTTTGACCGTCTGGTGGAAGGCCATACCTGGACAGTAGAGGAAGCAGCAGTTTCGGAAGGGTATAGTGTCAGCTACGAGACCGTGGGGACGATGACAACTATCACTAATACCAAGAAAGAGGTACCGCCCACAGAGGATCCGCTGGACGTCACGGTTCGTAAGGTATGGGATGACAATAATGCCAAGGATCGCCCGGATTCCGTGACTGTCAATCTGTACAATGGCAAAGAACTCTATGCTTCCGTTCGTCTTGATGCGTCAAATAACTGGACGTATGCATGGAAGGACGAGAAGGCTCACGGCAATTGGCAGATTGTCGAGGTCAACATTCCTAAGGGGTATGTACCGTCCTATAGCGTAAGCAACGGTGTGGTAACGATTACCAACACCCGTACGCTGATTCAGACCGGCCAGCTGAATTGGCCTGTTTGGGCGCTGGGCAGCGCCGGAGTAGTACTGCTTGCGCTTGGCGCGGTTGTACTCGGCAAGAAAAAGAAGAATGCGTAAAAGAATAGGAATTGCGATTATAGCGGTGGGGGCAGTGCTGATTCTGGCGGCGCTGCTCCTCCTTCTTATGAATCGTTCGGAAGATAAGATGGCGGGAGAGAGGGCCAAAGAGGTAGTAAAGAGCATAGAAACCGTCATTGCGGCACAGGAAGACTCCGGTATGCAGGAGGAGTCCTCACAAGAAGAGCCGGTTCAGGAGAAGAAAATGCCAGTTGTTATGCTGGACGGATATGGTTATATAGGGTATCTGGAGATTCCCGCATTGGAATTAAAGCTCCCGGTTATGGATGAGTGGGATTATAACCGGCTGCAGATCGCGCCCTGCCGTCAGGCAGGATCTGTGTACGGCGATGACATGGTGATCGCGGCGCATAATTATCAGAGCCACTTCGGCAGGCTCAAGGAACTGGAAAAAGGCGATACGGTGACCTTTACGGATATGGAGGGGACAATCCATACCTATGAGGTCAGGGTGATCCGAACGCTCCAGCCGGATGCGGTGGATGCGGTGATTCACAGTGGGTATGATCTGGTACTCTACACATGTACACCGGGTGGCGCTACACGTGTAACCGTTTTCTGCACACGGGTAGAGGAATGATACAAAAGGGACTGTCGACAGCTCATTTTTTCTTCTTAGGCGTCTATTGGGCAGAGGTTATTTATCCTCTGCCCAATATTTTATGATTGCAAAATATTCAGAAAGGCGCTACAATATCTCTCGCAAGGAGGGATATTGTTGTTTCCTGTGATCTATTATCTTTTCGTTACAGCCAAGTGCCTCTCGTATGGTTCCTGGAGCTTGTCCCGTAAACGTCACACCAACGGACACATATATTATTACAAACAGACCGCTGATAAGACCTATTATGTGAGGCGCAGGGACGAATCTCAGGTTCTGGCTGAATACGATGAGCGCCAGAAGTGGCGCCAGGAGCGCAAGGAGCTCAACCAGCAGCTGATGAGCTTGTCGCCTTCCGAGCGCCGCGAAGCCCGCCAGCAGATGAAATTGTACCAGGAACTTGGACTTGAGAAATTACCACTGGATAAGGATATAGCTTTTGACGGGACGGTCCTCGATTCCAGAGCTGAGGTTATTCTCTATGAATTCCTGAAAAATCTGGGCATTGTGAGCGAACACAACCGCCCGATTGATTCCGGATCTTACAGTTATTTGCCCGATTTTACGTTTACCATCAATGGTAAAAGGATCTATCTGGAACATATGGGCAAACTAGATGACCCGCAATATCGTCGCAAGCAGATCGAAAAGATCAGAAATTACAAAACCCATGACATCCGCCTCGGCGAGAATCTGGTCATCACAAGCGCTCATAAGCACTTTCAGGCACCCAGAATCCTCTGGCAACTAGTAATCCGCGGAGTTTTGTCAGCCACTAAAGCAAGGAAACTGATCAAAAAGAACAAAAAATGACATTTCTTATTATTGGCCCAACCTCCCCTAGAAGTCCGTCCCTCCACAAAAAATCTACCAGATTTTCTTGAAAATCCGGAGAATTCTAGTACACCCAAGAGTCTCAGTCTCAAAAGTGTACCAGATATTTTTGAAAATCAAGAGAAAACCATAAAATTCTGGTACACTTAAGAATCTCATTCTCCCAAGTGTACCAGATATTTTTGAAAATCAAGAGAAAAGCATAAAATCCTAGTACACTCAAGAGCATCACTCTCCAAAGTGTACCAGATTATTTTAAGAAACCAGAGAAACCTATAAAATTCTGGTACATCCAAGTGTCTCGTTCTCCTAAGTGTACCAGAGTTTTGGGTATAAGGAAATGAGCCGTCGCACTAACGTGCGACGGCTCATTTCCATCTTATTATATTATCAGATTTCCGGAATCTCTACGGTGACCTCATGTCCTGCGTTGGCAGAACGTACGATACCGTCGATGATGGCCTGATTGATCAGGATCTCACTGGAGGAGACGGGAGCCTTGCCGCCTGTCTCAATCGCATCCAGGAAGGAGCGGATTTTGCGGTAGAAGAGCTCGCTGAAGTCGTTGGGCAGAATCGGAAGCGTTGTCTCAACACTCTGACCTGCGACTTCATGATACAGCGTCATGGGACCGCTCATGCTGCCGTTCCAGCACTCAGTAGAGGGGATGCGCAAGCCGCCTTTGGTTCCAAGCAGAATGGTATCTCCCGGGGTATCCATATTCATGGCCCAGGCAATGCGGAAGTCCAGAATCAGTCCGTCTTCCATGCGGATAAAAGCAGCGGCAAAATCATCCACACTGAATTCGCCGGCATATTCCGGGTGCTTCGGATAGGTTTCCGGCTGTGTACCAAAATACGCGGATTTATAACCGGATACAGTCAGCGGCTTGGGATACCCCAGAGCATTCAGCACCATATCCAGAGAATAGCAGCCGATATCACCCACAGCGCCGATTCCCGCGGTTTCGTCGGTGATAAAGGAGGTGCCATAAGGAGTCGGGATTCCGCGGCGACGTCCGCCGCCGGTCTGTACATAATAGATTTTGCCTAATTCGCCAGACTGCACGATCTTCTTGATCTGCTGCATATTTTCATCAAAACGAGGCTGAAAACCGATCGAGAGAATCTTGCCGCTCTCCTTTTCGGCACGGCACATCGCGACGGCTTCGTCCAATGTTACGCTCATGGGTTTTTCCACAAGGACATGGATGCCGGCATTTAAGGCGTCGATGGTACACTCTGCGTGAGCGCGGTTATAGGTGCAGACACTGACAACGTCCAGCTCTTCTGCCTCCAGCATGGCTTTATGATTCGGATAGAAACGGACGCCGCTTACACCGAGCTTTTCAAAGAGTGCTTCTGCTTTGCCGGGAACCAGATCGGCAGCAGCGACAATCTGCACATCGGGGCAGCGCAGATAACTGACAATATGAGCTTCTGAGATCCAGCCCACACCGATGATTCCAACCTTGAGTTTAGGACCCTGATAGCAGACGGTGCCGGAAGTCTGCTCTTCTTTAAAACGATCTGCAATACTTGACATAGTTTTTCCTCCTGGATTAATAATTCTGGGTCATCAGATACATGCGGCTGATGCTTACAGCCTCTTCGGCGGTTTGTCCAACCGGGGGACGATCGAGTTCAACAATCAGCCATTCGGCTCCGGCGTCTTCGCTGGCGCGCAGAATTCCGGGCATATCCTGTAGACCGCTGCCCAGTGCACGGAATTCAAAGGAAGAACGATCCTTGGGGGCGGGCTGAGAAGCGGTGCCGATCAGTTCATATTTGGGCCCCGCATCGGCGCCTTCCATATAATAGTCCTTCAGGTGTACGATGGGAGCGCGACCGGCATATTTTCTCAGGTAAGCGCAGGGATCCTCGCCGCCCACGCTGACCCAGCAGGTATCCAGCTCCGTCTGTAAAAGCTCTGCCGGGATCCGTTCATACATCCGGTCAAGAGCGTACTGACCATCGATTTTGGTGAATTCAAAGTCATGATTGTGGTAAAGCAGCTGAAGCCCTTGACGGCGGCACTCCTCGGCAATGGCCTGAATGCCCTCCAGAGTCTCTTCGTAGAGAGCGTGGCCAGGACGGCGCGCTTCCTCCAGCCAGGGAATGGCGATATAAGGGCAGCCGATCTCTTTGTAGGTACGGACGGTCCCGGGAATATCCGCCATCAATTCAGCGTAGGGGACATGTGCGGAGACAGGGATCAGGTCATAACGGGACATCAGAGTCTTGACCTCTTCCGCGGTATGACCGTACAGTCCGGCAAATTCGATACCGGTGTATCCCATGTTCCGAATTTTTTCCAATGTACCGGCCAGGTCTGCCGCGGCCAGTTCACGCAGCGAATATAATTGAAGTCCGACAGGAATCATTTTGTACCTCCTCAGTGATATTCAGGAAGCCAATCTTTGTGGGCCTCCAATAGTTCGTCGCACATAGCGACAATGTCATCAATCGAGAGCTCGGCTGCCGTATGAGGCTCCAGCATTGCGGCCTGATATACAGTGTCACGGCTGCGGGTCACGGCTGCCTCAATGGTCAGAAGCTGGCAGTTGATATTGGTCATATTCATCGCGGCAAGCTGCAGAGGCAGGCGGCCGACATGACAGGGAGTGATGCCGCTGTTGTCCACAAGACAAGGAACTTCGACGCAGGCGTCCTCCGGAAGGTTATCGATAAGATGGGTGTTCAGGACATTGCCGCCGATCTTATACGGAACGCCTGTTACAATGGCTTCCATGATATGGGACGCATATTCGCGGGAACGCGTATGTGTCACCTGTCCGCCATTCATGATCTCATCCCGTTCCTTGGCCCAGCGTTCGATCTGGTTGACGCAGCGGCGTGGGTATTCATCCAGAGGAATATTATAGCGGTCGATCAATTCCGGATAATTGCGCTTGATAAAGAAAGGATTATACTCCGCGTTATGCTCACTGGACTCGGTACAATAGTAGCCCAGACGGCGGATGTATTCATAGCGTACCATATCCGTATGCTTTTCGGTATCATTTTTGGCCAGTGCTCTGCGACGGATTTCAGGATACAGATCGTTGCCGTCCTTGTCATAGATGTTGAGCAGCCATGCCATATGATTGATTCCGGCAATCAATTCGCTGCGCCCCTCCAGGCGGTCCTCCATACCCAGATCCCGCAGCAGCCGGTCTGAGCAGACCTGTACGCTGTGGCAGAGTCCAACCGTTTTGACATGGGTGTAACGCTGCATATAGCCGCTCAGAATGGCCATAGGATTGGTATAATTCAGAAACCAGGCATTGGGGCAAACGGCCTCCATATCGTTGGCGAAGTCTTCCATAACGGGAATCGTACGCAGTCCGCGCATAATTCCGCCGATGCCTAACGTATCGGCGATGGTCTGGCGCAGACCGTATTTTTTCGGGATTTCAAAGTCGGTGATGGTACAGGGATCATATCCGCCGACCTGGATCGCATTGACAACAAAATCCGCTCCGCGCAGCGCTTCACGGCGATTGGGAATACCCAGGTAGGTTTTGATTACGGCACGTCCCTCATTGCAATTACGGTTTAGAGCAGTGAGCAGCAGTTCTGATTCTTTAAGTCGCTGCTCATCGATGTCGTACAGCGCGATCTCTGCCGTTTGCAGAGCTTCTGTACACATACAGTCTCCAAGTACATTTTTGGCAAAAACTGTACTTCCAGCCCCCATAAATGTAATTTTCATAAAATACTCTCCTTTCGCACTAAGAAAATAGTACAGAACGACAATAGGATTCCTTTGCATCATATCAGATTTTACAAAAAAACGCAAGAGAAAAAGAAGAAAAATTGACATGGAGGGCACTGACAGATATTACGAAAGTATTACAAACTGTGTAAAATATTAAAAAGTTGTTGACAGATGAGAGGAAAAGTGTTACAGTATATCCGTGCTTTTTTAGAAGCAAAGAAAGGAAGTTTGAGCATGAAGAAGATAGCTAAGGTTGCCGTATCATTTTGCCTAGCGTTTGTATTGCTGGTCGCGAGTCTTCCCGCGATGGCTGTGCATGCGGAATCCGCGTTTGTTCCAAGGACGGAGACGCCCAGCAGTGACAACCCCTACTATTTCAGTGATTTGAATCTATACTACAGATATGGATATGGGATGCCCAACTGCACGGCCTATGCGTATGGCCGTATTTATGAGATTTTAGGACATGAGCCCAACCTGAGCCGGTGGAATGCCGGACAGTGGTGGTTCGATAATATCAACTACGGCTGGTATTCTTACGGCAGTGTGCCGAAGGTAGGTTCTGTAGTCTGTTGGGACCGTTGGGACCAGAATACGGGACATGTCGCGGTGGTAGAGGCAGTGTACTCCAATGGTACGATTCTGATCTCTGAGTCCGCGTGGGGTGGTACGATGTTCCGTACACGTGTGATGAATGCGGATGGTTCCGGATATCTGACGGGATACCGTTTCCTGGGATACATTTACGCATCGGAAGAGCTGGGATCCGGCACAGTACAGGAGCCGGACAATACGGAAGATTCTGATACCGTAGTAGAGCGGCCGGTGCTTGCGATCGGCAGCCGCGGAAGCTATGTAACGGAGCTGCAGCAGAAGCTGTATGAGCTTGGATATATGAATACGGCGCCGGATGGTGCGTTTGGGTCTATGACGTACAGTGCGGTCCGTGTATTTCAGACAGCCAACGGGCTGGTCGCGGACGGAATCGTAGGACCCGCAAGCTGGGCTAAGCTGCTTAGCAGTGATGTGATCGGAGCAGGCGGCAATGGTATCGGAGAGGATCCGGATGAGCCGAAGGAAGAGCCGGAGGTAAAGCCGACAGAGCCTTCGGTACCGGAGGATAACACGACCATCAGCGAGTTTGATCCTGCTTCCATGCCGCTGCTGCGTTGGGGCAGCAGAAACAGCTCGGTTGTTCTTCTTCAGCAGAAGCTCAATGAGAAGGGATACAATGCCGGAAGCGCCGACGGAATCTTTGGCGGCGGGACATACAACGCGGTTGTTGCCTTCCAGAAAGCCAATGGCTTGGATGCCGACGGAATCGTGGGATATAACACTTGGAAGGCTTTGGCCGGAAACAGTGTAGAAGCACCGGCAGAGACGCCGGAGGATACAGTCGAACCGGAACCGGACAATTCTACGGATACGTTCGATCCTGCTTCCATGCCTCTGTTATACATGTGGAAGACAGGCGACAGTGTCAAGCGTCTGCAGGAGCTGTTGAATGCTAAGGGTTATAATGCAGGAACAGCAGACGGCATCTTCGGAGGAGCAACCTACAATGCGGTCACCGCGTTCCAGAAGGCCAATGGACTTGTCGCAGATGGTTATGTAGGAACCATGACATGGACTGCACTTGCCAAATAAAATATATAGAGGATTATGAACCGGAGCCGAAAGTTGGCTCCGGTTTTTTGTATGGAAAAAACAGCGGCATGTCGGTAGGACGGAGACATTGTCACATGCCGGTATATCCCATAGACAAGCGGAAAACGACGCCTTAAGGCGGCACGGACAAAAAAGAATATAATAGAAAAAAACGACTTTAAGATGGCAAGATGGTTGGAACCAGGGAAAATCATGTATGATATATGCGGAGTCGAAAATGGCATAAGGGAGGGATGAGCTTAACGGAGTACTGAGTGGAACAAGATTCTTTGGCAGCGGGCGGCTTGCCGCCCGCACACTTTTTTAGAAGGGCAGAGAGGAGATATGAGAATGAACAGGATTCCAGTCCGGATTCGGCTGAGAGATAAGGAATATGAACAAAAGATGGAAGAGTATCTGTCTATGCGGTATGGGGAACGGATAGAGATGGGAGGCGAAGGCGGCAATGGCGTTGTCATAACCGATCGGCCAGAGGATACAGAAGGCAGCGGAATCCTTCTGAACTTTGATAATGAGAGTTCAGAAGGTATCAGTGCGTATCAGAGCATGGATGAAATTGCGAGGATGATATTGAAACAAGGGGAGAAGCAGGGGTATGAGCTGACAGAAGACGTGCCGGAAAAACTGGAAGAGGGAGTGGGGCAATATAGTGAAGAGCAACCTTTTTCAGGGCTTAGAGGTGTTTTTTCTCCGGTCGGAGGCTGCGGTAAAACAACCTTTTCGATTGCGTATTGTGAAGCGGCAGCGCAGAAGTATCCGGGAAAAAAGATATTGTACTGGAATGCGGAGGGGGCAGCGGATTGGCAGATGTTTTTTGAAAGCTCATGCCCTTATACAATGTCGGATTTGATCTATTGCCTGTTGATGAAGGAGGAACATATGCAGGAGTATGTCCGGGAGATTGCGGTGGGTCAGGATAATGGTATCTTTTTTATCAAGCCCTGTACCTCCTTTCAGGATCTGAACGTGTTGGAGGGGAAGGAATTGAGCCAACTGCTCAGGGTGCTGACAGAGCATTTTGATCTTGTCATATGCGATATGAATACGGCCTTTGAAAATATCAACCGGCAGATTCTCCGCCTGAGCCAGACAAGGTATTACCTTGTCAGCGATATGCCGGGAGGATGGCTGAAGCTGCAGGACTTTGCCGAGAATCTTCGACGCCAGAATCTGACGGCTGAGTATATGGAAAAAGGAAGTACAGTGGTGTGCATAGGAGAACGCGGAGAAGAATGGAGGCTTCCGGAGGCATGGAAGGGCGCTGACAGCGTGGTCCTGCCATGGTGCAGCCGATTGTTTTATGAAGAAGGGGGCCGCCTGCATTTGAGGCGGGACAGTAATTACTATGAACGAATACGGCAGCTTATATGATCCGGCAGAAGAGGGGTATTCGGAGCTTCGAGGAAAGATTCAGAAGAGGCTGGGGATGGAAAAGGAAGGAAGCGACATACAGGTAAAGCGGCAGATCTATGAGGTGCTCTCTGCGGAAACACGCCGGAAGTATATCCCGGTGCAAAAGAGAGTACAGATGGGGCGGAGACTTTTTAATTCTCTGCGGAGACTTGATATTTTGCAGCCCATGCTGGAGGATCCGGAGGTTACGGAGATCATGGTCAACGGCCCGGAACATATTTATGTCGAGCGCCAGGGGAGATTGTACAGGGCCAGGGCTCGTTTTGAATCCCGACAGAGGTTAGAGGATGTGATTCAACAGATTGTGGGACAGGTCAACCGGCGTGTGAATGAGCTAGTACCGATTGTGGATGCCAGGCTGGCAGACGGATCCAGAATCAATGTGATCTTACCGCCGATCGCGTTGAACGGACCGATATTGACAATTCGAAAATTCCGTAGTCAGCCGATTACCTTGCAGGAGATGATTCAATGGGGGACGTTGACAGAAGAAGCCTCCGTGTTTTTGAAGAAGCTGGTACAGAATCGTTATAATCTGTTTGTATGCGGAGGAACCGGCGCAGGCAAGACTACACTGCTGAATGTACTTGGCAATCTGATCCCGGAAGGGGAGAGGATTATTACCATCGAGGACGCGGCGGAACTACGGTTGTCAGCACTGGACAATGTGGTAACGCTGGAGGCGCGCAGCGGAGGAATTGACGGTAAAGGGGCGGTGACCATACGGGATCTGATCAAAACCAGTCTTCGGGCCAGGCCGGACCGTATTATTGTGGGAGAAGTGCGGGGAGCGGAAGCATTGGATATGCTAAGCGCAATGAATACAGGGCATGAAGGGTCTCTGTCTACAGGACATGCGAATTCTACAGAAGATATGCTGTCCAGAATCGAAACCATGGTACTCATGGGAGCGGAACTTCCGGTGGAGGCGATTCGGCAGCAGATCGCCTCAGCGTTGGATATTTTTATTTATATCAGCCGAAGCGGGGGTGTACGGCGGATTACACAGATTCAACAGGTTCTGGGAATGGAGGACGGAAAGGTTCGGCTCCAGCCATTGTTTGAAATGCGGGATGGCAAGCTATGCCGTACACCAGAGCCGCTATACCGCAAAAAGGGAGAGATGCGATGAAGGACTATAGAAAGTACCGGATGAGCGGGAGAGAATGTTTGGCAGCAGCGGGAGCAGGTGGGGGGATAGCGTATGCCGCGGCAGTCCTTTTCTTTCCCAATCTGCTGCTGAGATGGAGTGCTGTGCTGGCAAGTGGCGGGGCCGCTGTTTACTTCTGGAGAAGATACCGATGTGTGCAGCAACAAAAGCAACTGCGGTATGAATTCCGAGAATTCCTGGGGATGATGGCTGCTGTTCTACGGGCAGGCAGATCGGTAGAGGGCGCGGTGGCTGCGGTATATGAGGATATGGAAGAGGCCGAATCTACATTGATGTATGAAGAAACGCGGGGAATTCTGCATGGTCTGCAGCTTCAGATCCCTGTAGAGAAGTTGTTTCGTGAGTTGGGAGAACGCAGTGGGCTTTCAGAGATACAGGAGTTTGCGGAGATCTTGTATATCAGTAAACGGAGTCGGGGAGAACTTACAGATGTTATGGAACATACAGTACAGATACTGGAGGATAAGATGGAGGCCGAAGAGGAACTGCGAGTTGTCTTGGCCAAGAGAAAGATGGAACAAAGGATTTTGACAGGAATGCCATTTGGCGTGATCGCGATGCTTTTTGTCATGTCTCCGGAGTACCTGGAACCATTATATACATATACAGGAGGGCGCATAGTAATGGTAGCGTGCGCAGGACTTATGGCAGTCAGCCTGTGGATGGCCGGCAGAATTATGAGGGTGCAGATATAATGCTGCGGATGTGGGTACTATTAGTGCTGATCGGGATATGGATCGCTGCATGCTGTATGAAAGGAAAAGAAACACGAGAAGGAGCGAAAACACAGGTGATGCCGGAGTGGTGGCTGCGGCCGTTTTATCCCGTAGGGAAGCTCTGGATTCGGGTGTACCGGAGACAACCGGCACAGAATCCGTCATTGATCCGGCAGTTGACGTACTTATATCCGGAAGCGCCGGAAGAGAAGCTGTATCAGGAATATCGCGCTCGGATGGCGACGCAGGTTTTTACGGGACTTTTGCTGAGCGGCATCCTTTTGGCAGCTGCGGGAGGGACAACGCACTCAGAGGAGATGTATACACTACCCCGCCCGGCATACGGGAAAAAGGATCAGACACGGACGATGCTTGTATCGGCAGAAGGAGAGGAAGAAATACAGATACGGGTCAAGGTCCCGCAAAAAGAAGTGGACAGTGAACAGGCGGGAGAGAATATCAAGTCGGCAATCCGCCAACTGGAAGAATACGTACAGGGGATGGAGAAGCTTCAGCTTCCGGCAAAAATAGGGGATGTGGCAATACAATATGAGGACACGGGTGAGGTTCGGATACGGGAGGATGGGAGCATACGATTGACGGGAGCGGGAAACGGCCCGTTCCGGATAACGGCGCTTCTAAGCTGCGGCCAATATCATGCAGCGTATGATTTGGATTTTACAGTGCCGGAGGCGGAAGAGGTTAGCTTTACACAGCAGGTGCAGGAGGCTCTGCAAGGAGCGGAATTGACAGAAGAGACATTGATCCTGCCGTCATTATTGGGACAGAAGCAGTTGTCCTGGTACCTTCCGGAAAAGCAGTCTGAGGGGCGAAGCGGTATTCTGCTTGTGGTGCTGCTGCCTGTTATACTGCCAATAGTTCGGCGATTGGAGTTAAGACGGCAGGAAAAGAAGAAAAAAAGGCAAATGGAGCGGGCCTATCCGTTGATGATTCAAAAGCTGACAGTCTACCTGGGGGCGGGGCTTAGCATACAGAACGCGTGGGATCGCATAACAGAATCCGGCGACAGGAGGGAGCCGCTGATTATGGAGATGAACGCGACCAGGGTCCAGATGCGCAACGGCATGCCGCAGCAGGAAGCACTACGGCAGTTTGGACGTAGAGTTCAGGATCCGCAGCTGCGCAGGCTGGCGAATATGTTATATCGAAACCTCCGAAGGGGTGACGAATTTTTGTTGGAGCGGTTAAAGGAGATGAACAGTGAGGCGTGGGAGGAACATAAGAAAAGGGTCCGGATCCAGTCGGAAGAAGCGGAAACCAAGCTGCTTGTACCGATGATTCTCATGCTGACAGTCATCCTGATGATCATTCTTACACCAGCCATGCTGACGATGAATTTGTAAGGAGGGAATAACATGAAGCAAGGAGAGAAAATGACACATCCGCATTGGCTCTGGCAGAGCTACAGGGCAATGGGCACGATTGAGGTTACGTTGATCATTATTATTCTGATCGCGTTGGTCCTGATGTTCAAAGGGACAATTGTTGATTTTGTCGCGGGGATTTTGGATGGAATTGAACTACAGGGCGAGGATTTCGATCCGGCGCAGATTGCAAAGTAAAATGAGAAAAGGCTGTGCGGGTGAAATGGTATTGGAGATGGCGATCTTATTCCCGGTGCTGTTTCTATTGTGGATGGGATTATTGTATGTTCTGATTGAAATCGCGGAAAAGGGCATGACAGAGGCGATCTGCAACCAAAGCGTCATGATGTGCAGAGAACTGGAGAGAGGAGACATGCAATCTGCGGTGGAAAAACTGGCACAGCAGTATTGTTCCGGCTCCGGACTGCCGATCCGATTTGTCAGGGCGGAAGTATCGGTGCAGGAGGAGGTGTTTCACACCCGAATTACGGTATCTTTGGAAACGGAGAACCTTCTATGGCGGCACAAGAGTTTTTATACGGCACATACAGCATATAGGACTGGAAATGCGGACCTGCGGAATCGGATGGATCTCATCTGGGAGGCAGGAGAAAAGCTGCCGATCGTGGGAGACGTGTTGAGAAAGTATCAGGAGGAGCTCGCAAGGATTAAGGAACAATTATCGGAGTAGGAGGAATACGATGCACAGGAAAAGGTATCAGGGAAGCTTTACGGTGTACTTTGTATTGATTGTGACAGTGGCGCTGAGCCTTTTCCTGATTCTGCTGTGGGCGGCAAAGCAGTGGATTGGGCATAACGATGCGTTTCGGGCAACGCAGACGGCGGGACAAAGTGTTCTTAGCAGCTATCATGGAGAGCTTGCGGAGCGTTACGGACTGTATGGAACAAGTATCGAGAAGCTGCGACAGAGGCTGGAGGGCTGGATTGAGGCCAATATTCAGTTCCCTGTCGAACGGCTGTATCAGCAGCCGGCCTATCTGGTATCGCCGCGGAAGCTTTGGAACGGGATATTTCATTATGAGCTTCAATCCGTAGAGGTAACAGGAATAGAGAGCCTCAGGGAACCAGAAGCATTGCTGCGGCAGGTGGAGAACTTTATGAAATACAGGCTTGCACAGGAGGGACTGGAGATTTTGATGGAGCAACTGGGAATGGTCCGTCAGTCTTCAGAGGGAGCGGGACTGCAGGCACAGTATGCAGGAATACAGAGAATCCTGGGGGATTACAACAACGATTATGGCCAGTTGATTCGGCTGCTGTACCCGGAAGGAGAAGCCGTATATGTGACGATGACACAACAGGAAGAATACCGGCCGCAAAGACTTCTGGAGGCAGTCAGGAGCATGCGGGACAGGGTGACTGATGAAGCTGTGGAGATACTGGCGTTATGGCAGGAAAATGGATATGACCTTATGTGTAAGAATCAGGAAGCACTCTCATGTCTGGAGCAATTGGAGGAACTTCTCGAAGACTTACAGAGAAGAATCGCGCATTGGGAGAATACCCTGCAGCAACTATCAGAAGAGAGAAGAAACGAAGAGAGCGTACAGAGGATGATTCGGAAAATCAGTCAGGTGCAGCAGGAGTTGTGGGGGCTTCATGATGAGATACCACAGCTTCGGCAGATTCTGAAGAAAAACCAGACAGTAGTGGAGCCGCTGGAGGCGAGCGCGCAGCGGATCCTTGGACAGTTGAATACGTCCGAGAACGCGGATGAAAATGCGTTGGAGCAAATGGAGGAGGCCGCAGAACGGTTCCTGCAATATGACGGGAAAATAGAACTGCAATATGAAAAAAATGAAGGGAGCGGGAAGATGGAGCTTGGGAGGCTCTGGAAGTGGTTGAAAAAGTGGAGGGTCGATCTGAAAAAATATGGAGAGGATACGGCGCTGTTTGAGGGCGGTACGGAGTATCAGGAGGATGAAGACCTGGAGAAAGCCCTGGGGCAGTCAATGGAAAGAGTGGAGGAAGGAAGCGGACAAGGGATTATAGAAAAGCTGCTGTTGGTTGAATATGCGGTTGGGATGTTTCAGAGCCTGGAAGATCAGATACGCAGAGAAGAGGGGAAGACTGCGCAGAATCTCAGAGGTAAGAATTATGGAGAGGGGATCTTTCGGAATGAAACGGAATATTTGATACAGGGCAGTGCCAATGAATATGATAACCTTCGGAGTGTTGAGATGCAGATCCTGGGGATACGGATGGTTATGAATATGGCGTATCTGGCATCAAGCCCGGAGAAACAGACGGTATTGCAAGGTGCGGCCGCGGGAATCGGAGGAATTATTGCACCCGGGATAGGAACGACAGTGATCTATGGCGCACTGATGTTTTTGTGGAGCGCCGCGGAATCCTATGTGGATTACGCCTCTTTGGTACAGGGAGGCAGAGTCCCGATCTTCAAGACAGAGGTTTCGTGGAGAACCGATCTGGAATCAATCCTTAAAGAAGCTGCGGATGTGATGGAAGGAAACACGGAACGAGAGGAGGAGGGCCTGGACTACGAGATGTATCTGCGAATGTTGCTGCTTATGCAGGATACAGATACGCTCCTGGAACGGATAGGAAGTGTAATACAGTTTAATCTTCATAAAAATGATAGAGATTTTTTGCTTGCGGACATGGCGGTCGCTTTTGAAGTCCGGACGGTATTGCAGGGATGGGACGGAGTATATGGAGCAAAGGCATTTTTGGAATATCGGTAAAAAGGGTTCCTATACAGTAGAGGCGGCAATGATATTCCCGGTATTTATTCTTATGTGGGTACCTTTTCTGTATTTGATGCGGTATTGTATCCTGTATGAGAATCTGCGCGCGGAGATTCACCAGACAGCGATGGTTCTGTCAGACACAGGTTATCTGTTTCAGAGAGCAGGGCTAAAAGAAATTCAGGATACTGTGTGGAGAGAGGAAGAAGCGGCAGGAACGCCGGAAACGGCATCGGTATGGCTGAATCATTTTGGAGAAGCAGGAAGATGGATTCAAGGAGCATTGTCCTTATGCAGCCGTATTCTGGAAGGCGGAATCGACCGGGAGATTTGGCAGTTTACAGTGAATCAGGCAGGTCAGTGGATTACAGGCCAATGGCTGGCAGATCTTCGGACAGAGGAAGATTGGATCGCACTGGGAGGCGACCAGGCGCCGCAGCTGACATATTCTGAATTCTTTTACACGGATTCCTATGGAGACGACCAGATATGCCTGATTGCTTATGTTGATGTCCATTGGCCGGATCCCGCCGGCTTTTTCAAAGAGCGGCGGATTGCCGTCAGCACACGGATCCGGGCTTTTACAGGGTTCTATACAATGACAGAAGCGGATGAGGATGCGGACTCGACGGGAAAGGATCCGGAACAGAAGGTATACTATCGAATTGGAAACGGAAAACGATATCATACATTGGATTGCTATTTGATTCAAAAAGACATTCGAACATTGGAGAAAAAGAGCGCAGAAGCGCAGGGATATCAGGTATGCGAGGATTGCGGCGGCGATTCGGATATGGTTTGGGTAACGCTAAGGGGGACAAGGTATCATAAAAAGGGCTGTGCACACCTCTTTCCGGCAGTCCACGCACTGACAGAAGCAGAATTGCGCAGTGGAAAATATACGCCATGCAGACTCTGCCAAGGAGAACAACAATGGTTTTCATGATAATTCTTGTGGGGATACTGTTTATGATGGCTTTGCAGGATATAAGGGTACAGGAGATACAGGGGAGAACGCTGGTCTTCTATAGTGTTACAGGAATTGTTACAGCAGGAATTCGTTTCTTTGGATATGGGCAGATACCGGCAGGGGCGGACGCGCTGCTGCTGGGGGGCTTGCTTCTTATTCTGCGCAGAGTATCCAGAGACGGAGTGGGGACTGCGGATTTTTGGATACTTGCCGGATTGCCGCTGTTTCTTGATGCCGATGCTATGTGGATGGGAATTGCGGCGTCCATGCCGTTGCTGCTGCTTACAGCATTGTGTACCTATTGGGAGGAAAGGGATAGATGCGCAGGAATTCCTTATATTCCTTTTTTGACGGCGGGCATGTTTATTGAAATGTGGAGGAGAATAGGAGATGGCTTTTTTTAAGGACTTTTATACAGAACAGGGAAAACACTGTCTGCAAGTGACAACAGAACGAGACGCATGGGTGGAATATCAGGCACAGATGATATACAGAGCGAGGCTGCCGTGGTTCCCGCCGTGTCAGATCTTTTCCGAGGAACAACGAGTAGTATATGATCTGTCCGAATGTATAGCGATCTCAGCATATCCTATTTTACCGTCCGGAGAATTGGAGAAAGTGGCTGAAATGCTCCGAAAATTTATAGAAGCATGCCAACCATATCTACTAAGCGCCGAAAATTGCAGCCGGGAACTCAAACACCTATTTTGGAACACAAGAACGGCTCAGCTGCAATGCATCTACATTCCGGAACCGAGCCGGGAAGAACCGGAAGAATGGCGCCGGGATATATGGAAAGGGATGATTCAAAATGCAGTGGAGCAATGCTGGCCGGAGGAAGAATTGCTCAGCTGTTATCGGTTTTATTTGGCGGTCGGAAAAGGAGAGAAAGAAGCCGCCGTTGAGGAGAAGCAGGAGCGCACAGGCATAGCGGAACAGCAGATCCATGCGGCTAAGATGGCCAGGTTCGCGTTATGGGATGAACTGGCAGAAGAAGAGGATGCGGAGGAAGAACCCGGAGCGGTCGTACAGCGGGTAAAGGGGAAGGTGCGGCAGTTCTTCAACAGAAAAGAAAAATAAGTTGTTTTTTGGAGAGGAGATTGCTATAATATATAGAAGTAAAATATACAGCTGGAGGTGGAGCGATGTACCAGCAATTTGCAGAGGTGTACGATGAGTTTATGCAAGAGGTGCCTTATTCCCAGTGGGCAGATTATATAGAGAAAATCTGGAGGAATCAGGGGCAGAGTCCGGAACTGGTGTTGGATCTTGCGTGTGGGACCGGGAGTCTGAGTATTGAATTGGCACAGCGCGGCTATGATATAATCGGAATCGATCAGTCGCAGGACATGCTGGGACAAGCCAGAGAAAAGGCCGATGAAGCGGGGACATCCATTTTGTTTCTGGAACAGGATATGCAGGAGTTTGAGCTATATGGAACCGTGGATTCTATTATCTGTACATGTGATAGCCTGAACTATTTGCTGGAAGCGGAGGATGTTCGTAAGGTCTTTCGGATGGCGGATAACTACCTCAATCCCGGCGGGCTCTTCATCTTTGATGTAAACACAGAATACAAGTTCCGGCAGATTCTCGGTGAAAGGACAATCGCGGAAACTTATGAAGATGCGGCTTATATCTGGCAGAATTATTATTATGAAGATGAAAAAATAAATGAATATCAGGTGACTTTTTTTCAGAAGCAGGAAACGGGAGATCTGTACAGCCGTGAGGAAGAGACGCATTATGAGAGAGCATATGACCGAGCGGAGCTGACAGACTGGTTGGAGGAGGCTGGACTTCGGGTAGTGGGAGTCTACGATGCTTTCACTATGGAGGAGCCGGGACCGTCCAGTGAGCGGATCTGCTATGTGGCTGCGGAACAGAAAAAGGGGAAAAGGAGCGAATAATAATGGATTATATGCTGAGAGCGACGGCAGCGGACGATCAAATTCGGGCGTTTGCCGTTGTAACGAAAGAAACAGTAGAAGAGGCAAGAAAGCGTCATAATACGAGTCCTGTCGTAACAGCGGCGTTAGGACGCTGCCTGACGGCGGCAGTAATGATGGGATGGCAGATGAAGGGAGAAAAGGATCAGCTGACGCTGAGAATTGAGGGGTCCGGCCCTATCGGGATGATCAATGTCAATGCGAACAGCTTCGGAGAGGTATGGGGATATGCCAAGAATCCGCAGGTAGATCTGCCTCTGAATAATAAGGGAAAGCTGGATGTTGCCGGTGCGATTGGAATCGGTGTTTTGACAATCATTAAGGATTTGGGGCTGAAGGAGCCCTACAGCGGACAGACGCATCTGATCACAAGTGAAGTGGCGGAGGATTTGGCATATTACTTTACGGCATCGGAACAGGTACCGTCAGCGGTATCGCTGGGAGTGCTGGTAGATCGGGATTATTCGGTAAAATGCGCCGGCGGGTTTATTTTCCAGATGATGCCGGGCGCAAGTGATGAGACGGCGGCTAAGCTGCAGGACAGAGTTGTAGCATTTCCGTCGATTACACAATATCTATCAGAGGGGCATACCCCGGAGGAGCTGCTGCAGGATCTATTGGGAGATATGGATCTGCGGATTCTGGATCGGCAGGAGGTTCGCTTCCATTGCAATTGCAACAGGGAACGGGTCGAGAGAGCGCTGATCAGTATTGGAGAAAAGGATTTGAGAGAGTTGGCCTCAGAAGGAGAGGACATTGAGCTGCGCTGTGACTGCTGCAACGAACCCTATTCCTTTACTTCCGAAGAACTGACCGCACTGGCAGAAATCGCTGCCGAAAGGAGACAAAAATGAAACCGGAACAGGTAAAGAAGCTGTCTATGGGATACTATCCGACGCCGTTGCAGCGTATGACGCGTTTGGAGAAAAGGCTGGGTGCAGGGCCTCTGTATATAAAACGGGAAGATTTATCGGATATTGGTTTGGGCGGCAATAAGATCCGCAAACTGGAATATTTGGTTCAAGACGCGGTGCAGCAGGGATGTACCGCTCTGTTGACTTACGGAGGGCCGCAGACCAATCATGGACGTCTGACAGTGGCAGCAGCGGTTCGGCAGGGAATGAAAGCTATTTTGCTGCTGGATGGAGAGAAGCCGGCATATTACAGCGGCAATCTTGTATTGGATGGACTGATGGATGCGGATATACGGTTTATCGGAGATCAGAATGAAGAAGAATTGACGCAGAAGGTTGTTCGTGAATACGCGGAACGGAATGAAAAGGTCTATGTAATTCCTATGGGCGGCAGTAATACATTGGGAGCGCTCGGGTACATTCAGATGATTCCGGAACTGATGGAGCAAATCGCGGCAGAACACCTTACGACAAAGGCACTGGTGTGCGGTGCGGGTTCTATGGGAACCTTCGCGGGACTCTGGCTCGGCGCGGCGTATTACCATGCCCCGTTCGAGGTCGTCGGAGTTACGATCAATCCATATACGACCTATACGCCCGAGGGAATCTGCCAATATATCAATGCAATCAGTCAGGAGTATGAAATGGGGATCGAATGCCGGCCGGAGCAGCTTCATCTGGAGCGGGCCTATGCCGGATTGGGATACAATGTACCGGATGAAAAGACGATGGATGCTATTGAGTTGTTGGCGCAGACAGAAGCGATTTTTCTGGATCCCTGTTATACCGGTAAGGTTTTCAATGGATATGTGAACATGATCCAGAATGGGACAATTCCTGCTAAAGACGCAATTTTCCTGCACACAGGAGGAGTCCCGGGACTGTGGTCTACAGAACATATGGACGCGCTGCAAAAGAGAGTCGGCGGGCAGCAGTGAGAAAGGAAAAGCCGGAGGCATTTGCAGTCAAAAGCCTCCGGCTATAAAATATTATTCGTAATGAGCGCGTTCTCCGCCGATGTATTTGGGACGTGTTCTTGCGCACAGGATATTGGCTTCGCCAATTTTGCTCAGCGAAAGCCGAACAGGAACGGCAACATCTTTTAGATGCATGCCGATGAGAGTGCCTCCGATATCCAGACCACAATGGGCGCGGATATGTTCAACGGCAACAGGGTTCTGCATTTTCTGCCATGCAGTCGTTGCGAAGGAACCGCCGGCCTTGGGCTGCGGAACGACACAGACCGGTTCGTAACCGTATTTTTCAGCGGCTTCGGCTTCCAGAATCAGCGCGCGGTTCA
>CAVGBV010000002.1:62326-65845 GCA_963627615.1 Alloprevotella sp.
GCGGCCAGATAGCACTCTTTTTCTGCGATTACAGGAGCGATTGCGTCGTATAACTGCTGAGCAGTCGCCATACTGGAGTCCGAACCGATGCGGTGTCCGGTCACTTCACTGGTGGAACAGCCGATGACAACCAATTGGCCGGGACGCAGCTGCGCCTGCTCCAGAAGTTCGGATATCACCTGACGAGCTTGTTCATAGATTGTCATTGTATATAGTTGACCGTCCCTTCCACGCGGGGCTTGTCTTCCGGTGCAGCCGCAGGATAGCCAAGAGCGGCGATCCCCCAGATAACATGGCTTTCAGGCATTCCAAACTCGGTCAGTACGGAGCGCAGCGGCTCTGCATCACAATTATCACGGGCCTGATTGATCCACACAGAGCCGATACCGAGGGAATGCGCAGCTAACATGATATTCTCCATGGCACAGCCGGTATCCAGCTGACCATTTTGATTGCTGCGGTCTGCGGCAACCAGAATCAGCATGTCAGGCTTGTAAAAATCATAATTCTCCCGGCCAATGATCTGTCCGATCGCAGCGGCAAGCTTCTGGATCTTTTCACGGTTATGAACAACGGTAAAATGCCAGCTCTGACGGTTCATGGCACTGGGAGCATATACAGCGGCCTCCACAATCTGCTGAACGGCTTCCTCTGGAATCACATCCTCAGTAAAGCTGCGGATACTGCGCCTGGATCTGATGTTTTGCAAAACTTCATTCATGAGAAATGCCACCTTTCTATGGATTTGCATTGATCATAGCATGGTTTCTTGTGAATTGCAAGGTGTTTTTATTGACATTTTCGCGGCGGCTGTGTATAATATCATTGTTAGCGAACGTTGGCCTGACAGAGCTGCCGGATCAGAGAGATCGATCAGGGGATGTCAAGGTTTCGACGGGGATCGTTGAGATTTGGAGAGCCATCCGCAGTTTCAGGGCTGCGTCATCAACCTGAGAATAAATATAAACGCTAACAATACAAGCGATTACGCTTACGCAGCTTAATTAAGCTGCATGTTCTGCCACAGGTGCCCGCGCCTGTGAACAGGGCATCGATTAAGGCGGGGAACTTTTTCTTCAAAGCTTTGAGAAGATAAAAGAAATTGGATGAAGCTACCAAGGTGTAACCCTGTCGGCAGGGGAACACGGAGGGAAATGCAAAATACCGACTATGATGGTAGCGCTTCGGATGGATGGATCTTCGGACATGGGTTCGATTCCCATCATCTCCACTTTTCATGGAAACCGCATGTTAATGCGGTTCTTTTGTTTTTGGCTTGTTTATGCGGAAAAATAAAGTACAGATTATAAAACGATTGTTCAGTAGAATATATATAAATACGCTCTTTTGAATAAATAGTGAGCAAATAGTGAGCACTTTTGAGCAATAAAAAGAGCCGCATCATAGCAGCTCCCGAAAATGATCAATCCCTATTTTGGCCATGTCTGGTACTTTGTCCGGTAAGGCTTTTTGATAGTGCGTCTGAAGCGTACGCTCATCGTGCCATCCGCCCCATTGCATAATGTATTTATCCGGCACGCCGAGTGTATGAAGAATACTGGCGTAATAAGAGCGCAGAGCATGAAAGCGGAAGTGCGGTAGGTTAATCTTTTGCAGCGCCCTGGGGAATGCCAGTGTAATCATGCTTGGGTTCATCTGCACAACGCGCCCTTCCGGGGCCAGCTGATGGATCCGGTCCGTCACATCTTTGGGAATGTAGGTAACACGAATGCCTGCTTCCGTTTTTGTCGTCTTCAGAATCCATTCCCTGTCCCGACTTAACACCAGTGCCTTGTTGACACGTACAAATCCATCTCCAACATCTTCAGCATCCAGCGCACAGATCTCGGACCTTCGCAAGCCGCCAGTGACCGCAAGTAACACTGGGATCTCCAGTCGAGTCCCTTTGGTGGATAAAATCAGCAGCTTGATATCCTGATCGGTAGGAGTGTACAGATCTGGCCGGACAGACTGCGGAAGTCGCGTATGCAGAACAAAGTCCGGCCGATACGTTGCAAGCACTGTTGCAAGGAATCCGTGTTGATTGCGGACCGTTTTGGGCGTGCAGCCGTTGGCCGTCCAGAGGTTGACAAGGCTCTGGATCTGCTCTTGAGTGAGATCATATATGTTTTGACTCGCAATCACTTCGTAGGCTCTTTTGAGCATGTTTTGATATCCGACGAGCGTCGAGGGAGAGAGGACACTCTCTCTATTTTTAATGTAGCTTCTTCCGGCGTCCATGAATGTGATCGGCAGCTTCCCGCGCTTGGCCAGTATATAGTCATCCTTATGCTCCAGGCTGCAAGCTTCCGCCATGCGTTCCGCGTCCTTTTTTCGGTCGGCTGTAAATCGTGGCCGTCTGATTATGCCGTCGGCATCCTTGTAATATGCGCAGCAGGTCCATTTTCCAGTCTTGGTCTTTTTTGCTTCCATTTTGTCCTCCTGATTTTTGGGTATAAAAATACCCGGAATAATCCGGAGAACACCTGTTCCGCCTTGTAAAATCTGGCAGAAATGATATAATAATATTGTTTGGGTGTTATTGGGTCCTCCGGACCTTGTAACGTGCCGCTCTTTCCTGTTGCAGCAGGAGAGGGCGGTTTTATTTTTGGGTATATATATTCCTCTTCACTATGTGGAACCATATGAGCAGAACACAAGTTCTTGTTGCGAATTTATTTTGTCAAAAAGTCTTGAAAAATAAGAACAGATGTTCTATAATATCAGCAGATGCATGGCAGAGGAGGAATTGGTGATGATTGATTACGGGGCACTACTCATGACACTTATTAATAATAATCGTAGGAATTTCGATTTCTTAAAATTCTTATATGAGCAGGCCGTAGAGTTTTTGAGAAATTAAAAAATGGAGAACCAGGAAAAATTATTCTTGGTTCTTTTTTTGTGCCAATTTTACGGCAATACCTTCAAGGACGTCCCATTCTTCCGAGCTTAGCTGAGACAATACTGTAATCACCCTAGCCTGGAAACTTTCCGGGGATGTCCTTAGAAGCGTCCCTGTGATACGAGCAATTTCAGTTGTTCGATCTTCCGGGATTTCAACTTCTCCTTTGCCTGTTAAAATCCAGTCGGGATTAATCCTGATCGCAGCGCCCATGGCCGTTGCAGTTTTGGCAGTCATATTTGTCCTTTTTCCAGTCACTAGTTGACTGATATAGGCTGTTGTCAATCCAGATTGTCTGGCCAATTCGCCCTGACTAATGTCTTTTAATTTCAATATATATTGGAGCCGTTCCGATAAAGTATCCATAGGCCACCTCCTAACACATGAATTATAACATAGTATTATTAACTTGTAAACATTTGATAGTTAAAAAATAGTATTAAATATTTAATAAAAGACTATTGACATAATAACTGGTTAGTGGTATGATGGAAACAAGCTAGCAAGACTTGCAAAAAGAGAGGTGGTGATGCTGATGCTCAAAGAAAAAATAATGACAGAAAAAGAACGAGCGCAAATTGCTAGAATCGAATCTGTATTGTATGGTTTGGACG
>CAVGBV010000003.1:0-23577 GCA_963627615.1 Alloprevotella sp.
GGACCTGAGATTCGTCCCTGCGACGCACATAGCAGGTCTTATCGGCGGTCTGCTTATAATAATACATGTGCCCGTTGGTGTGGCGCTTGCGGGACAAGCTCCAGGAACCATACGAAAGGCATTTGGCGGTAACGAAAAGATAATAGATTACTGGAAACAAAATATCCCTCCTAAGGAGAGATATTATAACATTATTCTGAATATTTTGCAATCGTAAAATATATAAGAACCGTACTACATTGGACAAAGGGGCGGTCGTGAAACATTCTGAAAATTGCCCGCAGCCTCGTTTTGGATCTGTAAAAATTATGAATTCTTTCATTTTAGGCTTGCAAAAATCTGAAAATAGAAGTATAATAGATACCTTGATAGAATTTCAGAGAAAAGGATGGAAGGCATAGAGATGAAACGATCTGAGGATGTGCTGAGCCGCATTCAGGAACAATATCCCAAGCTCAGTAAAGGACAGAAACTCCTGGCAAGCTATATTCGGGAGCATTACGATAAGGCGGTATATCTGACGGCATCCAAGCTGGGAGCCATTGTCGGCGTATCCGAATCGACGGTGGTCCGTTTTGCACTGGAGCTTGGATATGAGGGATACCCCAGTATGCAGCGCGCGCTGGAGGAGCTTGTAAAGAACAAGCTGACGGCGGTGCAGAGGATGGAAGTGGCCCAGGGACGGGTCAATCCGGACAAGCTTCTGAGCTCGGTCCTGCAGATGGATATGGACAACATCAAGACGACTCTGGAACAGGTAAATGAAGAGGTATTTCAAAATGCCAAGAACGCGATTCTGAATGCCAGAAAGATCTACATATTGGGGATTCGCAGCTGCAATGTCCTGGCCAATTTCCTGGGATTCTACCTGAATTTGATTTTTGAGAATGTGCATCAGATTACGACCAGCAGTGCCAGTGAAACCTTTGAGCAGATGCTGCGGATTTCGGAAGAGGATGTAATCATCTGTATCAGCTTTCCACGGTATTCCAAGCGTACAGTACGCGCCGCGGAATTTGCCAAGTCCAGGGGATGTAAGGTGGTGTCCATCACGGACAGCGATATGTCGCCGTTGGTTCCGGTATCGGACTATGTATTGATGGCACAGAGCGATATGGTATCCTTTGTGGACTCTCTGGTTGCTCCGCTCAGCCTGATCAATGCACTGATTCTGGCGCTCTCTTCCGCTAAGAACCGAGATATCGCACGTTCTTTGGAGACGTTGGAACAGGTTTGGCGGGAATACGATGTGTATGACAGCAATACACAGGAAGGAAATGTCTATGGAACCCCGTTGCCCTAAGACCGTGGCAGTGGTGGGCGGAGGCGCGGCCGGGATGATGGCGGCCGTATGCGCTGCCAGGAAAGGAGCCAAGGTCCTTCTCCTGGAGAAGAACAGCCGACCGGGACGCAAGATCGGGATCACAGGCAAGGGACGCTGTAATGTGACCAATGCCGATGAACTGCCTGATTTTTTCAAGAATATCGTATCCAATCCGAGGTTTCTGTATTCTGCGCTTTACGGTTTTACCAACCGGATGCTGATGGACTGTCTGGAGGAGGCCGGAGTTCCGCTCAAGATCGAGCGGGGAAACCGGGTTTTTCCGGTTTCAGACAGTGCCAGAGATATCGTAGACGCTCTGACAGGGATGTTGAAGCGAGAAAAGGTGCGTATGGTCACGGGAGTTACCGTATTGGGCCTTCAGCCGGAGGAAGGACGCTGGAAGATCCTTACGCCGTTTCAGGAATATACGGCAGACTGTGTGATCGTCGCGACCGGCGGCCAGAGTTATTCCAAGACGGGATCGACCGGAGACGGATATGAGATGGCCAGAGAGTTGGGACATCATATACAGAGCATACGTCCGGGACTGATTGCGTTGAATGCTTCGGACCGATTCGTTCCGGGGCTGCAGGGCCTGTCACTGAAGAACGTAGAAGTCAGAATTACGCAAGGAGACGGCAAGGAGGTCTATCAGGGCTTTGGAGAGATGCTGTTTACGCATTTTGGTGTCAGCGGTCCTTTGATCCTGAGTGCTTCCAGTCTCCTGCAGAAATATTTGTCGGAAAAAAAGAAAAGTTGGAAGGAAGCAGATTTCCTGCTGCATATTGACTTAAAACCGGCGCTTAGTCAGGATAAGCTGGACAGTCGGGTACTGCGGGACCTGGAGCAATACCGGGGACGCCATATGGAGAATGCGCTGCAGGATCTTTTGCCGGAGCGGCTGATCACGCCAGTGCTGGAGCAGAGCGGGATCGATGCCATGCAGCGGGCCGGAGATCTGACCAGGCAGCAGAGGATGAAGCTCGTAGAGACATTGAAGGATCTGCGGTGCCATATTACAGGCACAAGACCGATCGAAGAAGCCATCGTGACGATGGGGGGCGTGGATACCAGGGAACTGGATCCCAGAACCATGCAGTCCAGGCTGCATCCCGGACTGTATTTCGCAGGAGAAGTCGTGGATGTGGATGCGCTGACAGGAGGCTATAACCTGCAGATCGCGTTTTCCACCGGAGCTGCGGCGGGGAGTGCTGCGGCAGAATAAAAAGAAGGATGTGAGATGATGTTTGCGATAGCACTGGATGGACCGGCCGGAGCAGGAAAGAGTACGGTCGCAAAAAAGGCGGCGAAGTGTCTTGGAATCCATTATGTAGATACAGGAGCCATGTATCGGACCTTGGCGTACGGGATGCTGCAGAACGGTGTGGATATCAGAGATGAAGAAGCTGTACGTCAGGCGCTTCAGGGGATGGAAGTCCGGATCCGCTATGAAGACGGCATGCAGAAGATGTTTATCGGGGTACAGGAGGTAACAGATTGCATCCGGACACCGGAGGTCGGAGAGGCAACCAGTACGATTGCGGTCTACCGTGCGGTTCGTGATAAGCTTCTGAAGCTGCAGAGAGATCTGGCGGCGCAGTATGACGTCATTATGGACGGACGGGATATCGGAACGGCGATCCTTCCGGATGCCGCACTGAAGGTGTATCTGACAGCTGACGCGGAGGAGCGGGGTAAAAGGAGATACCTGGAGCTGGAAGAGCGGGAGCCGGGGCGGCACAGTCTGCAGGAGATCATCCGCGGGATCCGGGAGCGGGATGAACGGGATATGAACCGAGCGATCGCACCGCTGCGCAAGGCGGAGGACGCGGTGCTTTTGGATACGACGCATCTGGGGATCGAAGAGACGGTAGAGACATTGGTAAAGCTGGCACGGGAGGCCGGATATTGATGGAGATTCGGGTCGCCAAAACGGCGGGTTTTTGCTTTGGCGTTCGCACCGCTCTGAAGATCACAGAAGAGGAGTTCATGAAGGACAGCCGGACGGCTTTATGTACCTATGGGCCCCTGATCCACAATCAGGATGTGACAGGGAGCCTTGAGAAACGAGGCATCCGAAGCATCAGCACGCCGGAAGAGGTACGGCCCGGAGAACGGGTTGTAATCCGCGCGCATGGAGTCGGCCGGGAGGTACAGGAGCAATTGACACAGCGGGGAGAGGTGGTGATTGACGCGACCTGCCCATTTGTAAAAAGAATTCACAGAATCGTAGAAGAACACTCCGCCGGGGGAGAGACGATTTTGATTTTGGGCAGCCCCAAACACCCGGAAGTACAGGGGATTATGGGATGGAGCAGCACGCCGTGCCTGATCATGGAGGGACCGGAGGACGAGATCCCGGCGGCAATACAGGATAATCCATCAAAGAAATGTTGTATGGTCGCACAAACAACATTTCGTCAAGAAAATTTCCAAAAAATTGTTGAGAAATTTTTAAAACAGGAGTATAATGTATGTGTATGTCCTACGATATGCAGCGCGACAGCCGAACATCAACAGGAGGCAGTAGCGTTGGCCGGGGAATCGGATTTTATGATTGTCCTTGGCGGGATGCACAGTTCCAATACTCGCAAACTGTATGATATTTGCAGGGAGCGGTGTCCTCATACCTGTCACGTAGAGAACGCAGCCGGACTTCTGAGCTATCTTCAGGAGAACACGGCTATCAGGAAGGAGATTGCGGCGGGACGGATCCGCAGAGTCGGGATCACTGCCGGAGCTTCCACACCTAATTATATTATACAGGAGGTTGTACAAGCTATGAGCGAGACAAACACGTTTGAAGAACTACTGAATGAGAGCTTCAAGGAAGTTCATTCTGGGGATATTGTGAAAGGAACTGTCGTCCATGTGTCAGAAAATGAGATCGTACTGAATATTGGCTACAAGTCAGATGCATTGATGAATAAGGACGAGTATTCTGCGGATCCTTCCGTAGTTCTGACCGATGAAGTAAAGGTAGACGACGAGATGGAAGTGGTAGTGGCCAAGGTTGGAGATTCCGACATTCTGGTCAGCCGCAAGCGTCTGCTGCAGAATCAGGCATATAAGGAGCTGGAAGAGGCTCTGGAGAATCATACGGTTCTGACGGGCAAGGTGACAGAGGCTTTTGAGAATGGTATGATCGTGCTTTATAAGAATAACCGCGTATTTATTCCGGCCTCTCTGGTCGATATCCGTAAGACGGATCCGCAGACACTGCTGGGACAGGAAGTATCCTTCCGAATCATCCGTCTGCAGAGAAAGCGCGGCAGAATCATGGGAGACCGCCGCAGCGTATTGTTTGACGAGCGCGCTGCCAAGCGTGCCGAGACGCTGGAGAAGCTGGAGGTTGGAGCCCGTATGACAGGTACGGTCAAGAACCTGACCAACTACTGCGCGTTTGTAGACCTGGGCGGCATTGATGGTATGCTGCACATTTCTGAGATGAGCTGGAGCCCGGTTCGCAACCCCAATCAGGTGCTGAAGGAAGGCCAGCAGATCGAGGTTATGGTTAAGTCCTATGATCCTGAGACCAAGAAGATCTCCCTGACAGCCAAGTTGCCGGAGAACAATCCGTGGAACGGCGCAGAAGAGAAGTATGCAGTCGGCTCCATCGTAGAGGGCAAGGTTGTCCGTTTTGCGGACTTCGGCGCGTTTGTAGAGCTGGAGAAGGGTGTAGATGGCCTGATCCACATCTCTCATCTGTCCAACAAGTTCGTAAAGCAGCCTTCGGATGTTTTGGAGATTGGCCAGAAGGTTCAGGCACGTGTAATCGATCTGAACATCGAGCAGAAGCGTATCAGTCTGAGCCTGCGGGATCTGGAAGCGCCGGAAGAAGCAGAAGAGAGCACGGACGCTGAGTAATTGATCGTAAAGATAAGAGCCTGCAGGATATGTATCCCGCAGGCTCTGTTTATATATGGGGGACATAGAAAAAGATGCACTTAAAAAAAGAAAATACACCGAAGGATCTGATATTTTCCAACCGAGCGCTGCGGCTGTTGATCATTCCGCTGATGATCGAACAGTTCCTGGCGATTACGATTGGAATGGCGGATTCCATGATGGTCAGCAATGTGGGCGAAACGGCGATTTCAGGCGTAAATCTGGTCGATTCGATCAACAGTTTCCTGATCAGTATGTTTTCTGCTCTGGCAACAGGCGGCACAGTTGTCGTATCGCAGTATCTGGGACATAAGGAAAGGGAAAATGCTGTAGGCGCGGCCAAACAGCTGCTGCTGTCCGTGACGGCGCTGTCGTTGTTTATCATGTGCCTGACGCTGGTTGGCAACCGGACGATACTGGGTTGGATCTATCATAGTGTGGAAGAGAGCGTCATGGAAAACGCATGTGTTTATTTTTTTCTGTCGGCGCTGTCCTATCCATTTTTGGCGATTTATAACAGCGGCGCGGCATTGTTTCGGGCACAGGGCAATTCCAAGGTGTCCATGTATACCGCAATGGTAGTGAATATTGTCAATATTTGTCTGAATGCGCTTCTGATCTATGTGTTTCAGCTGGGCGTGGCCGGCGCCGGTATCGCGACACTAATCGCGCGTGCCTCCGCGGCGATTGTCGTGACGATCCTTCTGCGCAAAAAGACCAATGTGATCTGTGTAAGGGATTTGTTGAAGATCCGGCCGCATTTCGGCACAATCCGGAGAATTCTGCACATCGGTGTTCCGACGGGACTAGAGACGGGGATCTTTCAGATTGGAAAGATTCTTGTGGCCAGCCAGGTCGCGGGATTTGGTACGGTTTCGATTGCGGCTAACGCGGTGGCCTCCAGTCTGTCAAGCTTTCAGTGCATACCGGGCAACGGGATCAGTCTGTCGCTGATCACGGTAATCGGTCAATGTGTCGGTGCGGATCGCTACGATGAAGCAAGGTATTATGTCCGTAAGCTTTTCCGGTTTGCCTATGGGATTCTGATCGGATGGAACCTGCTGCTTTTCATATCGTATACGCCGATCCTGTCCCTGTACAACCTGCAGCCGCAGACGGAAGCTATCGCGTGGGTACTGATCCTGGCGCACGGCATCGGTGCCTGCACCTTCTGGGCACCTTCCTTTATGCTGCCCAATGTGCTGCGGGCTGCCGGAGATGTCCGGTTCACCATGACGGTCGCGATCGCTTCCATGTGGATCTTCCGGATTCTGCTGTGCCTGTTCTTTTCCAACTTTACCGATCTGGGAGTCTATGGCGTCTGGATTGCCATGTTTACAGACTGGCTGGCCCGTTCCTTCAGCTTCCTCTGGCGGTATCACTCCAATCGCTGGCAAGGGAAAAAGGCAATCTGATCAGACAAAGGGGAGAAGGCAGCGCATAAGAGCGGAGAGGCTCTCCTCAGAAGCAGTCTGCGACCAACGCATAAGCTCGGAGAGTTCAATATACAGGTTCTTGTCCCGGCATTCTGTACGGAAAGGGTGCAGCCCCTGCGGAAGATCGACTTGGGCTATGGCGATAAATTCGCCGGTTTTGGCGATACAGCCTTCTTCACGTGTCGCGGTTCTTCGAACCGGAGGAGTATCCAGGGATTTATGCAGGAGTTCTCCCGAGGGGAGAACATAATATTCCTTATAATTGGGCAGATAGTACCGAAGGGTTCCGGTATATGCCGGAATACAGAAGTGAATATGAGAGTCGTCCCGGTCTGTTTCTAAACGGACTGGGATGCTTTTTTTATGAACAAAATACTCGGTAGCGATGGATAACGGTGCGGGTCGGTTCATAGAAAAGGTGAGCTGGACTTCCGGCCCGCCGGGAGACAGGGAGAGTGACTGCGCAGTCTCCTGTTTCAGATAATCTACATATTTCTGGATCCGCAGGAGGACGGGAAGGTTCAGGATATCCTCATAGTTGTGCAGTAAAAGCGTTTTTTCCAGACCTTTATTGTCGGTGCGGCTGTATTCATAGAAGACTTCGATCAGTTCGCCGCCGTCCATCAGATCCTCACGGTCGATTCCGAGAAATCGTTCCAGCGCCTTCAGTTTGCAGCTGTCCCAACGGAAAAAAGAAGCATAGGGACGGTAAAGCTTATACAGATCCAATGAAGAAAAGGGACGGAGTTCTCCGGAAATCCGCATCACCCGCAGCCGCTCGCGAACAAATGGGATATCAAAGGCATCGCCGTTAAAGGTGACGAGAAGCTCGTAGTCATCCATTTTCTGAAGAAAGCTTTCCAGAAGCGCCAACTCGTCCGCGGTGGAGGAAGCCAGATGCTGTTCGATCATCGGCCGACGGCCTTCCCAGTAAAAATATCCCATCAGATAGATGCTGTCATATTTGCGTGAGAATCCGGTCGTTTCGATGTCCCAGAACAGAACACGTTCCGGATCCGCACCTTTCGGCAGCATCTCCAGCAGTTCTTCATTTTGCTGCGTCGTCAACGGCGCGCTCTCTTTGTATACTCTCATAGAATCCCTCCTTCGCCTGTATATGGGAGTATTATAGCAGAAAAAATGAAAAATGTCGAGAAAGAACCATAGATGGAGGGACGGACAAAAAATGCTTGTATTTATCGATAGAATACAGTATAATGAAGATGGCCTAGTGGGGCTATATGCAATTTATTTTTCTTTATTTTTTAGGAGGATATAACTATGACGAAACAGTTGAATCTTCAGGACATGTTTCTGAACACACTTCGTAAAGAGAGAACAGAAGTTACGGTCTTTTTAACGAATGGCTACCAGATCAAGGGATGCGTAAAAGGATATGACAGCTTTGTACTGATGATGGATTCCGATGGAAAACAGCAGATGATTTATAAGCACGCGATTTCGACGATTGCGCCGGTACGGCCGGTGATCTTCACCAATCCGGTTAAGGAGGAGCAGTAAGGTTCCATGATACAGAAGGAGACGTTGGCGGCTCTGGGGATTCCCTCAGCCGTCTATGATTTTTGCCATATAAGAGAAAAAGCACTGAGAGAACAGTTTGAGAGAATTGAGGAGATTGCTGAGGCCAATCAGGCCAAGGTACTGGCGGCGTTCCAGAAGCACAGAGTCAGCGAGAACCATTTTGAGACGACAACGGGCTATGGCTATAATGATTTGGGACGGGATACGCTGGAAGCGGTCTATGCTGAGATCTTCGGAACCGAAGACGCGCTGGTGCGTCCGCAGCTGATCTGCGGAACGCATGCGCTGTCTACGGCTCTGTTCGGATGCCTGCGGCATGGAGACGGCTTGCTGTACGCGACAGGGGAGCCCTATGATACCCTGCAGGGTGTGATCGGTCTGCGCCCGGAACTGGGCAGTTTGATGGAGCATGGAATCACCTATGCGCAGGCTGAGCTGAAGGAGGACGGAAGTCCGGATCCCGAGGCGGTTGTGGCCGCACTGCGCCCGGAGACCCGTCTTGTGGGAATCCAGCGTTCCAAGGGATATAAGGTACGCCATACGTTGTCCGTCGATGAGATCGGCAGCATCATCCATGCGGTTAAGGCAGTACGCCCGGACATTATCTGCATGGTGGACAACTGCTACGGAGAATTTACCGAAGTGATCGAGCCGACCAATGTGGGAGCCGATCTGTGCGTAGGTTCGCTGATTAAGAATCTGGGAGGCGGCCTGGCCCCGATCGGAGGCTATATTGTCGGCCGTAAGGACCTGATTGAGCGCTGTGCGGTACGTCTGACGGCTCCGGGTCTCGGAAAGGAACAGGGACCGACATTGGGAGTCAACCGTTCTCTGTATCAGGGATTGTTTCAGGCGCCCGCGGTTGTCGCGGCTGCGGTGAAGACAGCGGTATTTGCGGCAAAAGTTTTTCAGGATATGGGATACAGCGTATACCCCGCGCCGGAAGAGGTGCGGCATGATATCGTACAGACGGTAACCTTCGGCGCTCCGGAACCTCTGGAGAAGTTCTGCCAGGGAATTCAGGCGGCTTCACCGGTGGATTCTTATGTAACGCCGGTACCGTGGGAGATGCCTGGATATGATAGCCCCGTAATCATGGCGGCCGGTAATTTTATTTCCGGCGCGACGATTGAGCTGTCCGCGGACGCTCCGATGAGAGAGCCCTATGTAGCGTATTTCCAGGGAGCGCTGACATGGGAACACGGTAAGATCGGTATTATGAAGTCGGTAGCGCAGATGGGCGAGGTACGATGAAGCTGCCGGAAAGCTTTCTGGAAGAGGTAAGGGAGCTTCTGGGGCCGGAGGAGTTTCAGGAGTACCTTCAGGCGATGGAAGAGCCCTATGCGCAGGCCCTTAGAGTCAATACAGCCAAGCTCTCCCCGGCGCAGCTGCGAGAGCGGATGCAGGACGAGGATCTGGGAGAACAGGTGCCATGGTGCGAGGCCGGAATCTATCTGGGGCAGGAGAGCGGACGGCTCTCCAAGCATCCGTATTACGCGGCGGGACTGTATTATCTGCAGGAACCTTCCGCCATGGCTCCGGCCGCCTTCCTGCCGATTGCGGAAGGCGACTATGTATTGGATCTGTGCGCGGCTCCGGGAGGAAAGAGTACGGCTCTGGGAGCCAAACTGAACGGAAGCGGCCTGTTGGTTGCCAACGATATCAGTCCGTCCAGAGCCAAGGCTCTGCTCAAAAATATCGAAGTTTTCGGATTGGGCAATGCCGTTGTGACTTCGGAGAGCCCCTATAAGCTCGCGCAGCGTTTTGAAGGATTCTTTGATAAGGTTCTGGTAGACGCGCCGTGCAGCGGGGAGGGAATGTTCCGTAAGGATCCGGAGATTGCCAAAAACTGGCTGCAATACGGCAGTGAATACTATGCCAAAATTCAACAGGAGATTTTGCCGCACGCAGCGCGGATGGTTGCGCCGGGCGGGATGCTCCTGTATTCAACCTGTACATATTCTCCTCTAGAGGATGAGCAGAGCGTTCAGTGGTTTATGGAGGAACATCCGGAGTTTCATCTGGTGGAGCTTCCGATCGCGCACGGGATCATGCCGGGACATCCGGAATGGGCCGAGAGGCCGGATCCCACGCTTAGCCGCTGCGCGAGGTTCTGGCCGCACAGGCTACGGGGAGAGGGACATTTCGCGGCGCTATTCCAGCGCTCCGGAGAGCCCGCGGGGCATTTGGACAGCGCCTGTGCGCTATCTAAGGGACCGTGGACGGAATGGGCCGGGGAGAATCTGACGGCCTGCTGGGAGTCGCTTCTGCCGCAAGGCAGCCGAATCGTAGTCTCTGGAGAGAAGGTCTATGCGCAGATTCTTCCGCAGGAAAGCCTCGCAGGGCTTCGGACACTGCGTCCGGGTCTCCTTTTGGGAGAGGTCAGCCACGGAAGATTCGAGCCCTCCCAGGCGCTCGCTATGGTATTAAAAGCCTCGGAAGCGGTACACACCGCGGAACTGGGCAGGGCGCAGGCACTTCGGTATCTGAAGGGGGAGACACTGACGGGAGAGTTTGCCGACGGATGGAATCTGATCACGATATCCGGATATCCTCTGGGCTGGGGAAAAGCCGCCGGAGGGGTCCTGAAGAATAAGTACCTGAAGGGTTGGCGCATGATGAAGTAATCCCCTCAGAAAAAGGAGAGAACCGAGATGGAGCAATATGATCTGGTAATTGCGGGAGCGGGACCGGCAGGGTCCATGTTGGCCAGAACGGTTGGCCGGAGAGAACGTGTGCTTCTGGTAGAACAGCGGAACCTGCACGCACCGTTGGGGAGCGGCAGGGAAAAGAGCTGCGGCGGAATGCTGAACCTTTCCGCACAGAAGGTGCTGGCGTCCTACGGGATGGGAGTGCCGGAGAGAGTGCTGCAGTCCCCGCAGGTTTTTACGGTTCGGGCCATCGATTATGATTCCGGGCAGGAGAGGTATTATCAGAAGCAGTATGTCAATATCGACCGGGAGGCCTTTGACCGCTGGATGCTGACGGAAGCGCTGGTACAGGAACATGTGGAGCTTCGGGACCGGACGGCGGTGGCAGGATTCCGGCAGCGCTCAGACGGTGTTGAGGTTCAGCTCAGAGGGGCGGACGGCAGGACGGAGAAGGTATACACGAGATATCTTGCAGGGACGGATGGCGGCAGTTCATTGATACGCCGAAGGCTGGAAAAGGATGCGGGCCCTTCAGAGCCCAGCTATCCGATTCGGAGGTATGTGTCGCTGCAGCAGTGGTTTGAGGCAGAAGAAGAACTTCCGTATTATGCGGCCTTGTTCGATCAGAAGGTGACGGATTATTATTCCTGGATGATTCCCAAGAAGGGACAGACGATTCTGGGGACGGCGATTCCGGAGGGAGAGGACGTACGCGGAAGGTTTGAGCGGTTGAAGCGGGAAGCAAGAGCCTCCGGATTGATCAAGGGACAGGAGATCAAGGAGCGGGGGGCGGTGCTGCTGCGGCCCTATGGCCCCGGAAGCGTCCATCTGGGCCGGGGCAGAGTCTTTCTCGCGGGAGAGGCAGCGGGACTGATCAGCTCCAGTTCGGAGGAGGGCATCAGCTATGCGCTTTCTTCCGGAAGAATGCTGGGAGAAGCGCTCCTCACTGGCAAAAATCCTCAGGAAGCAGAAGAGCGTTACCGCAGACAGACCATGAAACTGCGTTGGGGACTGAGCCTTAAGAGCATGAAAGCACTTGTGATGTATCAGCCCGCTTTGCGGAGCATGGTATTTAAGAGCGGACTGCTCAGTATGGATATGAAACGGTAAGAATACAGAGAAAAAAGGAGGAGCGTCGGATGCGGATTAAGCTGATTCATACCGCGGATCTGCATGTTGGACGGCTGTTCGGCCGGACTGCCGCGGAGGAAGGATCGATCCGGCGCCGGGATATTCTGGAGGCGCTTCATACAATATGTCAGACCGTGATTCAGGAGAAAGCAGATTTTCTTCTGATTTGCGGAGACCTTTTGGAGGAGAGCGCCGGAGAGAGAGAACGGGAGGAGGTTCGGGACCTCCTGCAGTCGGTTGCTCCGGCCCAGGTTTTATGGAGTCTGGGACAATCTGATTGGAATCAGGCGGATGGAGACTGGCCGGAGAATGTGCATCGATTTCCGGCGGGCTTTCATAAAGTGGAATTTCCCGAAAAGCACACGATTGTCTGGGGAGAGAGCTGGGAAAGCAGTACATGGAGTGATGGATTCGCTCAGTTTTTGCCGCCGGTCGGGGAGGATACCTATCAGATCCTGATGGTATACGGCGACGCGGAGGCGGAGAGCTCAGAACGTCATCCGGTGGATCTGGGAGCGCTGCGGAGTATGGGTGTGGACTACTGTGCGCTGGGAGGCAGGCACAAGATGACCCTCTGGGGACGGGAAGGCGATATATGGGCAGCCTATCCCGGCAGTCCGGAGCCTTTGGATCCGCAAGAAGAAGGAGAACATGGCTTTCTGCAGGTGACAGTGGAGAAGGACAGCGGATATCGGATCCGCAGTGCGGAAAGAAAATATTGCGCAAGACGCCATGTGCGCAGACGTATTATTTCGGTGACACCGGATATGGGACTGGAGGAGCTGTGCGATCAGATCCGGAACGTGTTTCGGACACCGGAGCGGCAGAAGGAGCTGTGTGAGGCTGTATTACAAGGAACACGCCGCAGCTTTGCGGCAGTGGACACAGACGCTTTGTGCCGAAGACTGGCCGGAGAGTTCCTGTTTCTCACAGCGGAAGATCAGACACAGCCGGAGTTGGACCTGAATCGGCTGCGTGACGCGAACGCGGAGAATCTGTTAGGAAAATACATCGCGGCAATGCAGGAACGGATTCGGATGGCACAGAACGAGAAGGAGCGGGAGACGCTGCAATCGGCGCTGGAAGCCGGAGCGGAAGCGCTCTTAAACAGTACGGAACAGGGGAGGTGACGGGAGTGAGGCTTGTAGAAGCAAGAATCGATGGCTTTGGACAGTATCGGGATCAGGTGATATCCTTTGCGCCGGGACTCAATGTAATCCATGGAACCAATGAATCCGGCAAGACAACGCTGATGAAATTTATCGAAGGTGTACTCTACGGGTTTTACAAGCCATCGCAGCGCCGCCAATATACAGAAGACTATGAAAAGTACCGGCCATGGGACGGAGGCTCCTACGCGGGTACTTTGATATATGAGAACGCGGGTCGGACCATCGCGGTCTATCGGGATTTTGCGGGAGAAGAGATCCGGATGTATGACTGGGAGACGCAGGAGGATCTGACAGGGCAGCTGACCTATAACGGTGTGATCCGTCAGGTAGATCCGGCGTCCAGAGACTGGAAGATCTCCCCGGCGGCTTTCCGCAATACAATCAGTATTGTGCAGGGTAAGGCCTGCCCGGATCTGGAGCAGATCGGAGGAGAGCTGCAGGAGAGTCTGATGAATCTGACAACAGCCGGAGATGAAGACATCTCGGTTCGGACGTCTCTGCGTACATTGCGCAGGCAGATGGAAGAGATCGAGGGTGACGGTGCTTCCGGCGGTACGCTGAACGAGCTTGCGGCGCGGGAAAATGAGCTGAAGGAGAGGCTGCGGCAGTCCAGAGAGCTGCAGCGGCGGCAGGAGAGGATTCGAACGGAGCTGGCGGAGCTTCCGGAAGAAGCGGAGGATCCGGAACAGGCGGACCTACTGGTAGAGAGGGCGGGACGCCCGGAGCAAAAAGAGCATTTGCAGCAGATGGAACAGGAGATCGTCAAGCTGCGTGAGCAGGAACGGCAGATCCGTACCGGCGCTCAAGGCAATGAGAAGCAGTATGAAGAGCTGATCGGCCTGCAAAAAGAGGTATCAGGACTGAGGGTCCGTCAGGCAGACGCTCAGCTGCGTACAGAACAGTGCGAAAAGGCATTGGCGGCTTTGCCGGAGGAATCCAATCCGCAGGAAGAGAATGCGGATAAGGACGCGGTGCTGACTGGCGCTGTTATTATCGGCGGAATCTTAACGGTGGCAGCCGTGCTCCTGGGCATTTTCGTAAGCCCCTGGTGCATGGTTCTGGTGCTCGGAGGAGGCGCGGCAGAGCTGTATGCGTTTATGAGATACCAGAAAAGGATGCAGGAAGGCTTCCGAATTCGGCAGGAAAAACGAGCGCAGGCGGATACACAGCGAATGGAACGGGAAAAAGCGCGGGAACGCTTGCAGGAAGCCAAGAACGATCAAAGAAGCTGCGAGGAAGCGCTGGAGCGCGGAACCGGACAGCTGCAGGAGATTTTGCAGCGGACAGGCGTCTCTTCCGTAGAGGAATATGGCAGCAGGCTTCGTTCTCAGGCACGTCAGGAAACGCTCCGGGATCGGCTGGATCATCTGGAGAGAGAACAGTCCCGGTGGAAAATGACCTATGCGGCGGAGATTCTGCGGGAACGCAGAGCACTGCTGACCAGAAGGCTGGAGGAAAGCCTCCAGGAGGAGGATACGGCGGCGCTTCGTGAAGAACTGGCGCAGGTGGTTCAGCAGAAGGACCGGCTGACAATGGAGCGTGATTCTCTGCGGGCGGCAGCGGCGGCAATCGAGTCTTTGTCGCGGGAAGTGCAGAAGGAGTATGAACCGGTTCTCACCGAGAATATGAAAAAAACCGTGGAAAATATCACAGCCGGGCGATATAATACGGTATATGTATCCGATCAGGAAGGGATTCGGGCACAGTCCGCGGACGGCCGGGAGGTCGCGATGGATCAGTTGTCGGCCGGAACGGGCGATCAGATCTATTTCGCGGTACGTCTGGGGATGATCGACCTTCTGAGCCCCAAGGTAAAGCTTCCGCTGATACTGGATGATGCATTTGCAAGATACGACGACGAACGTCTCGGTAAGATCCTGCGGCTTTTGCGTCAGGAGGCCAAGAACCGTCAGATCCTTATTTTTACCTGTCAAAAGCGGGAAAAGGAATTGTTGACAGCGATGCGGGCGGCATTTCAATACAATGAATTGAAAGGATGAGAAGGATGGCTGCAAAACGTACGTCCAAGAGAAAAAAATACAAGCTGCAGGATCCCAAACGCTTTTTTGGATTTATCGCGATTCTGGTATTAATGGTGCTTTTGTTGGTTCTGGTAATACGCGGCTGCAGCGGACAGAAACAACAGGGCGGCAGCAAGCAGGATATGTCCTCATCGCAGACGGATGCTTCACAGGGAGCAATGGTTAGCGCCGGACTGGGGGACATGCAGAAGCAGACGATTGCGTGGACGGTGGGACTTGCCAATATGACACGGGGTATCAGTACAGTGGAGCCGGATGATACCGCACAGGTTCCCAAGATCTATACGATCGTGATCGATCCTGGCTGCGGCGGGTCGGACAGCGGCAATCCGGGACACGGCAATGTGATGGAAAAGGCGATCAATCTGGAGGTAGCGCTGAAGCTGAAGGCGGAGATCGAGAGCAGGTATCCGGATGTGCGGATCGTCATGACGCGGGAGAACGACAAGACGGTCAGTACGCAGGAGCGTATCAAGACGATCAACGATGCTAACGCGGATCTGGCGGTCAGCCTGCACTGCGACTATTTTGCGGGATCGGCGGAACGGCGCGGCGTAACAACATATTACCGTCAGAAGAGCAGTACGGAAGAGGAGAGTTCTAAGGCTGAGGACAGTTCAGCTGTACAGCTGAGCATCTCAGAGCGTTCCGCACAGATCGCCGCGGCTTTGCAGAAGGCGGCGGCGCAGGCCCTGGAGACGGACGATCGGGGCTGTGTTGAAGAGCGTTATGACATCCTGAACGAGACCAACGCTCCGACCGTATTGATGGAGATGGTGTATCTGACAGATCAGAGTGATTACGCCAAAATCACCAACGAGGAATATCAGACAGCATTAGCGGCAGCCTTGGCCGATGGGATCTATGCCGAGCTGGAGGCTCTGTACCCCACGAGGGCACAGAGTCTGACTGTGGCCCCGAAATGAAGATAAAAAAGCTTGTACAGAGTTTCGGCTATGCGCTGCGCGGGATCGGTTATGCGGTGCTTCACGAGCGCAACTTCCGGATTCATATCTGCGCGGCGGTTACTGTTATTGGATTTGGCGCCGCGTATGGACTCCTTTTGTGGGAGTGGGCAGCCGTGTTTCTGGCAATCGGCGCTGTGATGGCAATGGAACTGATCAATACCGCGGTTGAACAGACGGTAGATCTCGTGACCGATACCTGGCAGGAAAAGGCTCGAAACGCTAAAGACGCCGCGGCCGGCGCGGTGCTTGTCATGGCAGGAGCCAGTGTAGCTCTGGCAGGTGTGGTTTTTCTGGACAGTGAACGCTGGAAAGCCTTGGTACAGAGAATACAGCCGTATCTGCCGTGGTTCTGCGCGGCAGTACTTCTGTATATGGTTTTGATGCTGTGGTTCGTATTTTATTTTCCGGGAAAGGAAGGGGAGTGACAGCGATGTCTACTTTGATCTATAAGTGTCCGCACTGCGGTGCGGTGCTGGAGTATGATGCAGAGAAGAAGCAGATGGCCTGCGAGCATTGCGGCAGTACGTTTTCGCCTGAGGAAGCGATCCAGGAAGAGACGATGGAGGAGAGCTTTCAGGAGCAGAAGGAACAGACCGAACAGGATAAAGAGTTTGAACAGGAAGTCGTTTCCTATCAGTGCCCCAGCTGCGGCGCGCAGATTCTGACGGATGCCAATACGGCGGCGACCTTCTGTACGTTCTGCGGTTCGCCCGCGATTCTGCCCTCCAAGCTGTCCGGCGTATTCCGGCCGGCCAATGTGATTCCCTTTAAGATCTCCAAGGATCAGGCCCAGGAGGCATTCAAAAAGTGGTGCAGAAACGGCCGTTTCACGCCGAAGGATTTCGCGTCTCCGCAGGAATTGGAGAAGATGACCGGCATCTATGTGCCGTTCTGGCTGTTTGACTGTTCCGTGGACGGTACGATGGACGCGAATGGAACCCGGGTTCGGACCTGGCGTATGGGCGACTATATGTATACCAATACCAAGCATTATCAGATCCGGCGCCGTGCGGTTATGAGCTACGATAAGGTGCCGGCGGACGGCTCCATGCGTATGGAGGATGAGACGATGGATCTTCTGGAGCCCTATGATTATAAGGATCTGCAGGAGTTTCAGATGCCGTATCTCGCGGGATACCAGGCGGAAAAGTATGACCGGACGCCCAAGGATGTCTATCCCCGGATTCAGGAACGGCTCAATGAGTATACGCGCCAGAAGGTAAGGGATACAATCCATGGCTATTCGACGGTGAATAATATTCGCTTTCAGAATACTTACCGAGGCACCAATGCCGTGTATACGCTCCTTCCGGTATGGCTTCACCGGTATCGCTATAAGGGAAAGACCTATCAGTTCGCCATGAACGGGCAGACCGGAAAGATCGTAGGTAAGCCCCCGGTTTCTGAGACTAGGGTTGGAAAATGGTTCGGATCGATCGCGGCCGGAATTCTGGCAGTGCTTTTCGTAGGAGGGATGTTCCTGTTATGAGTACAAAGAGAAAGATGACAGCATTTCTGGTCGGCGTATGGATCATGGTTCTGTCTGTTGCGCTTCCGGTACAGGCAGAGAAGCAGTTTGTCTATGATTATGCAGGTGTGCTTACGGATAGTGAGGTAGAACAGCTGGATCAGCTGGCGCGTGAAGTCGGCGAGGCTCATGGAATCGACATTCTGGTGGTATTTACGGATCAGGGATATACCTCCAGTGAACTTCAGGATTATGCCGACGACTTTTATGACAATGGCCGATATGGCTATGAAGAAGCCTATGGTACGGGTATCCTGATGGCAGTGGATGTCAAGAGCCGAAAATATCATTTTTCAACGTCCGGCGGCGCGGAAACGTATTTTACGGACAGCCGGTTTGATGATCTGGAGGACCAGGTCGTAGGAGAGCTGGCGGATGACAACTGGTATGGCGCAGGACGGGAATTCATCAATTTTATGAAGCGGTTCCGCAATCCCAATCTGCCTGTGACATGGGGAGACCGGGTATCGGCGGCGACAGAGCATCTGCCGGCATATGTCCTGATCGCGCTTGCGGGGTCCGGTGTGACGGTCTGGATCCTGGTCCGAAACCGTGCCAGCAAGGTTACGGTCAACAGCAATACGTATCTGCATCCGGGGTCTTTTGCCGTGCTGCAGGAGGATGACTTCTTTGTCAGAGAATATACGACGCGCACCCGGATTCCGCGGGATGAGTCCAGATCCGGCGGTGGAGGCGGCGGTGGCGGAGGCCATCATGTGTCCAGCGGCGGACATAGCCATGGCGGCCGCGGCGGGTCCTTTTAACAGATTCATAGAAATGGAGGAAGATATACAATGGAATGGAGTCAGGAGATTCGACAGACAATGAGCTGGAACGGTGCGATCAGCAACCGGGAAGCCAAGGAAAAGGTAGCGGCGCAGCTGGCGGAAAAGGTGAAGGAAGGAGACGTGATCGGTTTCGGTTCCGGTTCGACTTCCCTTTTGGCGGCACTGGCCATCGCGAAGCGGGTCAAGGAGGAGGGACTGCATATCACAGCGGTTCCGACTTCGCAGGAGATGCAGATTCACTGCGATGTTCTGGGGATTCCGACAGCGACGCTGATGCAGAAGAAGCCGGATTGGTGTTTTGACGGAGCCGATGAGGTGGATCCGCATGGATGGCTGATCAAGGGCCGCGGCGGTGCGATGTACCGGGAGAAGCTGGTTATGGCCTGCTCTGCGCAGCGTTATATTCTGGTCGATGCCTCCAAGATGGTACAGTCCCTGGGCGAAAAATTCTCCATACCGGTGGAGTGCCAGTTTGAAGCGGCCAATCATGTGCGGGAGGAGCTGTTCCGTCTCGGAGCCGAAGATGTCGTTCTGCGTCTTGCCAAGGCCAAGGACGGCCCGGTGATCACGGAACACGGCAATTTCATTCTGGACGCCAGATTTACCAATGTACAGGAGGATCTGGAAGCCAAGCTGATCCAGATTGTCGGTGTGGTGGAGACAGGGCTTTTTATCGGATACAATCCGACGATTTTGTGTTCGTAATATGGAAGAACGGAAGGATTTCCGGAAAAAACAGATCTGTATCGGGCTTCTGGCACATGTGGACGCGGGCAAGACCACGTTGTCAGAAGCCATGCTCTATGAAGGCGGGCAACTAAGGACGCTGGGACGAGTAGATCATCAGGATGCGTTTCTGGACACAGATGTGCAGGAGCGTGCGCGCGGGATTACGATCTTCTCCAAACAGGCGGTGCTGCAGCTAAAGAGCGCACAGGTTTTTTTGCTGGATACACCGGGACATGTGGATTTTTCCAGTGAGATGGAGCGTACGCTTCAGGTGTTGGATTATGCGATTCTTGTAATCAATGGTTCGGATGGGGTGCAGAGCCACACCCGTACCTTGTGGCGCCTGCTGGAGAGATATGGGATCCCGGTTTTTTTGTTTGTCAATAAAATGGACCTGCCGGGGACGGATTCCGGAAGGCTTTTGCAGGAATTGAAGAATAAGCTTAGTACCTCCTGTGTGGACTTTACCGTACCTGAGGAAGACAGGCTGGAAGATATGGCAGTCTGTGATGAAGCGGTGCTGGCAGAATTCCTGGAGCATGAGACGGTACAGAAGAGTAAGATTATTCAGATGATCGGGGAGCGCAAGCTCTTTCCGGTCTATTTTGGATCGGCGCTTCGTCTGCGCGGAGTTCGGGAGCTGCTGCAGGGACTGGAGCGGTATACCCGGGAGAAGGACTATCCGGCAGAATTTGGTGCCAAGGTCTATAAGGTCACAAGGGACGCGGGAGTCCGGCTGACTCATATCAAGATTACCGGAGGGAGCCTGAAGGTCAAAACGGTTGTGGATCAGGGAGAGAAGGCAGATCAGATCCGCATCTATTCCGGCCCGCGGTATACTCTGGCAGAGACGGTTGTCAGCGGTATGGTCTGCGCGGTTACAGGACTGACCGGAACGTATCCGGGACAGGGGCTGGGGGCCGAGGAGGATTCTCCGCATCCGGCCCTGGAGAGTTTTCTGACATATCAGGTCATCCTGCCGGAAGGGGTGGATCCGGGACAGGCGCTTGTAAAGCTCCGTCAGCTGGAAGAGGAGGATCCTCAGCTGCATGTGATATGGAATGAGCTGTTGCGGCAGATCCATGTGCAGCTTATGGGAGAGGTGCAGCTGGAGGTTCTGGCACGTCTGATCGAGGAACGCTTTGGTTTGCAGGTGCGGTTTGGTACGGGCAGCATCGTATACAGGGAGACCATTGCCAATACCGTGGAGGGCGTAGGACATTATGAACCGCTTCGCCACTACGCGGAGGTGCACCTGCTGCTGGAACCGGGCGAAGAGGGGAGCGGCCTGCAGTTTGCTACGTCCTGCAGTGAGGATGTGCTGGAGAGGAACTGGCAGAGACTGATCTTGACCCATCTGGAAGAAAAGGAGCACCGTGGTGTTCTGGCAGGATTTCCGATTACGGATATGCGGATCACGCTTCTGTCCGGCCGGGCGCATGTGAAGCATACAGAAGGCGGAGATTTTCGGCAGGCAACCTACAGAGCGGTTCGTCAGGGACTCATGCGGGCACAGAGCGTTTTGCTGGAGCCCTGGTATGAATTTCAGCTGGAGATCCCGCAGCAATATGTGGGACGGGCACTCAGTGATCTGCAGCGGATGTCCGCGGAATTCGCCGCGCCCACAGTACAGAACGAGACAGCGCTTCTGACCGGTACGGCGCCAGTCGCGTCTATGCATTCCTATCCGCTGGAGGTCGCGGCCTATACCAGGGGAACCGGACGGTTGAGCTGTGTCCTTATGGGATACAAGCCCTGTCATAACGCGGACGAAGTAATCGCTTCCATGCAGTATGATCCGGAGCGGGATCTGGAGAACCCGTCGGATTCCGTATTCTGTTCCCATGGCGCCGGTTTTACCGTTAAGTGGGATCAGGTGGAACAGTACATGCATCTTGCGGGATGGTCGCAGGAGCGCCCCACGGAGGAGGCGGAACCGGTTCGCGTCGTACGCAGCGCGCCGCAGGCGCCGATTGCGGATAAGGAACTGATGGAGATCTTTGAGCGCACTTATGGCAAGATCACAAGACGGGAGTTCCAGAGCGTAAAAAAAACGGAGAATCCGCGCGGTTCCGACAAAAGGGAGATCCTGCCCCGGAAGGAGCAGAAGGAGTATCTTCTGGTGGATGGCTACAATGTCATCTTTGCCTGGAAGGAGCTGCAGCAGTTGGCCAGAGAGAGTCTGGACGCGGCGAGAACCCGGCTGATGGATCTTCTGTCCAATTATCAGGGATTTCGCCAATGCGTCTGCATATTGGTATTTGATGCCTATAAGGTGCCAAGAGCCAAGGAGGATGTAGTTCGCTACCATAACATCTACGTCGTCTACACCAAAGAGGCGCAGACGGCGGATTCGTATATTGAGCGGGCGGTCTATGAGATCAGCAAGGAGCACCGGGTCCGGGTTGTAACGTCGGACGCGGCAGAACAGATGATCGTTCTGGGACATGGGGCGCTTCGGGTAGCCGCGGGGGAATTCCATGATGAAGCGATAGAAGTGCAGGAACAGATCCGGGAACAGCTGCGCCAGCAGAACAAAAAGCAGAAGAATCCGGCGATGCGGCAGGCGTTGGAAGAGGCGGAACACACATAAATTCGGCGTTTTTGGAATACATATAGTGGAAAAAGCGCCGGAGGGACGCCATGCGCAGACGGGGCCGCGGTCCGGATCCGATCCTGACCGTATTGCTGACGCTGATCGGCATCATGCTGGTGATCGCTGTTTTTTATCCGAGACAAGCGGAAGAAGACGAGGAAGAGGCGGGACAGGGCTTCCGCGGCCAGAAGATGCAGGAAGTGTGGGAAAAGGAAGATATCGGCATCCTTGTGCGGACGGAAGAGAGCGTGCGGGAGAGCCGAAGATCCAGGCTGGTGCAGGTTGCCAGACAGGAGATCGGCAATACGGGCGGAGAAAAATACTGGCGCTGGTATGGCTTTTCTGAGCGTGTGGAATGGTGCGCCTGCTTTGTCAGCTGGTGCGCGGACCAATGCGGCTATATTGAAGACGGAACCTTGCAGAAGTTTTCCATTTGCGACGGAGCATGGCTGAAGGAGGCCGGACGCTGGCGGGAGAGGGAGGAGTATGAGCCTCAGCCCGGCGACTTGATCTTTTTTGACTGGGTGCGCGGCGGAGTGCAGGACGGCGCGGAAGACCATGTGGGTATTGTGGAAAGTGTGGATCAAGGGTATGTCTGCACGATCGAAGGCAATTGCGGCGATCAGTGCCAGCGGCAGCGCTATTTATGTACGGATATACAGATTATGGGGTATGCGGTTCTGGAATAAGGATTGACTTTTGGAACCGATCATGGTACCCTTTTAGATGCGGGATTCCGCGAATTGTAAGGAAGAGACGGTGGTAATCATGACGGTAGACCAGCTGAGAATAGAATGTGACAGGATATACCGTGTATGCGACAGACTGCAGACACAGGAAGGAGCGTTTTCTGACCAGAAGCTGAGCTTTCGCGACTGTACGAGGCTTGAGATCGTATTTTATCTGATTCATACGGCGTGCTATGAGCATCGAATCCTGAACAGTGAGGTCCGGTTTATCAATCAGGTGACGGGGATGTATCTGACCAAGGAACAGATCATGATGTATTATTATGAGAGAAACCTTGGCGCCAGCTATGAGGCGCAGATCCCCAAGTCCGTGCAGGAGTGCGTGCGGATGGATGTACGCAGCCTGAAAAAAGGCGGAAAAACGGTTTACGCGCAGGATCTGGTCAACCTGTACAGAGAGTTGGGACAGGCCATGATCTCCGGCAACAATGATATCGACGCGATCGAGCTGGACAACATGACGGTTTATATCCTGAATCTGCAGAAATATCTGCGGCATTACAATGTGCAATCCGGAAACGCGGCAGGGGATCTGAAGCCCATGAGCGGACGGAAGCATAAGAAGCCGGAGCCGGTTTCAGGAGCGAAGACATCGTCGGGAGTAAAGACGGCGGTCCAGAGAGAGGAAAAGGCGGCGGAAGAGAGCAAGCCGGAGAAGACCGCCGACGAACTGTTGGATGAGCTGAATTCTCTGGTAGGACTGGAACGAGTCAAGGAAGAAGTCAATAATCTGATCAATGTCCTTAAGATCAAGCAGATCCGCAAGGAGCGTGGGCTGCCGCAGGCGGTGGTCTCCATGCATCTGGTCTTTTCCGGAAATCCCGGAACAGGCAAGACCACGGTGGCCAGAATTCTGGCAGGACTCTATAAAGGCCTGGGGATTCTCTCCGGAGGACAGCTGGTGGAGGTAGACCGGTCGGGACTCGTAAGCGGCTATGTAGGACAGACGGCGGGCAAGGTGATGGAGACGGTGGAGAGCGCTCTCGGAGGCGTGCTGTTCATCGATGAGGCGTATACCCTTACGGCCAATACA
>CAVGBV010000003.1:23665-26095 GCA_963627615.1 Alloprevotella sp.
GATATACCGAGCTCATGGAGAAGTTCCTACAGTCCAATCCGGGACTCCGTTCCCGTTTCAACACATTTATCTTCTTTGAGGATTACGATCCGGACGAGCTTCTCAAGATCTATGAGAGCATGTGCGCCAAGAACCGGTACGAGATCACCGAGGAGGCTAAGGCGCTGTTGAGCCAGTATTTTGTGGAGCGCTGCGCGCATAAGCCGGAGAACTTCGCCAATGCCAGAGATGCCAGAAATCTCTTTGAAAAGACGATCACACAGCAGGCGAACCGCCTCGTGGGCTATGACAAGGTGACGGATGAGCAGCTCGTGACCCTGAGCAAAGAGGATGTGGAAAAGGCCCTGGCGCAGTAGGCAGAAGATAATTCAAGACAGAAGGATTAAAAACTGGCCCGGTTAAAAATGATTAAATTGGACATTGCGATAAGGCCAGATGTGGTATATGATTAGCCCAATACCGGCGGAGCCGGTGAGAATCTGAAGAAGAGAGGGCTAGAGATATGGCTACAAAAAGGTATCATGAGACGACAGTTGCACTTGCACAGACGGCGTTGTTCGCGGCGTTGTGCTACATTGGATTTCAATTCTTAAGAATTGATATTCCTCTGCCGGGAGGCAAGACAGCACTGCATTTGGGCAATGCGTTCTGTGTATTGGCGGCATTGCTTCTGGGCGGTGTCAAGGGTGGACTGGCAGGCGCTGTCGGAATGACGATCGCCGATCTGACGAGCGGATACGCGACCAGCGCGCCGCAGACTTTTATTATGAAGTTCTGCATTGGCCTGATTGTCGGAGCCGTAGCGCATCATGTAGGACATCTGTCAGAGCAGACAGAAGGTAAGAAGGTATTTCAGTGGTCCTTGCTGGGATCGGTTGCCGGTATGGCGTTCAATGTACTGGTTGATCCGGTGATGTCCTATATAAGAAAAAGATACTTTTTGGGTGCGGAACCGGCTTTGGCCGATATTCTGGCAAAGTGGTCGGCACTGTCTACCTTTGTGAATGCCATTGCCGCGGTATTGATCGCCGTTTTGCTGTATGCGGCGCTGGCGCCGGTACTGCGCCGTTCCGGACTGCTGGTCTCCGTGGGTAAGGCAAAATAAGATACGGCTTGAACTTTTGCAGTTATAAAGCGAAAGATATCTCTTCCTCTCGTATAATTTCATTTTTTGAGAGGAGGAGATAAATTTTTTCTTTACTTTAGGATGGTACTGTGCTACAATAGCGCTAATCCATTATTATTAAGTCTAAGGGGGAGATTGTATGTTCGATCACAGAATCTATAATTTTTCTGCAGGGCCGTCGATGTTGCCGCAAGAGGTATTGGAAAAATGCGCGGCGGAGATGCTGAATTATAACGGCAGCGGAATGTCCGTGATGGAGATGAGCCACCGTTCCAAAGTATACGATGAGATCATTACACAGGCAGAGGCATTGTTCCGAGAGGTCATGCAGATCCCGGATCAGTATAAGGTGTTGTTTCTGCAGGGCGGAGCCAGTACGCAGTTCGCGATGGTGCCCATGAATCTGCTGAGAAGCGGACGGGCCGATTATGTGGTGACAGGACAGTTTTCCAAGAAGGCTTATCAGGAAGCCCAGAAGTTCAGCGATCAGATTCATCTGGCCGGTACGACGCAGGATTGCAATTTTGCCCGGGTTCCTGAACAGGAGGAACTGGAGCTGGATCCCCAGGCCGATTATGTCCATATTTGTATGAACAATACGATTTTCGGAACCAAGTGGCATTATATTCCGGAGACAGGAGAGGTTCCGCTGGTCGCCGATATGTCTTCCTGTATTTTGTCCGAGCCTGTGGATGTTTCACGTTTCGGGCTGATCTATGCGGGTGCGCAGAAGAATATCGCTCCGGCAGGCCTCACGGTTGTGATCATCCGGGAGGATCTGGCAGGGCATACGCTGCCCGCGACGCCTACAATGCTGGACTACGCGGTGCAGATCAAGAATGCTTCCATGTATAATACACCGCCGACCTATCCGATCTATGTCTGCAAACTGGTATTGGAATGGATTCAGTCGTTGGGCGGCCTGGAAGCGATGAAGGCACGGAATGAAAAGAAGTGCCGGATTTTGTATGATTTTCTGGATCAGAGTAAGATGTTCAAGGCGGTAGCCGATCCGGTGGACCGCTCCATGATGAATGTCACGTTCCGTACCGGCAATGAAGAGCTGGACGCTAAGTTCGTCAAGGAGAGTACGGCCGCGGGATTCTCTAATCTGAAGGGACACCGTTCCGTCGGCGGTATGCGTGCTTCCATCTATAACGCGATGCCGATGGAGGGTGTGGAGAAGCTGGCAGCCTTTATGAAAGAATTTGAAGAGAGAAACGCATAAAACATAAGGGAGGCAGTCGATTGAATACGGTATTTCAAAAGGGTGCGAAAGTACTGTTTTACGGAGATTCTATTAC
>CAVGBV010000003.1:26105-46883 GCA_963627615.1 Alloprevotella sp.
GGGCGTAGCCGCACAGTGGATACAGAATGGGGCCGCGGCTACGCGGCTCGGACAGCCAGAGCCTATCAGGCGCTTTTGCCCGAACAGGAAATTGTTTTTCTGAATCGGGGGATCAGCGGCAATACTTCGGCGGATCTCCTGACCCGGTATGAACAGGATGTACTGGCCCTTCAGCCTGACTTTGTGTCGGTCATGATCGGTATCAATGATACCTGGCATGGATGGAATGAAGGACACGTGATTGCGCATGAGACCACGGAGGCCAATGTCCGTGAGCTGCTGGAGCGGATCCGCAGAGACCTTCCGCAGGCAGGGATCCTTGTGCTGGAGCCCTATCTGCTGGACTCAGATCCGAAGAAGGTCAGCTGGCATGAGGATTTTGAACCCAAACGCGAGAGGATCCGCGCGGTCGGGCAGGAGATGGCGGATTATTATATCGATCTGCCAAAGCTCTTTGCGGAGTACATGAGCCGGGGCGTCCGTCAGGAAGAGCTTACAGCGGACGGTGTGCATCCGACAGAGTACGGACACGCGGTGATTGCGGAAGCATGGCTGCGCTGCGTCGGAGTGATTCAATAAGACAGGAGGGATGGAACAAAGTTCTGTCCCTTTTTGTACAGAACAATGCATAGTAAAATGGTATGTCATATATGCATTGTGAACATTTTATGAAGCTTTGAAATTTTACGATGTTTTTTTGTCTTTAGGTGATAAAAATAAAGAAAATGGGAAAAGGACTTGACAGTTTCAGCCCTTTTTCTTATAATAATGCGAAAAGGAAGAGGATTATACGAAGGAGGTGGCGGCAGTGAGCGAGATCATCCGGATTGAGGGACTCAATAAGACCTTTACATCCAAGCAGGGCGAGGTAGTGGCGCTGGACGATATTCAGCTCTCCATCCGTCAGGGAGAGATCTTTGGGATCATTGGACTCTCCGGAGCCGGCAAAAGCACTTTGGTGCGCTGTATGAATTTCTTGGAGAGGCCCAGTCAGGGGCAGGTGATCGTGGACGGACAGGATCTGGCCCAGTTAAAGCCTGCGGAGCTTCGCCGAATGCGCCAGAGTATCAGTATGATCTTCCAGAATTATAATCTGCTGTCGCAGCGCAGCGTCCTGCGCAATGTATGTTTTCCTATGGAGATCGCGGGCAAATCCTCACAGGAGGCGCGCAGCCGGGCTATGGAGCTGTTGGAGATCGTCGGCCTCAAAGAGAAGGCACAGGCCTATCCGGCGCAGCTGTCCGGCGGACAGAAGCAGAGGGTTGCCATTGCGAGAGCCCTGGCGCTGAGTCCTAAGGTGCTTTTGTGCGATGAAGCGACAAGCGCCCTGGATCCGAATACGACACGCTCGATTCTGACGCTCCTCAAGGAGATCAATCAGACGATGGGCGTAACGATTGTTGTGATTACGCATGAGATGAAGGTCATTGAGCAGATCTGCCACCGGGTCGCGGTCATCGATCATAGCCATATTGTAGAGATGGGAGAGGTGCAGGAGGTATTCCGCCATCCGAAGTCCCAGATCGCGCGTCAGCTCATTCTTCCGCAGGGCCGCAGTGTAGAGAAGATTCAGGGCAAGAGATGCCTTCGGATTGTCTTTGACGGCAATTCTTCTTTTGAGCCCATCATCTCCAATATGACGCTTCAGTGTCAGGCGGCGGTCAATATCCTGTTCGCGGATACCAAAGACATCGATGGCAAGGCCTTTGGACAGATGGTTCTGCAGCTTCCGGAGGATGAGGCGTCTGCACAGCGGATGCTGGATTATCTGACGGAGCGTAAGATTACATATAAGGAGGAGAGCTTGGATGTTTACGCCGGAAATGCTGAGTCTGTTCTGGACGGGAATCTGTGAGTCATTGTACATGACGCTGGTGTCTACGATCCTGGCCTATCTCTTTGGACTTCCTTTGGGAGTGATTCTGTGTGTAACGGATAAAGAGGGGATTCGGCCGATACCATGGCTGAATCGGATCCTGGGTATCCTGGTCAATGTATTTCGTTCCATTCCGTTTCTGATTCTGCTGGTCGCGGTGATTCCGCTGACACGGACCATTGTGGGAACCATCATTGGTTCTACGGCAACGATCGTGCCCCTGGTGATCGCGGCAACGCCCTTTGTGGCGCGTATGGTGGAGTCCTCCATCAAAGAGGTGGATCGGGGAGTGATTGAGGCCGCACAGTCTATGGGAGCCTCGCCGCTGCAGATTATCTGCCGGGTGCTGATCCCGGAGGCGAAGCCTTCGCTGCTGGTGGGCAGCGCCATTGCCATCACGACCATTCTGGGATATTCCGCTATGGCAGGATTTGTAGGCGGAGGAGGCCTGGGCGCAATCGCCACCAATTACGGCTACTATCGGTATCAGGCCGATACGATGTGGGTGACGGTGCTGCTGCTGGTCGTTATTGTTCAGATCTTTCAGGAGGTGGGCATGCTGATTGCCCGCCGCACCGATAAGAGAATATAAAAAAGAAAGAGGAGAAAAGAGAATGAAAAAGTATGTTGCGTTGGTGTTGGCGCTGCTGCTGGGATTGACTGCGTTCGCAGGATGCTCCGGCGATAGCGGCAAGAAGGATGAGTCCGCGGATTTGACGGTCATTAAGGTAGGAGCCAGTCCGACTCCCCACGTGGAGATTCTGGAGGCCCTTAAGGACCTGATGGCAGAGCAGGGATACGATCTGCAGGTTGTAACCTTTAACGACTATGTTCTTCCGAACAATGCGGTAGAGAGCGGAGAGATTGACGCGAACTATTTCCAGCATATCACCTATATGAATGACTTCAATGAGAAGAATGGCACCCATCTGGTTTCGGTAGCAGAGATTCATTATGAGCCGTTCGGTCTGTATCCGGGCAAGACCAAGTCGCTGGAAGATCTGGCAGACGGTGCGCAGATCGCCATTCCGAATGACGGAACCAACGAGGCGCGCGCACTTCTGCTTCTGCAGGCACAGGGCCTGATCAAGCTGAAGAAGGGTGTGGGCATCGAGGCGACCAAGCTGGATATTGTCGAGAATCCCAAGAATCTGGACATCCAGGAGATTGCGGCAGAGCTGTTGCCGCGTTCTCTGGAGGACGTAGATATGGCTGTTATCAACGGCAACTACGCGATGCAGAACGGCCTGAAGGCATCGACGGACGCTCTGGCGGTAGAAGCGGCAGATTCTGAGGCTGCTACGCTCTATGTGAATGTGCTGACAGTCAAGGAAGGCAACGAGAACAACCCGGCTATTCAGGCGCTTGTAAAGGCGCTGACCAGTGAGACCGCCAAGAAGTTCATGGAAGATACTTATGGCGGCGCGGTTGTACCGACGTTCTAAGGAAAAGTAAAAAAAGGGGGCGGCACGATAGCCGCCCTGCTTTTTATTTCATTCAGAAGGGAGCAGAAAATGAAACAGGATTCCAAAGTGAAAAAGACGGCGTTTCAAATGATATTCGGGCGTACAGTAGTGATTGCTCTGCTGTTGATCCTGCAGATCGTGCTGTTGTTCATGCTGATAAAAACCGTGGGAGAGCTGGCAGGATATCTGACACTGGCGCTCAGCTTTGTCCTGCTGGTTGTCGTGATCAACCGCGGAACGCAGCCGGCTTTTACCATGGCGTGGATCCTGCCTCTGGCAGCCCTTCCGGTTTTTGGCGGCCTGTTTTACCTTTTTATCCAGACCCAGCCCGGAACACGCAAGATTCAGAAGAAGCTGAAGCTGCTTCAGGAGGAGACCAAGCCGTATCTGACACAGAGTCAGGCGGTTATGGAGAACCTCAGGAGCGAGAATCCGCAGATGGCGCAGCTTGCGTATTATTTGGGCGAAAAGGGAGGATATCCCAGTTATCAGAATACGTCCGTGCAGTATTTTCCAAGCGGTGAGAGCTATTATGAAGAACTCAAAAAACAGCTGCGCCAGGCGGAGCATTATATTTTCATGGAGTATTTTATCGTAGATCAGGGCGGTATGTGGGACAGCATCCTGGAGATCCTGCGTCAAAAAGCGCAGGAAGGCGTGGAAGTCCGCTTCATGTATGACGGTATGTGTTCCCTGCTGCGTCTGCCGTACAAATATCCCAGGCAGCTGCAGGCGATGGGGATCCAATGCAAAATGTTCGCGCCGGTGCGGCCGCTGATGTCCACCAGTCAGAACAACCGGGATCACCGCAAGGTGGTGGTGGTGGATGGGATCACGGCATTTACCGGAGGAATCAATCTGGCGGATGAGTACATCAATCAGAAGCTCCGTTTCGGACATTGGAAGGATACCGGCGTCATGATTCAGGGAGACGCCGTGCAGAATTTTACGATGATGTTCCTGCAGATGTGGAATATCGGAGAAGTGCAGCCGGAGAGTTACCGCCCGTATCTGACGCCCCATATCCTGTGCCGCAGGGCGGCAGGGTATGTCGTCCCATATGCGGACAGTCCGTTTGATGATGAGAATGTGGGAGAGCATGTCTATCTGGACATGCTGTATACCGCTAAGAAGTACGTCCACATCATGACTCCGTATCTGATTATCGGATACGAGATGGTTCAGGCGCTCACTTACGCGGCCAAGCGCGGCGTGGAGGTGGAGCTGATCCTGCCCCATATTCCGGATAAATGGTACGCGTTTCAGGTGGCGCGCACCTATTATGAAGAGCTTCTCAGCGCGGGAGTTCATATCTATGAGTATACGCCGGGATTTATCCATGCCAAATCTTATGTGTCCGACGATGAAAAGGCGGTGGTCGGTTCGATCAATATGGATTACCGCAGCCTGTATTTGCATTTTGAATGCGCGACACTGTTTTTCAACAATCCGGCCGTAGAAGATGTAGAACGGGATTTTCAGAAGACACGGGCCCAGTCGCAGAGGATGACGGTGGAAGATTATAAGAACCTCCCGTGGTACGAGAGGCTCACGGGAAGGGTACTGCGCCTGATTGCCCCGCTGATGTAAATAAGGATGCCATTCAGAAACTGTTCCTGAATGGCGTCTTTTGTATATAGGGAACTTAAAGATTTCTTATAAGAAAAGAGCATTGCTTTTTTGCAAAAGATTTGGTATGATATTAGAACGAACATCTGTTCAATCTATGCCGGGAGGGCGGGAGAAGGTCATGCAGATAGCGATCGTTGGCGGCGGAGCCGCCGGAATGTGCGCAGCGGTTACGGCCGCGAGAATGGGCGCGGAAGTTACAGTTTTTGAGAAGATGGACCGTGTAGGCAAGAAGCTCCTGGCAACAGGCAACGGACGATGCAATATCTCCAATGAAGATATGAGTCTGACGCATTTTCACGGCGGCAGTCAGGCCTTTATCAAAGAAGTGATGGAGCGAGTAACGCCGGAAGAGACGAGAAGCTTCTGGGAGAGTCTGGGACAGGTGTTGATCAGTGAAGAGGGCAAGCTCTTTCCCATGTCCTTACAGGCATCCGGCGTACTGGACGCGCTCCGGGCCGAGCTGGAACGCTGCAAGGTTACGGTTGTATGCGGCAAGGCAGTTGAACATATCACGCAGGTCAAGAGAAGCTGGAGGTTGTCGGCTGCGGATGGAGCGGATCTGGGCCGGTTCCAGAAGGTGATCCTGACTGTGGGCGGCAAGGCGTCGCCTCAGCTGGGAGCGGATGGAGACGGACTGCATCTGGCAAAGCAGCTGCGTCATACCGTAGTACCGCTGCGGCCGGCCTTGGTAAAGCTGCGCTGCAGAAGCCCGTATCCGAAGTCCGTTTCCGGCTGTAAGGTAGAAGCCAAGGTATCCCTCCTGCACGGAGATGAGATTCTGCAGCAGGAGTGGGGAGAGGTACTCTTTACAGCAGAGGGCCTTTCTGGCCCGCCGGTATTGAGGCTGGCCCGGGAGGCGCTGGTTCCCGGAAGGAAATGCAGCATCGCGCTGAACCTGATGGAGGATATGCGTGAGGGTGAGTGCTTCTGGTGGCTTCGGCAGAGAAGCGAACGGTTTGAATATATGAGTATACAGGAGATGCTCAGCGGCATTCTCAATAAGAGGCTGATTCAGCCCATATTAAAGGAGATCGAAGTGCCCGCGCAGACACGGTGCGCGCAGCTTACCAAACAGCAGATTCAGGCATTGGCGAGGATCCTGCAGTGGTGGACCTTCCCGGTACTGGGAGACGGAGGCTGGAAGGAAGCGCAGGTAACGGTGGGCGGAATCTATACCGGAGAGGTTGAGGCGCGGACCATGGAATCCAAGAAAAACAAAGGAATCTATTGGGCCGGAGAGGTATTGGATGTTGACGGAGACTGCGGCGGCTACAATCTGCAATGGGCGGCCAGCAGCGGAATATTGGCCGGACGCAGCGCGGCGGAGGAGATACGTTGATGAGAAATATGCAGGAGATTCGGCGGGTTGTAGTCAAGATCGGGAGTTCCTCTCTGACCTATGATAACGGTAAGCTCGCTTTTCATAAGATTGAGCAGCTCGCAAGAGCGCTGGCGGATATTCATAATGGAGGCAGAGATGTTGTACTGGTATCATCCGGCGCGATCGCGGCCGGAGTTGCTGCACTGCATCTGCCGCACAGGCCGAATACGACAGAGGAAAAGCAGGCGGCGGCCGCGGTTGGCCAGGGGACGCTGATGCAGCTGTATGAGCGGTTTTTCCTGGAGTACCGTCAGAGCGTCGCGCAGATTCTTCTGACGAGGGACGTGATGGAGCACTCCATCCGCAGACGCAACGCGGCCAATACATTTAACAAGCTGTTTGAATATGATGTGATTCCGATCGTCAATGAGAACGATACGATCGCGACCGACGAGATTGAATTCGGAGACAATGACCGCCTGTCCGCGTATGTCGCGGAATTGGTGGGAGCGGACCTTCTGATCCTGCTCTCCGATATTGATGGATTATACACCGCGGATCCTTCACAGGACGCGAATGCGCAGCTGATCCGGGAAGTACGTGAGATCACGCCGCAGATCGCGGCAATGGCGGGCGACAGCCGTTCCGGGGTAGGAACCGGAGGGATGGCGACCAAGATCATGGCGGCGCAGATTGCCGGAGCGGCCGGTATCGATATGGTGATTGCCAATGCGGCGGCACCGGAGGTGCTGGAGCAGATCTTTGAAGGAATGGAAGTCGGGACATATTTTTATGGAAGAAAAAGTTAAGCTGCGTAAGGAGGCCAGACGCAGAAGGGATCTCCTGCCGGAGACATACCGGGTACAGGCTTCCGCGCAGATTCTGCGAAAGCTCTGCTGCCTTCCGGAGTATCCGGCGGCGCGTAGAATCTTTCTTTTCAGCGGATTCGGAAGCGAGCCGCAAACGGCAGCGTGGGCAGAACGATTTCGCGCGGACGGCAAACATACCTGTTATCCGAAAGTGGTTTCAGATGGGAATATGAAGTTCTACGAAGTCTCATCGGAATCAGAGCTGGTTCCGGGAGCGTACGGCATTTTGGAGCCCGGAGAGGGCTTGACGGAGGCAGTCCCGGAGCCCGGGGACTGGGTTTTAACACCGGGGGTATTATTCGATATCCGAGGCTACAGAATCGGATACGGCGGAGGGTATTACGACCGGTATATGAAGAAGTGCCCTTGGGCGGTATATATCGGGGTGGCATATCAGACACAGTGTGTAGAAAGCTTGCCGGAAGAGGCATATGACCTGCCGGTCAGTCAGGTCGTTACGGACGGCAATGGGGAGGATACAGAATGATCGCCTATGTAAGCGGTATCTTAGCGGAGATTGAAGAAGACAGTGTGATTGTGGACGTAGGAGGCATCGGGTACCGGGTCTATACTTCGGTGACGGAAGATCTGGTGCGCGTCGGCGTCGGGAATAAGCTGACGCTGCATACCTACCTGAATATACGGGAGGACGCGCAGATTCTGTATGGCTTCATGGAAAAGCCAACGCTGAAGCTTTTTCAGCAGCTGATCAATGTCAATGGAGTCGGCCCCAAATACGCGCTGGCGATATTGACACAGATGAAGCCGGAGTCAGCGGCTGCCGCGATCGCGTCTGGCGATTACAAGGCCTTGACCAAGGTTTCCGGAATCGGCCCCAAGACGGCGCAGAGAATCGTATTGGACCTGAAGGATAAAGTGGGCGCGGTACAGACAGTGCCGGAGGAGCTGATGCAGCCGGCAGGTCAGGCAGTGCAGGGAACGGCGGCAGAGGCCGCGACGGCGCTGGAGAGCCTGGGATATACCCGAGGAGAGGCGCAGGCCGCGATTGCCAGAGTTTACCGGGAAGGTATGGATTCCGGACGGATCCTGAAAGAAGCATTAAAACAGCTCGCGACATTGTAAGGGGGATAGAGCATGGAGATAGAGAGACTGGAGCGGATCATCGACGCGACGGTTCATAAAGAAGAAGAGGAAGCGGAGAAGAGCCTGCGGCCGCATCGTTTTGACGAATATACGGGGCAGGAAGAGATCAAGCACAATCTGAAGGTATTTATCGAGGCGGCCAAACGCCGTCATGAGCCCCTGGATCACCTGCTGTTTTACGGCCCGCCGGGACTGGGCAAGACGACGCTTGCGGGGATCATTGCCAATGAGATGGGAGTGAACATCAAGATCACCACAGGACCGGCACTGGAGCGGCCCGGTGATATCGCGGCGGTCCTGAATAACCTTTCCGAAGGGGATGTGCTGTTTATCGATGAGATTCACCGCCTGAACCGGCAGGTGGAGGAGATCCTCTATCCCGCGATGGAGGACTACGCGATTGACATTATGATCGGTAAGGGGCCCGCGGCCAAAGCTCTGCGGATTGACCTCCCCAAGTTCACGCTGATCGGCGCGACGACGAGGGTGGGGATGCTGTCCGCGCCGCTGCGGGATCGGTTTGGCATGGTCAATCATCTGGAATTTTATAAAAAAGAAGAACTGACGCAGATCGTAATGCGCTCCGCCAAGACCCTGGAGGTCGAGATCGATGAAGAGGGAGCGACGGAGATCGCGGGCAGAAGCCGCGGTACGCCCCGTCTGGCCAACCGGCTGTTGAAGCGTACGCGGGATTTCGCGGAAGTGATGTTTGACGGACGGATTACCAAGGAGACGGCGCAGCATGCGCTCAATGCTCTGAAGGTCGATCCATGCGGACTGGATACCATGGACAGGCGTCTGCTGCTGACACTGATGGATACGTTCGGCGGCGGGCCGGTCGGATTGGAGACGCTGGCGGCGTCCATCGGCGAGGATGTAGGGACGGTAGAGGATGTCTGCGAGCCCTATCTGATGCAGCAGGGATTTTTGCAGCGAACGCCCAGAGGCCGCATGGCTACGTCCAGGTGTTTGACGTATTTTCACAGAACCGTGCCTGAGGGCGGCGAACAATTGGAAATGAAAGAGTGAAGGCAATGAATAGACAGATTCCGGAGCTGCTGGCGCCTGCGGGGAGCCTGGAGATTTTGAAGCTTGCGGTTGATGCCGGGGCCGATGCGGTGTATTTTGGCGGAAAGGCCTTTAACGCGAGGCAGAGCGCGGCCAATCTGGATGCCCGTGAGATTCGGGAGGCGGTGGAATACTGCTATCCCAGAGGTGTCAAGACCTATCTGACACTGAACACGCTTGTCAAGGAATCCGAGTGGGATGAGCTGTGCCGTTTTACGGACGAAGTGCTGCCGCTGGGGATGAACGGGTTGATTCTGCAGGATATGGGCGCGGCGCAGTACATCCGCAGGAGATTCCCGGAGGTAGAGCTGCATGCCAGTACGCAGATGAGCATTCATAATGCGCAGGGCGCGCAGTGGCTGAAGAAGCTGGGATTTTGCCGGGTGGTTCTCGCAAGAGAGCTGCCGCTTACGGAAGTCAGGCACATTACGCAAACTGTGGGAGTGGAGACGGAGGTCTTTATCCACGGCGCGCTGTGCTACAGCTATTCCGGGCAGTGCCTGATGAGTTCTCTGATCGGGGGACGCAGCGGCAACCGGGGAAGGTGTGCGCAGCCATGCCGGCTGCAGTACAGCCTGAGCTGTGACGCGCATAAGAGAAATTATCTCAACCTCAAGGATATCTGTACTTTGTCCGATATCAAAGCGCTCTCAGAGAGCGGAGCGGCCTCTCTCAAGATTGAGGGCAGGCTGAAGAGCGCGGCTTATGTGGCGGGAGTCACGGCCGCTTACCGCAGAGCGCTGGATTATTATCAGGCGACCGGAGAGGAATACCGCCCGGCGCCGGAGGAGCTGGAGGAGCTGGCACTGCTGTTTAACCGCGGCGGCTTTTCCAAGGGGTATATCTATGGCAAGACCGGGGATATGATCTGTGCGGAGAGTCCCAAGCACTCCGGGATTCCGGCGGGCTATGTACAGTCGTTGGATGCCAGGCAGACACGCCTGAGCCTGACGCATAAGGTGGAGCCGGGAGATACGCTGGAGATCCGGACGGGTAGCATGCCGTATCCATCGATCATTGTCAGGGAGCGTGGGCTTTCGGAGAACCGTTTGACGCTTCCGGCAATGCGCGGAGTTCGTAAAGGAGATGAAGTGCGGCTTCTCATCAGTAAGAGAGAGAATCGTGAGATTCTGGAACATACGCAGAAGCGCAGCCGCCCCATACAGCTGAGTATTCATCTGAAAAAGGGCAGCCGTCCGGTATTGGTTGGACAGACATTGGACGGGCTGCATACAGTGCAGGCAGAAGGCCAGGCAGCAGCGGCACAGGCACAGAGCCGTCCGCTGACACAGGAGGATGTGGTCCGTCAGCTGAAAAAGACAGGAGATTCTGCTTTTCGCGTGGAGGAAGTCCATGTTCAGATGGATCCGGATGTCTTCCTTCCGGTATCGGAACTCAACGCACTGCGCCGGGAGGTGACGCAGCGTCTGACTGAAGAGCTGCAGGCGCCATATTATACGGCATGTCCGGTGACAGAGGCTCCGGAAGAAGTGCAGGAACGGCCGGAAGCCCTCTGGGAAGCGGTTGTGACGACAGAAGATCAGTTACGGGCCGTATCCGGAAGGGTCGGCAGAGTCTATCTGCGGCAGGAGTTTTTCCAGCCGGAAAAGATAGAAGAATATAAGAACATCGTACGGGGGACGGATACACAGCTGTGTCTGAGCCTGCCGTATATTGTCAGAGAAAAAGCGGGTGAGAGAGTCTTCGCACAGCTGGATCAATGGAAGCAGGCGGGAGTCCGCCGGGTTCTGGTGCAGAATATGGGAGAGATCGCGCCCGTGCGGGAGAGAGGATTGGCTGTAGAGGCAGGAGTCGGCATCCCTGTCATGAATGAGGCATCCAGACGCTTCTACCGGGAGCATCTGGAAGGATATACGGCTTCGGTAGAATTAAACGCTGCCGAGCTTCGGTCCCTGCGGTATGACTCCAGGTGCGCCTGTATGGTATATGGACGGATCCCCGTAATGCTGAGTGAACAGTGTCCGGCCAAGGAAGGCGGATACTGCCGTAAGGGACATGAGCTGCAGCTCGTCGACCGGATGCAGGAGGCGTGGCCCATGGAACGGCACTGTGAGGACTGCTATACGGTATTTTACAGTTATAAACCTGTTTGGATTGCCAATAAAAAGAGGCTCCTTAAGAATCTGCCGGCCGGAAAGCTTCGGCTGTATTTTCTGGAAGAGAGCGGAGAGGAGACGGAGAAGAGGCTGATGGAATATCAGGAGGAGACAGAGGCAGTCCCCGCCGGAAATTCTTATATCAGCGGCCACTACGATAAGGGGGTGGAATAATGCTTGGATTTTTTACGGAGGTCTCCAAATATGTCAATGTGCTGTTGGTGGCGGTCTTTGCCATCAGCGGTCTGTATGCGGTTTTGAATAAAAAGATCACGCGCAGAGCCTTCGGAGACTTCTGCGCGTATCAGAGAGTGGTCATTATATTGTTCAATCTGGAGTCAGCCGTCCTGATCTTTTTTAACGAACTGGGCGGTGGACGGACCATTGAGTTTTTAAGGATGTTCGGGATTGCGTGGGCAGCCTTTCTTGTGCTGTCCATTACGATGAATACTCTGCATAAAGGCAGTAATAAAATTCTGACCAACAGTATTATTTTCCTGTTGAGCGTTGGAATCGTCATGCTCTGGAGAATCCGTCCGGAGAGCTGTATTCGGCAGATCTGGTGGATTGTAGTGTCGGTTGTGGTGATCAATGTGGTCATGCTGTTCCTACGCTGCCGATGGGTGTATCAGATTCCGTGGTGGGTCTGGTCTCTGGCGGCGCTGGGCCTGGTTGTGCTGCCGTTTATCTTCCCATCGCCGGAGAATGGATCCCTGAACTGGGTGGATATCCACGGGATCACCTTCCAGCCATCGGAGCTGATCAAGCCGGTTCTGGTGTTTTTACTGTCCGTACTCTACATCCGCAAGAACAAGATCAGTTCTATCCTGATCGGGGGCGCGATCGTCGGTGCGCTGTCTCTGGTACTGTTGGCCCAGAATGATTTGGGAATGATCCTGATTTTCTGCAGCATGTTCCTGCTTATGACGTATGACTATACGCAGAGAGGATGGATTCTGATCGGCGGAGTTCTGGGAGTCCTGGTATGCGGATTCCTGGCGTATCGGCTGGTGGGACATGTACGGACCCGTGTGGATATCTGGCTGGATCCATGGTCCGATATTGACAGCGGCGGATATCAGATCGCGCAGTCACTCTTTGCCATCGTTGGAGGAAAGTTCTTTGGAACCGGACTCTATCAGGGGATGCCCTATTATATTCCGGAGGGCTGGACGGATATGATCTTTGCGGGAATCTGCGAAGAATTCGGCAGTATTTTCGGAGCGCTGACAGTGATGATCTATCTGCTCATGTCACTGATGATGTTTAATCTGGTAAGCCGTTATGAGAACCGTCTGCGGAGAAATATCGCGATGGCCTGCAGTATTATCACCGGAATCCAGACGATTCTGATCATTGGAGGCGTAATCAAGATGCTGCCCCTGACGGGCGTTACGCTGCCGTTTATCAGCTACGGAGGAACTTCGCTGCTGTCTATGTTTATCATCATGGGAATCGTGCAGGAATTGTTCCGCAGCCGGAGTCAGACCGAGAGGAGAGTTAGAGAATATGAAGAAAGAAAACGAGAAGAAGAAAAAGCGGCCGCCGTCGGTGCCTTCCGATTCGATGAACCCGGATTCTGATCAGCCCAAGATCTATACTTCACGTTATAAAAAGTCTGAAAAGGTACTGAAGAGCTGCTTTATCGCATGCTTCATCCTGCTGGCGCTCTGGCTCCTTAAGATCATCGTGCTGGACAGTGTTACGATCTCTGCCAATGCGTATAATCCAAGACTGCGCGCGACAGAGTCCCGCTATATCCGAGGCTCCATATTGGATCGGAACGGAAAGGCGCTGGCGCGTGAGGTGCAGGCGGAGGACGGAAGCTACTACAGAACCTATCCTTACGGAAGCGCGCTGGGATTGGTGACCGGATATTCGGACCAGTCCAAAAGCGGTCTGGAGCTTAAGATGAATTCGTACCTTTTGTCAGCCGGCTCCTTTACCGATATGATCAACTACTGGATCCTGGATAAGACGATTCCGGGCTGTGATGTAGTGACGACAATCGACGGAGAACTCTCGCAGTACGCGTACGACCGCCTGGGCGACTTCAATGGTGTCGTCATTGTGACAGAAGCTGATACGGGGCGTCTGATCACGTTGGTCAGCAAGCCGTATTATGATCCCAACACCGTGATGGAAGAATGGGACGTTCTGATGGAGGACGAGAACAATCCATTCTTTGACCGCGCGGCGCAGGGGTTGTACCCGCCGGGCTCGACCTTTAAGATGATCACCAGCCTGGCCTGGTACAGGTCTCAGAACTATACGACGGATTACCACTATACATGCAGCGGAGTCGAGTACTTTAATAATTACGATCTGGCCTGCATCGGCGGATCGGTGCATGGAGAGCTGGATATTCAGGATGCCTTTGCGTACTCCTGCAATACATTCTTCGCGACACTGGGCAATCGGATCGGCGCGCAGCAGCTGATCCGGACGATGGAGAGTGTCGGTTTCGGTAAGAAACTGGACTTTATCCTTCCGTCCAGCACATCGCAGTATGGCCTGACCAAGGACGCTGCAGAGGATGAGATTGCCGCGACCGCCATCGGACAGGGGCAGACGGAGATGACGCCGTTGCTGCTGAATCGCCTGACTTGTGCCGTTGCCAATCAGGGTAAGGTCTACGCGTATGAGATGGTGGACAAGGTGCTCAATCAGGATGGAACAGTGAAGAAGCAATATCTCCCCGAGAAGCCGGAACAGCTTATCACGGAAGAGGAGGCAGCGTATCTTCAGAGCCTGATGAAAGGCGTGACGGAGTATGGTACAGCGACCAATCTGTCCGGATTGGGGCTTCCGGCCTACGGCAAGACCGGTACGGCGGAAAATGCTTCCGGGGTGGATCATTCCTGGTTCACGGGGTATGTCGTTCCGGAAACAGGCAGTCCCATTGCGATTACGGTACTGGTAGAGCAGTCCGGAGGGCGGATGTACGCCTCTTCGGTCGCGACTGATGTGTTATGGACGCTTTTGAACTGAAAAACCTCTGTAAATTATTACGAAAAAGTTACAATCGTTACGAAAGAACGATTTTTTGATTGACATAAGAGAGTAAAAATGGTAGGATAGAGGTTGTGAGATGAAAGGAGGATTCAGATTGAGAAACAGATTGCAAAAGATAACAGTATGGCTGCTTGCCATGCTGATGGTTATAGGATCTGTACCGGCCGTAATGGCGGAGGAGACCACGGACTCCGGGGCAACCCGCGGAGTGGTCTGGGTGGAGTCGGACAGCTATCTGAATGTACGCAGCGGCCCTGGGGTGACGTATCCCACGGCGGGAAGGCTGGGACCCAATGAAATGGTCACGGTCCTAGGCGTAGAGATGGACGCGGACGGTGTAGCCTGGTATCAGATTCTCGCGGACAGCGGTGTTTCCGGTTATGTCCATTCAGAATATATTCATATCCAGGGCGGCGAGACGATCGATACGCCGGATGATATGGATTTTGAAGCGCAATTGGACGCGCAGGGTTTTCCGGAGAGCTATAAGGCACGGCTCCGGAGTCTGCATGAGGAGTATCCCAACTGGGTATTTCTGGCGCAGCATACAGGGCTCGATTGGAACAAGGCGGTAGAGGCGGAGTCCCTTCAGGGCCGGAATCTGGTATATTATACGGTAGCGGACTCCTGGAAGTCCTATGCGGAGGGAGCCTACAATCCGGTATCCCGTTCCTGGAAGGGCTACGACGGAGAATCCTGGATCTGTGCGTCCAAGGAGATCGTAGCGTATTTTCTGGACCCGAGAAATTTCCTGGACCATACGAGCGTATTTCAGTTTGAGCAGCTTTCCTATCAGGAGAATGCCCATACGATCGAGGGTGTAGAGAATATCATCAAGGGCTCCTTTATGGATGGCAAGAGCTTTACGGCATATGACGGCAAGAATTATACCTATGCGCAGGCGCTGATGAAGGCGGCGGAGGTGAGCGAGGTCAGTCCGTTCTATCTGGCGTCCCGGGTCCTGTCCGAGCAGGGCGTTTCCGGTTCTGTACTGTCTTCCGGTACGTATAAGGGATTTGAGGGAATCTATAATTTCTTCAATATCGGTGCCTATACGGCCAATGGATACAGCGCGATCTATAATGGATTTGCCTACGCTTCAGCATCGGGAAGCTACCAGCGCCCGTGGAATGATCCGCTGAAGGCCCTTTCCGGCGGAGCGGAGTATCTGGCGCAGGATTATATCCGGTACGGACAGGACACCATGTATCTGCATAAATTTGACGTGGTGGACGGCGGCAACGGGTATTACATACATCAGTACATGACGAACATACAGGCTCCTTCGGCAGAGGCCGTATCCTATAAGGCAGCCTATACCAAAGAGATGCTGGACGGTACGCTGACCTTCAAGATTCCGGTATATGACAACATGCCGGAGATGCCGATTGAGATGCCTTCTCTGAATGTGAACGGCAACGATCTGCTGGATGCCATCATTGTCAACGGGCAGACAGCCAAGGGATTCGGCGCCTATATCACGGACTATAGTCTGAAACTGGATCCTTCGGTTCAGGAACTCGATATTGAGGTCAAGACCAACGACGCCAACGCGTCAGTCAGCGGTGCGGGCCGTGTGGCGGTTCCCGCAGGCGACAGCGCGACACTGACGATCACCGTTACGGCAACCAATGGCGACAGCAAGGAGTATTATCTGCATATCACAAAGCAGGCAGGCGGAGACGGCATACCGGATTCCGGACAGGAGCAGCCGGATGTGCCGGACGATATCAGTAAGTATCCGGTGCTGTCCTATGGCTCGGACAAGAGCGATTATGTCCGCAAGCTCCAGGAGAGATTGAATGAACTGGGATATGATTGCGGAACGCCGGACGGAATGTTCGGATGGGGAACGCATGAAGCCGTTGTAAAGTTCCAGAGCGATCATGGCTTGGAAGCGGACGGCTATGTGGGACAGAACACCTGGAAGGCATTGTATGAGGATCCTGATCAGCCAGATCCGGATACCCCGGACCCCGATACTCCGGATCCCCCGGACCCCGATACTCCGGACAAGCCGGAGACACCGGATCAGCCGGATACCCCGACCGATCCGAAGGTGGATGTCAGCGGTTATCCTGTGATTTCCTATGGTTCGGCAGACAGTACTTATGTCAAGATGCTGCAGGAGCAGCTGAATAAGTTAGGTTATAACTGCGGTACGGCGGACGGAATCTTCGGATCCGGTACGCGCAGCGCCGTGATCCGTTTCCAGAATGATCACGGACTGGATGCGGACGGCTATGTAGGCCAGATGACCTGGGACGCACTGTACAATGGTACGGATACGCCTGATACGCCGGATCAGCCCGATACACCGGACCAGCCGGATACTCCGGCCGATCCGAAGGTGGATGTCAGCGGCTACCCCGTGATTTCCTACGGATCTTCTAACAGCACCTATGTCAAAATGCTGCAGGAGCAGCTGAACAAGCTGGGGTATAACTGCGGTACGGCGGACGGACTCTTTGGTTCCGGCACGCGCAGCGCCGTGATCCGTTTCCAGAATGATCACGGACTGGATGCGGACGGATATGTAGGCCAGATGACCTGGAACGCGCTGTACAACGGTACGGAGCAGCCCGATACTCCGGACACCCCGGATACGCCGGTGAAGCCGACCGTAGATGTCAGCGGTTATCCAGTAATTTCCTATGGTTCCTCCAGTAGCACCTATGTGAAGCAGCTGCAGGAATGGCTGAATCAGCTGGGCTATAACTGCGGTACGGCGGACGGACTCTTTGGTTCCGGCACACGCAGCGCCGTGATTCGTTTCCAGAGTGCCAACGGACTGGACGCCGATGGTTATGTAGGCCAGATGACCTGGCAGGCACTGGCACAAAAAATCAATTCTTAAATGACATGGACCGCAGGGTTTACCTGCGGTCCTGTTGTATTTTAAAACAATGGAAATTTTTTTCATAGATTTATGAATTTAAGGAAAACTAGGAGAGGAGATGGTATCAGAGAAGGGAGACAGAACACTTGACATTTTTGAAAACGACAGGTATACTGAAACAGAACCCAAGAACGCGGATGTGGCTTCTGATAGGCACAGCAATTCTTGCCTGTGCTGTTTTTTTCTGCTTTTTTCTGCGGCATCCAAAGGAAGAAACGCCACCGGAACTGCCGACGCTCGCGGAACTTCTGGCGGAGCCGGATGAGAGAAGCGCGCAGGAGCTTCAGCAGCTGTGGGAGAGTTCGGACGCACAGGGGCAGCAGGAGATGGCGCAGAATCTATACCAGTGGGCACAAGAGAGCCTGCGGCAGTACGAGGCAGGGGAACTTCCGCGTATGGAAGCGGATGCCAGGATTCAATTCCTGCAAGGCTGCGGAGTCCTGGACGAGACAGAGATCCTGGAGCTAACCCGTAAGAAAAAAGCACTGGACATACAGCTACGGGCGCAGAGCCTCTACGAGGAGGCGCGAGGATGGTTTGATGAGGGACAGTACCGTCTCGCCAGGGAGAGTGCCGAGATGGTTTCGGAAGACGCACCGAAATACTATGCAATGGCCGCGGAACTGATTCAGCAATGCGCACAGGAAGAAGCCAGACTGGACCAGGAGGCGTGGGAGAAGCAGCGTCAGCAGTACATGTACGCGCTTGCCAAGCTGTGCGGACAGTATACGAGAATGAGCGAGAATACGGTGGAGAATGTCGGAGATCTGCTGGGAGAGTATGAGACGGTTCTGGCGGAGCTGTGGGATCTCGCGCCGGGCAGCAGCCTGACCCGCGAGGCACAGCAGAAGTATCCGCTGACAGAGTGGAAGATCGAATGCAAGCGGATGATTTTGGAGCAGATTGCCTCCGGTGACTGGAACAAAGAGATGGGATTTGCCCTGATTCAGGGGCGCGGCAGTATTCCGTACCTGCTGGTGCAGACCGATACACAGGTTGAGATCTACCGGTGGTCAGGAATGAACCACGGATGGGAATCCTATGAACGTCCCGAAGAGTATCGGAACGCTGTGTATATGGGGATGGAGGCCGCGACCGGAGAGATTCTCTATGTACTGCCGGGACGGGATCAGGAGGAGTATTGCTGGCTGGCTCTGACAGCGGAAGGATGGATGGTCAAGGGACAGCTGCAAAGGCAAGGAGACAGTTATACGCTGGATGGCCGGGCGATTTCACAGGAACAGTACGAGGCCAATGTAAGAGAATATCAGGAGCGCTGTACAGTCGGTAAGCTCACGAGAATCAACGCACAGACGATCGAGGAGGCGCTCAGTCAATATAAATCATAACAAAGGAGAATGAAGAGAATGGAACAGGTAAAAGGATATCGCAGTGTCCGCTCCAGCAGGCTGAATGAATTGGGGGCCTGGGGAACGGAGCTGGTACATGAAAAGAGCGGTGCGAAGATCTGCTGTATTGAAAATCCGGAGGACTCCAATAAGGTGTTCGCGATCACCTTCCGGACCCCGCCGCAGGACGACACGGGCGTGGCGCACATTCTGGAGCACAGCGTATTGTGCGGTTCGGAGAAGTTTCCGCTCAAGGATCCTTTTGTGGAGTTGTCGAAGGGATCTGTCAACACATTTTTGAATGCCATGACATTTGAGGATAAGACGATGTATCCGGTAGCCAGCCAGAACGAACGGGACCTGTATCATCTGATGGACGTATATATGGACGCGGTGTTCCATCCGAATATTCTGCGGGATCCGCGGATTATGATGCAGGAAGGCTGGCATTATGAGCTGACCGAGCCGGAAGCTCCGGTTACGATCAAGGGCGTCGTATATAATGAGATGAAGGGCGCGTTCTCTTCTTCGGATACCGTTTTGCGCAGAGAGATCAACCGGGCGCTGTTCGCGGATACGCCCTATGGATATGAGTCCGGCGGCGTTCCGGAGGCGATTCCGCAGCTGACCCAGGAAGAGTTCCTGGCATTTTACAAAAAGTATTATCATCCGTCCAACAGCTTTATTCTGCTGTACGGAGACATGAAGATGGAAGAGTATCTGGAGTGGCTCGATACGCACTATCTGGGCGAGATGACAGCCCAGGAAGGATACGGACCGGAGCTGTTGCCGGAGCAGGCTGCCTTCACAGAGCCGCACAGGGTAGAAGCGCCCTGTTCGGTATCGGAAGCACAGGGAGAGGCCGACGGCTATCTGTCCTATTCCGTAGCGATTAAGCCGGAAGAGCCGACGGAGTTCTTCGGAATCGAGATTTTGAAATATATGCTGCTGGACGCGCAGGGCGCGCCGGTGAAAAAGGCGCTCAATGATGCCGGTTTGGGCAAGAATATCTATGGCTATGTGGATACCCGGGCTCATCAGTCCGGCTTTGGAATCGTCGCGCAGGGAGCGGATCTGAAGCGTCAGGCAGAATTCGAGCAGATCATCCATGACGCACTGGATAAGATCCAGAAGGAAGGCTTCAGCGAAAAGCAGAAGCAGGCAGCCATGAACATCATGGAGTTCCGAATCCGGGAGGGCGAGTATGGGACGCTTCCGGCCGGATTGGTGATCCATATCGCGTATATCATGAACGCATGGCTGTATGGAAAGGATCCGTTTATCTATACCCGTTTTGACGAGATCTTCGCGGATCTTCGAGAGAAGGCGGAGCAGGGATATTTTGAGGGCCTGATCCGCAAATATCTGCTGGATAATCCGCACGCGGCCTATGTGACGCTGCGCCCGGTGATCGATCTTGCCGCGCAGGAGGCCCGCAGTCTCGAGGAGAAGCTGCAGCAGTATAAGGAGTCCCTGAGCGAGGAGGAGAAGGCTTCTCTCGTCCGGACGACCCAGGAGCTCCTGCAGTATCAGGCTGAAGAGGATCCGCCGGAGATCAAGCGCTGCGTTCCGCACCTGTCCATCGCGGATATGAAAAAGGAAGCGGAGCAGATTGAGACAGAGAGCTTTTCCATGGAGGGAACGCCCTGCTGGTATACCGCGGCAGAGTGCAGTCAGATCCTCTATATGCGGGCTTATCTGGATCTGTCCGGCCTCAGCGCGAGACAGCTGACCTACGCGTCGATTCTGTCCACGGTTCTCGGACAGATGGATACGGAGAATCATACCTATGAGGACCTGAACAGCGAGATCAATATCCATACCGGCGGCATCAGCTGGAATGTATCGGTGTTGGAGCGCCTGGACGGCAGCTACCGTCCGGAGATCGCGGTCGCTGCCCGCTGCCTGGAGCCGGAGCATGCGGTGATGGCGGAGCTTATGCAGGAGATTCTGCTGAAGACACAGTTCTCGGATACCAAACGCCTGCGGGAGATTCTGAACGAAGAGTATACGTCGCTGGAAGAGGAAGTGACGGAGGCGGGACACAGCATCGCTATCCAGC
>CAVGBV010000003.1:46893-57768 GCA_963627615.1 Alloprevotella sp.
GTATCTGAGCGGAGTCGAGTATATTCAGTTTGTCAAGGATCTTTTGGATCACTTTGATGAAAGGAAGGACGAACTGGTTCGGTCTCTGCAGGAGGTACGGGAGATTCTGGCCGATCAGAGCCGCCTCAGCATGGCCGGAGGCAGCACCCAGCAGAACCGGGGAACCCTTCTGGAGTGCATGGAAAGCTTCAAAAAGGCACTGCCTCAGCGGCAGGTGGCCGGAGACCGTGAGAACCATTTTGTACCGGAAAAGTGCAATGAAGGCCTGATCACACCGGGACAGGTACAGTATGTGGTTCAGGAAGGAATCTTTGCTGTGCCCTATACAGGCGTGATGCGGGTCGCAAGGCAGATCCTGGGCCTGGAGTATCTCTGGAACCGTCTGAGAGTACAGGGCGGCGCGTACGGCGCGTTTGCGGACTTCAGCCCCCTGGGCATTCTCTACATGGCCTCTTACCGGGATCCCAATTTGGCCTCCACACTGGAGACCTACGCGCAGGTCGCGGACTATCTGGAGCATTTCCAGAGCAGCACGGAGGAGCTGGAAAAGTATGTGATCGGAACCATCGGAGAGCTGGATACGCCGCTGACACCGGCGCTGCGGATTACTGTGGGCAACAGCCGCGCGCGGATCGGGCAGACGGCGCAGAGACTGCAGCAGACGAGAGATCAGGTGCTGGGAACGACGGTGGAGCAGATTCGGGAGATCGCGGCCGCTGTGCGTCAGGCGATGAGCACGAGCTGTATCTGCACCGTCGGCAGCAAGGAAGCCATACAGAAGGAAAAAGACCGGTTCGACCGGGTATTTGAGGTATTATAATGAAATCAGGATTTATATCAGTCATTGGCCGGCCCAACGTGGGAAAGTCCACGCTGCTCAACCAGATTATGGGGGAGAAGCTGACAATCACCTCCAACAAGCCGCAGACGACAAGAAACAGTATTCAGTGCATCTATAACAGTGAGGAGGGCCAGGCGGTCTTTATCGATACGCCGGGCATCCACAAGCCTGCGCATGTACTGGACAGCAAGATGATGAAGGCAGTGGACGATTCGCTGGCGGACATCGATGTGCTGGTGGTTATGGTGGAGCCGGGCAAGCCGAGAGAGGATGATCTGGCGGCCATCAGCCGGGCCCGGCACGCCAAGGCGCATAAGCTTCTGGTGATCAATAAGATCGACAATGTATCTACGGAAAGAATTGCCCAGACGGCCAGAGATTATGCGGCGTCCGGCGACTTTGAGGAGATCATTCCGATCAGTGCCTTTGAGGGAACCAACGTGGATGAATTTCTGCGGGTCGTCTATCAGTATCTGCCGGAGGGACCGGCGTATTTCCCGCCGGATATGGTGACGGATCAGCCGGAGCGTGTCCTCGTGGCGGAATTTATCCGGGAAAAGGCGCTATACATACTGGATAAGGAGATCCCGCACGGAATCGCGGTTCTGATCGATACCTTTACAGAACGGACCGATCGGGACCTGATCGATATCAACGCGACGATTGTCTGCGAAAAGGCTTCTCATAAACCGATCATTCTGGGCAAGCAGGGACGCACCATCAAGGAGATCGGCACCCAGGCGCGGACGGAGATCCAGCGCTTTATGGGGGTGCAGGTCAACCTGAAGCTCTGGGTCAAGGTGAAGGAGAACTGGCGGGATAACGAGATTTTTGTGACCAATTACAGCAAAAACTGAGTTTTTTCGACTGGAAAGATTTCACCGGTATATCGGACGGCCTTTCGGTTACACTAAAGATGTGAACCAGAGAGGAGGAGAGCCGATGCTGGAGAATACATTCTGGAATTTTTTCATCGCTTCTGGAGATCCGGAAGTGTATGTGCAGTACCGTGAATACTGCAATGCGCGGGAGGAGCAGATCAATGGCGGCGATCATCAAGACGAGGGGACTGATCGTGGGCGAAGCGCCCATGGGAGAGCAGGACAAACGACTGACGGTTCTATGCGCGGATAGGGGCAAGCTTGGCGCTATCGCCAAGGGGGCCAAAAAGCCGGGGAGCCGGGTCGCTTCTCAGGCGCAGCTCTTTTACTATTGTGATTTTACGCTGGAGCAGAGCCGGGGCTTCTGGATTATCCGGGAAGCCTCGGTGATCGAAGGCTTTTATGAACTGCGTAAGGATATAGAGAAGCTGGCGTGGGCCTCCTGGATGTGCGAAACGGCCCGGACCTTCGCGGTCGAGGGGGAGGGCTGTGAGGAGCTTCTGCGGCTGCTGATCCGGGGGCTCAAGCTGATCGGAGAGGCGCGGCTCTCGGACAGGATGACGGCTACGGCATTTGTACTGCGGGCAATGGCCCTGCAGGGGCTCACCCCGGAGACAGAACGGTGCGGCCGGTGCGGACAGCATATCTGGGATGGCGGCGTATTGAGCGCGTCCTCCAACGGCATGGTGTGCAATCATTGCGCCGCGGAGGTGACGGACGCGATCCCAATCACGGAGGGCGGACTCTACACATTGCAGTACATATTGGAGGCGCCTCCGGAAAAGATGTATAAGTTTACGGCGTCAGAGGAGATTCAGTCCTGTCTCTTTCAATTTACAAAGGCTTTTTTGCATAATTATGTGCAGCGGGAGATGCCGAGCTTGAATTTTATAGAAAATCTGTTCCAATTCTGATAAAGAATTGACAGAACGGATTATTTTTGTTATACTAAAAATTGGAAAGATGGAGAATCTAAGAAGAATTCGGGAGAGAGGTTGAAGACTGTGGAAAAAACAATGGAGAAGATTGTCGCTCTTGCTAAGGCGCGGGGTTTCATGTACGCGGGTTCCGAGATCTACGGCGGACTGGCGAATACATGGGATTACGGGCCTTTGGGTGTTGAGCTTAAGAATAACGTAAAAAGGGCCTGGTGGAATTCTTTCATCAGCCATAATCCCTACAATGTCGGAATGGACAGCGCCATTCTGATGAATCCGGAAGTCTGGGTGGCTACCGGACATGTTGGCAATTTCGACGACCCGCTGATGGATTGTAAGGCATGTAAATCCCGTTTCCGCGCGGACAAGCTGATCGAGGATTATCTGTTTGCCAATCATCAGGAGCCGGAGAGCCCCATCGATGGCTGGACCAACGAGCAGATGGAGCAGTTTATCGAGGACAAGAATATCTGCTGCCCGACCTGCGGCAAGCATGACTTTACGCAGATCCGTCAGTTCAACCTGATGTTCAAGACATTCCAGGGTGTAACAGAGGACGCGAAGTCTGTCGTCTACCTCCGTCCGGAGACAGCGCAGGGTATTTTCGTAAACTTCAAGAATGTACAGCGTACCAGCCGCAAGAAGATTCCGTTTGGTATCGGCCAGATCGGTAAGAGCTTCCGCAATGAGATCACACCGGGCAACTTTACATTCCGTACCCGTGAGTTTGAGCAGATGGAGCTGGAGTTCTTCTGCAAGCCGGGAACCGACCTGGAGTGGTATGCATACTGGAAGGAATTCTGCATGAACTGGCTGTATGACCTGGGCCTGTCCAAGGATCATCTGCGTCTGCGCGATCACAGCCCGGAGGAGCTGGCATTCTATTCACGCGGTACTTCGGATATCGAGTACACCTTCCCCTTTGGCTGGGGTGAGCTGTGGGGCATCGCGGACCGTACGGACTACGACCTGACCCGTCATCAGGAGCATTCCGGCGCGGATATGAGCTATTTTGACCAGGTGACCAATGAGAAATACGTTCCGTATTGCATCGAGCCTTCTCTGGGCGCGGACCGTGTAACTCTGGCGTTCCTGTGCGAAGCTTATGATGAAGAAGAGCTGGAGGGCGGCGATGTACGTACCGTGCTTCGTTTCTCTCCCAAGCTGGCGCCTGTAAAGCTGGCGGTTCTGCCTCTGTCCAAGAAGCTGGGCGAAAAGGCCGAGGAGATCTATGCGCTGCTGTCCTCAAAGTACGCGGCACAGTATGACGACACGGGCAGCATTGGTAAACGCTATCGCCGTCAGGATGAGATCGGAACACCGTACTGCATTACGGTAGACTTTGATACGCTGGAGAACGGCAGTGTTACGATCCGTCACAGAGACTCCATGGAACAGGAGCGCATGACGATGGAGGAGCTGCTGAACTATCTCAGCGACAAATTTTGAGCTTGAGCACGAAGGGTGACTTCGTTCTTAATAGATAAAGAACACAAGTAGGAGGGTATCGTATGAAAAAATGGGTTTATCTTTTTAAGGAAGGCAACGCGGAGATGCGCAACCTTCTGGGAGGCAAGGGAGCGAACCTTGCCGAGATGACCAACCTGGGACTGCCGGTTCCGCAGGGCTTTACGGTTACGACCGAGGCCTGCACACAGTATTATGAGGATGGACGGCAGATCAACGAAGAGATCCAGGGACAGATTAATGAGTATATTGGTAAAATGGAAGAGATCACCGGCAAGAAGTTCGGTGATAAGGAGAATCCTTTGCTGGTATCGGTGCGTTCTGGCGCAAGAGCGTCCATGCCGGGTATGATGGATACAATCCTGAACCTGGGACTGAATGAAGAGGTAGTAGGCGTCGTAGCGGCCAAGACGGGCAATGAGCGCTGGGCATGGGACTGCTACCGCAGATTCATCCAGATGTATTCCGATGTTGTTATGGAAGTCGGCAAGAAGTATTTTGAGCAGCTGATCGACGCCATGAAGGAGAAGAAGGGCGTAACGCAGGATATCGAGCTGGACGCGGCGGATCTGAAGGAGCTGGCCAACCAGTTCAAGGCAGAGTACAAGGCCAAGATCGGTCAGGACTTCCCGGATGACCCGAAGGAACAGCTGATGGGCGCGATCAAGGCTGTATTCCGCAGCTGGGACAACCCCCGCGCGAACGTATATCGCCGTGACAATGATATCCCGTATTCCTGGGGTACTGCGGTCAATGTTCAGGAGATGGCTTTCGGTAACTGGTCTGATGAGTCCGGTACGGGCGTAGCCTTTACCAGAGACCCCGCAACCGGCGAGAAGAAGCTGATGGGCGAGTTCCTGATGAACGCGCAGGGCGAGGACGTTGTAGCCGGTGTGCGTACTCCGATGCCGATCGCCAAGATGGCAGAGGTGATGCCGGAGGTATTTGAGCAGTTCAAGAAGGTATGCGATATTCTGGAAAAGCATTACCGTGATATGCAGGATATGGAGTTTACCATTCAGGACCGTAAGCTGTTCATGCTGCAGACCAGAAATGGTAAGAGAACCGCGGCCGCGGCGCTCAAGATCGCCTGCGATCTGGTAGACGAGGGCATGAGAACCGAGAAGGAAGCTGTTCTGATGATCGATCCCCGTAATCTGGATACTCTGCTGCATCCGCAGTTTGACGCTAAGGTGCTGAAGAAGGTTGAGCCGATCGGCCGTGCACTGGGTGCTTCTCCTGGCGCTGCCTGCGGTAAGATCGTCTTCACTGCAGAGGATGCCAAGGAGTGGGGCGCCAGAGGCGAGAAGGTCGTTCTGGTACGTCTGGAGACTTCTCCGGAGGATATCGAAGGTATGAAGGCTGCACAGGGTATTCTGACCGTTCGCGGCGGTATGACCTCTCATGCGGCGGTTGTAGCCAGAGGCATGGGAACCTGCTGTGTATCCGGCTGCGGCGATATCATCATGGATGAAGAGAATAAGAAGTTCACACTGGGCGGCAAGGAGTACCATGAGGGAGACTGCATCTCCATCGACGGCTCCACCGGTAATATCTATGACGGACTGATTCCGACCGTAGACGCATCGATCGCCGGCGAGTTCGGCCGCATCATGGCTTGGGCGGATGAGTATAGAAGACTGAAGGTACGTACCAACGCGGATACGCCGAGCGACGCCAAGAGAGCGCGGGAGCTTGGAGCAGAAGGCATCGGCCTGTGCCGTACTGAGCATATGTTCTTTGAGGCAGACCGTATCGCGGCCTTCCGTGAGATGATCTGCTCCGATACCGTAGAGGAGCGTGAAGAGGCGCTGGAGAAGATCCTGCCGTATCAGCAGAGCGACTTCGAGAAGCTGTACGAGGCTCTGGAAGGATATCCGGTAACGATTCGTTTCCTGGATCCCCCGCTGCATGAGTTCGTTCCGACCGAGGCAGAGGACATCGAGAAGCTGGCGAAGAGCAAGAACAAGACCGTAGAAGAGGTCAAGGCATTGATCGATTCTCTGCATGAGTTCAACCCGATGATGGGCCACCGCGGCTGCCGTCTGACCGTCACCTATCCGGAGATTGCCAGAATGCAGACCAAGGCTGTCATCCGCGCGGCGCTCCATGTAAAGCAGCAGCATCCGGATTGGCAGATCAAGCCGGAGATCATGATCCCTCTGATCTGCGATATCAAGGAGCTGAAGGTAGTTAAGAAGTGCGTAGTAGAGACTGCGGACGCTGAGATCGCGGCCTCCGGAATCGCGCTGGAGTATGAGGTTGGTACGATGATCGAGATCCCGCGTGCCGCTCTGACCGCGGACGAGATCGCGTCTGAGGCAGACTTCTTCTGCTTTGGTACTAACGACCTTACCCAGATGACCTTTGGTTTCTCCCGTGACGACGCAGGCAAGTTCCTGAACGCGTACTATGATTCCAAGATCTTTGAGAGCGATCCGTTCGCAAAGCTGGATCAGAAGGGCGTAGGCCGTCTGATGGAGATGACGATTGAACTGGGACGTCCGGTCAATCCGAAGCTGCACATCGGTATCTGCGGCGAGCATGGCGGCGATCCGTCTTCTGTAGAGTTCTGCCACAGAATCGGACTGGACTATGTATCCTGCTCACCGTTCCGCGTACCTATCGCAAGGCTCGCGGCCGCGCAGGCAGCATTGCGCGATGCTGAGTAAGAATAGTAGATGAATGATTTAACGGCCACACCCGCAGGGTGTGGCCGTTTTGGTGTGTATAAATGAAGAACTCTATATAGAAACCGCAGCCGGGCAGACGAATCTGCTTGACTGCGGTAAAGATTTTATAAAATCAGTGCATTTGAATATAAGGTAAAATCAGTTCCAGGGATTCCACCATGGTCCAATACTGCTCGCGGATCTGTCGGTCAGGCTGGGCAAGAATTGCGCGGTAATCATAGTCCCAGGTGGCAATCGCCAGGAAGTCTCCGCCCCAAGTGGAGATGACGCGGTAATAGGGCAGATCAAATATGGCATCGGTATGTCCGGTGAGCCATAGGGTGAACAGGGGATAGCGTTCCCCGCTAGGGGCAAGGCAATACACGGTGCTTGCCATTTCACCATCTTCAACAAAGTAATACCCATCCCACTCTCCCGGGACCGTAAAGGTGAAGCGTCCGTTCAGTGGTGCAATTTCGAAAGCGTCTCCGGCAGAGGATTGCCAGGTGGATGGCGCATTGGTGATTTCACGGATATCTATGAGGTTAATTATTTCTGTCCCGTCAGGGAGAGGATAGGAGGAGCCATCCGGGATGGAGAAACTGTTGATATCAACCAGTGTAAGTGTTCCAGCACTCAAAGTATACGTGGAGTCAATCCCGATCCCCTGATGTGCGGAAGAAAGTACAACGCCATTCTTTTTGGTATAACCATAGAGATTGCTGCCACCCTGGCAGGCACTCTGCCCCAGGAGAGTTACGCCGCTGTCACTCCCCTTATATACCAGAAATGCGCTATCTGCCATGGAGAGTTCAGCGAGGACCAGAAGCTCGTCGATCCCGTCCTTATCCATATCATAGTAGCAGTAGGAGCCAAGATATAGGGCGTAGAAGTCGTCCACATTGTCGAGTTCCAGTCCAGCGTCGATGAGCCACTCATAATGCCGCAGGAATGTCCGGTATTGTTCATGGAACAGAGCTTCATTTCCGGTAGGCAGAGCTGTAGGCTCGTTTTCTCCAAAGCTGCCGGGGGCAATGGGAGTGTTTCCCTGATAGAAGAACATAGCGTCCGTAAAGCTCATGATGGTACTCAGTTCCTCTTCCAACAGCGCCTGAACCCGTTTAGCAGCCCCGGCAATGCTATTGTCAAAGGTGATCGCATCATAAGACTCCCAAGCCGTCCTTAGATATAGAATAATGGCACTCTGTAAAAGCGTAGCCCGTGTGGTCAAGGGGGCGTCGCTATCCTTCACAAGCGCGTACATTTTCATAAAGTCCTTTTGCAGATCGGAGGCCGCCGCAATTTTCAGCACGGCACTGTTTTTCTTGTTGATCTGTAAGGCATAGTTGTCAAACAGGTTAATTGCCGTCCGCATGATCTTGCCCGCCGGATCCAGAAGCAGTGCATCCTTGATTTCACCTTCTGCATAGTTTTTCAGGTATTCCGTTACAACCATAGATACACCATCCTTGATCAGGTAGCGCTGCTCATCCTCCCGGTAGCGGGCATAGGACTGCAGCACGGACTTACCATTTCGATAAAGAGGACTTATCGTAAAAGAAAGCCAGCCGGTGTCTTTTGTATCACCGACCTGATCCAGCAGGGAACCGAGGGCGTCTGCGTAGAGGGAGGAAATCTGTTCAACTTCGAACAGCTGGGCACCAATTTTAAGATAATCCTGCAAGGACAGAGTTTCATCCGAATCCACAGCTTTGATCCCCTCCAGGAGTTCGCGGAAGGGAGCGGTACCGGCTTCTCCAAACAAAAGGCGTCCTTCGCCAGGAATAGTCTCTCCTAGGGCCTCGCAGAGAGCTTCATAGCCATAGTCGTCGGCCCCAAGAATCGTGGTGGCTGTTTGATTGAGGGTTTTTGCACGATTTGCCATAATGTCCAGCAGATTATCCGGGCTTCCTGCCGGGCGAAGAATATCCAGCAGAAGAGCTTGGTAGTCCTCGTCCTGTGCAGTACCCCAGAGGGCGTTGAAACGCATGTTCCAAATGACATCATACAGTGTGGCAAACATTGTCAGCACGGTCCCAGCGTGAGTGGCTTCCATATTGTTCAGCAGGTCGGCAGAATAAGCGCCGTTGGCGAGGATTCGCTCTGTTTCGACCATAAGCCGATCCAGATTGTCCGCAACGGTATTGACACACAGAACACCGTCCGAATTAACGAAGGCATAGGCTTGCAGCTCGTCCATCAGACCAGCAAGTGGGAAGGCACAGAAAATATCTATAGTTTTATAAGGAAGATCATAGGGATCCGGATGGAGCCGGATATACCCGTTCTGCGTAACATAGTCATTGCCGTCCAGATGTAGGCCTAACATGTTTACTGCTGCATCCATGGTCATATAATATGCACCATTGTTATCAATCCATAGCTCGGTTACGCCGGTGTAATCACTGAATAGGCGGCAGTAGGGGATAGCAACAGCGCGAAGCTCATCCTCAGCAGCATAGGTAGGTACAGGTATAGGCAACAGTGTAAGCACCAGCAGTGCCGCAATCCAGCGAAGGAATAAGCGATGTTTCATTCGGCAGCCTCCATTTCTTCCACAAGCTGTTCCATACAGGTCAGAAGCCCGCCGTACATGGCATCAGCAAAGGCCCAAGCGTCCACTGGGTGACCATCTTCATCAATTTCCAGGGTGAGTTCCTTAACGGTGGTGGGATATTTACCACTTTCCAGTGCCTCCAAAAGCTCTTCAGCCCCGCCTCCGTTCTCTCGGATTTTCGCAACCAGGGCGGGAATATCAGGAGCGGTAATTTCCACCAGCACCGATGTATCATTATATTCTTTTACTTTGAGCCGGGCAGAATTCGCGATTGTCTGTTCTAGCTTAGCACCGATGTTATCCGTAGCTGTGGATGTATCAGGGCTAGCTGTCTTCAAATAGTTTTCCAGTCGGGCCCCGGCATCTTTCTTTTGAGATACAGCAGCCGTAGGGGAAGAGTAGTCTTTACTAGGCTGCTTTTTAGTGCAGCCAGTAAGCATTCCGGCAATAAGGATGAGTGCCAGTATGCAAAGGAAATATTGTTTTTTCATGGGAATCAGCTCCTTTCTAAGAATAATATATCATAGCGCTATTAGAAAAGCAAGGAAAAAAGGAGCCATAATGTGTAGAAAGTGCAGCTTTTCTGGACTTTTGGGAGGTTGATGATATAACGGTACTACTTATCAAGCTATGCCGGCTGTAACTGTCAGCATCTTAAGTGATGACTATATTCGACACCTGATCCGCCTTTGACAGATTTTTCTTGGATTTTATTGTAAATCTACAGAATCTGCGATAAAATGTATTAAGGAGCATATCCGGATAAGAAGGAATACTCCATGCACTGAAGAATCATAAAGGAGTCAATGTGAGGAGGCCGTTTCAATGAGAAGCTATACATGGGATGAATATTATGCGAAGTTCTATGATTGGGCGGAAAGCACACAGGCTCGGTATCTGTCTAACCTAACCTCTTTAGGACCGGCCGATCAGGTTGGTGAAGTTATTAGTGAGCTGCAAACGAATATTTCAGCCTCCAATCGTCTGCTTCGCAGGGCAGTCAAAGCAAAGCTTGCTTTTTCAAGTTCTGCTCTAATTGATTTCTCCTATGCCAATGATAAAGAACTAATAGCTGAGGCTGTGAAAAATTCCGCAGCCAGATTTACCGCGGAGGATATGGAACAGTTGTATCTGGATGCTGAGGTTGAGGATGAACTTATTATTGAAATCTGCCAGCAGCAGAATCTTGCGCTGCCGAAAGAGATGATGGAAGAAGAGGAGGAAGAAGACGAAGAGGACGATCCCTTAAAAAAATACACCTGGGATGAATATTATGATAAGTTTTATGACTGGGATGAGAGCACACAGGTCTATAAGTTGGATTATTTAACTTCTCTAGGACCTGCCGATGAGGTTGGTGAGATCATTTATGAACTGAGAACGAATGTTTCCGCCTCAAATGATCTGCTTCGCAGGGCGGTTGAGGCTAAGCTTGTTTTTTCAAGCTCTGACCTGACCGAATTCTCCTGCATCAACGATAAAAAACTGGTAACCAAAGCGGTGAAAAACTCCGCAAAGG
>CAVGBV010000003.1:57778-58300 GCA_963627615.1 Alloprevotella sp.
CTGACCGCTAAGGATATGGAAGATTTATATCTTTTTGGGAAAATTGAAGACAAGCTCATCATTAAGATCTGTAAAAAACAGAAGATTGCTCTGCCCGAACAGATGGTGAAGGATTACGAGGTGGGGAATGTGGGGAATGTTTCAAACCCGAAAGGCCAAGGATTTTTGACAGCTCTGGCTTATACAAGTGCTATCGTAGATGAAGTAGACGCCCTCAAGAAACATAGACGTAATGGGCACTGTGACAGTAATAAAGCTCATAGTCCATCCGATCACGAAGATCGACTATTGACGCTGTTTTGGTTGGGATTACATTTATGAATGTGAGATAAACGTAATTGGAGCTTATTGTAAAATATATTATACGAAGAGGTGATATGGATGTATACTTCTTACGTTGACCGTATAAGTCTGCTTTCTGATTCTGCAGAAACGAATTTTTTCATGACTCAATACCGAACTTGTTACAGCGGGACATATCCCTTCAAGGTATTTCCTAAGAAGGAATTAGGAAATGTGGAG
>CAVGBV010000004.1:0-31401 GCA_963627615.1 Alloprevotella sp.
GTAATGGAAGTGTCAGCCATAAGCAGGCTATTGACAAGGCAACCGGCGAGTACAGAAAATACAAGGCCCGTACCCTCAGCGAAGTTGAGCGCGATTATCTGGATTCCATCAAGTTATTGGAGCAGAAAACAAATAAAAAGTAGATAGCGGCTAAAAGGACATGATGAAAAACCGATGAAAGTTTCTGTCTATACTCGCGTGTCCACCGCCATGCAGATTGACGGATACTCTCTGAATGCACGGAAATCCAGAACGAAAGCCTATGCCGAGTTCAATGATTAATTGATTTATCCCTTAAAAAGAAGCTCAGGAACACGCGTAATGTGCGCTTCTGAGCTTCTTTCTTATTTGACTAAACCCATATCTCCCTCTCCGCTGATAATTCTGCCGAATGATAGGCAACGGTCCGCTCAAAATGATTGCTCTCCTTTAGCTGCCGGAACCCCTTATAATTCAGGTGCACCGGATACCGCAGCACTTTCATCATTCCCTGCCGGGATAATTCCGCACTGTAGGAGTCCTTTTCCAGCGTGCCGGTCATGACCGCGCCTCCTCCCAGAGTCAGAATCTGCTCTGCGGTCTTCCGTGCATCGACGCTGCGCAGCTGCGGGTCACTGACGAACACAATCCCCTGGGTCTGCCCACTATAGTCCTGAACCGATGCCTTTATCGTCGCCTCCCGATACCAGAAGCCTCCGGAACTTTGTTCAGCAAGATTCTTCAAAAATACCGGATCCGCAGAATAGGAGACACCTGGCAGATTTGCAGCAAACAACCGCAGAATCTCCAATCCCCTTCCGTATTTCGGCACAGGAAATAACAGCACTCGGTGTATCTCCAGTAGCCTTTTCGTCTCCTCAATAAGTCGGCCGCAATATACCTCATACGGCGTTTCATCCAGACCATACGCGCAGTCCAGAACCGCCAGGTCCGCATATTGATCCCGTATCAGATCACATGCATAGACCTGTGTGTGTTCCGTATAATCCCCGGAAAAAACGATGGATTGATCATTCTCCGCAAACCGATACCATACGCTGCCTGCACAGTGTCCGCTACGCCCCCACTGTACGGCAAGACTTTGAAACCGTCCTGCTCCTCCAGGACATAACTCATTCAAAATATGACTCTTGGGGATCCGCATGGGCAGTTGACATAAGGTTTCATCTGCCGCGATCAGCTGTCCCTGGAACCTATTTTCATACAGCCATTGGAGTGCGCCCGTATGGTCCGCATGGGAATGCGTCAGAAATACCGCGTCCAACCTACGGATCTGCTCCGGCATCAGGTGCGGATACGGATCCTCCGGCATATCTGCCATCTTTCCGCAGTCTACCAGGAAATTACTCTCTTTTCCCTGTACATAAAAGCAGTTGCGTCCATGCTCCCCTACACCGCCTGCAATCCAGAGCTTCATTTTATGCCCCTTTCTTCTTTCCCACACAGCGGTTAAATATCAACAGCGCTGTAGTGGTAATCAGAACACACAGAACCGCCATGGCCATACCTAAGGATACGCTTCCCTGCTCGAATTCCCAATTGATATATGTGGAGACCACCAACGTATTCGGCGGCGCGATCAGGCTGGCTGTCACCAGTTCACGGAATGCGATGATAAAGATCATCATCCATCCAGCAAAAATACCGCGAGAGATCATCGGCAGCGTAATCCTCCGGAAAACATAGCCCGGCGAACCGCCAAAGGTCCTTCCCGCCTCCAACAGGCTTTCATTGATCTGCGTATAGGCCGAAGTCACGTACTGGACTGTATAGGGAAGGTACAGCACTACATACGCCAGTACCATGATCCCTATGGTATTATAGAGCGGAAGCACCTTATATATCGCATTCCAGAACAGCATAATACCAATGATCAGTACGATGCTCGGCAGCATCTCCGGCAACAGACTGACACCCTCTATCGTTTTCTTTAAAAATCCCTTGGACTTCCGCACTGCCACCACGACTGCCGTGCCGATCACGGAACAGATCGTCGCTGAGGAAACGGCCAGAAACAGGCTTTTCCCGATGGACGCAAGTGCCTTAGGAGTTGTCAGCAGTTCTATGTAATGATCCAACGTAAAGTTGCCTGCGGCCAAGCCGTATCCCCGCAATTTAATAAGCGATGTGGCAATAATCGAAAAATACGGAACCCCGATCGCGATCAGAATCACCAACGCGATCCACGTCCATGCGCCGACCTGCCCCGGCAGAGACAGCTTCGTGCGCGCCGGACGGCTCCCCTTACCGCTGACCAGATGGTAACTGGTACGGCCTGTAATATAGTTCTGAATCAGCCACATTGCCATACAGATACAGATCAGAATGGACGAAAGGCTGGCGGAACGTCCGAAATCGATGGGCGCTGTCGTAGAATAACGATGAATATCCGTCGTAAATACATAGAAGCCGATGCGCCGTCCTAATGTGTACGGCGTACCGTATTCTGAGAGGGTCTTGACAAATACGAGCAGTGCGCCGATGGCATAGTTGCCGGTGAGAAGCGGTGCGAAAATCTTACGCATCCGCATTCCGAACCCGGCGCCGAACACAGCGCCGCTCTCTTCCAGACTTGCCGGGATATTCAGCATCGCGTTCTTGAGCATTGTCATAAGAAACGGAAAAACATGCAGACTCATGACCAGTACCAATCCGCCAAAGCAGAAGAAGTTCTCTGACCACGAGCCCGTTGCCGGAAACATCTGTTGGAAGAGTCCTTTTTTCTGCATAAACAGAATCCAGCCCATGGACGCGATATATGGCGGCGTCATAAACGGAACCATAAAAACAATATCCAGCCAGGTATGTCTGGCCAGCTGTGTACGCGCCAGAAGAAACGCTGTCGGTACGGCAAGGATCGTCGAACACAGTACGACGCATATGCCCAGCAGCAGAGAATTCCAGACTGTCTGCACATTTTCCGCCTTTGCAATAGTCTTCCACGCCTGATACAGATCAAGGCGGCCATCAACGATGACCGCCTTCGTAAATACTGTAATCAGAGGGCAGAGAATCAGGCCAGTCAAAAGCACCAGCAGAAATATCGGCAGAAAGTTCTTTTTCAGGTTGATTGATCTCATAAGCCCCTCCACCTATTTATTCGCAAAGACTGTTGAGCTTGGCCGCGGTATCGGAGGCGATCTCCATCATCTTATCCCAATCGGTCGGGATCTGCGGAATATCGGCCAGGTTGGTGCGGTTTTCACACTGCACGTCGCTGCGGCCCGGCAGCAGGAACGCGTCCGCTACCAGCTTCTGCGCTTCATCACTGAACAGGAAGTCCACAAAGGCCTTGGCGTTATCCATATTCGGCGCAGTCTTGAGGATCATGGCGGGACGGGGATTTACAACGGTTCCAGACGCAGGATAGTAGATATTCAGCGGCTCGCCCTTTTTCATAGAAGAATATGCGTTGTAGTCTACACCGGCGATCAGAATGCCTTTTTCACCAGTCGTGACAGCTTCCAGCGCCGCTTTATTGGCTCCGGGAACGGTCAGGCCATTATCTGCCCAGCTCTGCAGGATCGCTTCTCCATTCTCCATTCCGGTAACAAGACCGGCAAGGAAATCCTTGCACGCGCCGGACTTTTCCGGGTCAGGAATGGCAATCATATCCTTATACTGCGCATCTGCCAGCTCCGACCAGTCCGCATTCAGCTCCGGAATCACGGTCGTGTTATAGATCACACCGACCGCGGACGCACTGTAGCCAAACAGGGTATGGTCGCCGTCCATCCAGCCGCTATTGATCAGATCCGCATTGGCCGGCGTATAGCTTTCCAGCTGGCCGTCCGCCTTCATGCTGAGACCGTCCGACCAGGACGCGAGGATGACTACATCGGCAACCGGATTGGCCTGCTCTGCTTCCAGACGGGCCAGAATCTCACCGGTCGTTCCCTGAAACTGTTCGACTTCAACACCGGTCTTTTCTGTAAACGCGGCTGCCAGCTTGTCCGCCAGTCCTGCCGGACTCGGCATATAGACCGTTACCTTTCCGGACAGCTGAGACTCCGCTGCGCTCTCCGCAGCACTGCTCTCGGATACACTGCTTTCGGCCGCGCTGCTTTCTGCTTTACTGCTCTCGGATGTGCTGCTATTCGTCGCTCCCTGTCCGCCGGAGCAGGCTGCCATCCCAAGACATAGGCTTAAAATCAATACCAGAGACAAAATACGTTCTTTCATGCTGATAAAACCTCTTTTCCTTGAAAATAAATCATCTGATCAGGATCTATGTAAAAGGACAGCTTCTGTCCGGGCACTGCCTTTTGCCCGCTGTGAAGCGTCCAAGTTACATCATGGTATGCGACCGTAATCTCATAGGAATTGCCCAGGTACTGTACATTTTGCACCGGAAGTTCAAAATGCAGCGCTCCTTCCTGCGGGTGATATACGGCAGCCTCCGGACGAAACAGTTCGGTCTCACTGAGCCAATTGGACTTTCCGACAAATCGTGCTACAAATTCTGTAGCCGGATGATGGTAGATCTCTTCCGGCATATCATACTGCTCCACATACCCGCCGTTTAAGACCGCGATCTTATCGCTCATACTCATGGCTTCCGTCTGGTCATGGGTCACAAAAACAGAAGTGATCCCCAGTGATGATGTCAACTCCGTCAGTTCATGCCGCATCTCTTCTCGCAACAGAGCATCCAATGCGGAGAGCGGCTCGTCAAACAGAATGCATCCAGGCCGTACAGCAATTGCCCTCGCAAACGCGACCCTCTGCTGCTGTCCGCCGGAAAGCTGGTGCGGATACCGCTTTTCAAAATCCTCCAAATGAACGGTGAGCAGCGCTTCCCGTACACGCTCCTGCAGCTCCTTGGTCTCTTTCTTGGCACGCAGGCCGAAGGCGACGTTTTCAAATACCGTCATATGCGGCCAGAGGGCAAAGTCCTGAAACACAAATCCGAGGTTTCGCTTCTCCGGCGGCAGATTGACTCCGCGTTCCTTGCTAAAGACACAGGTATCATCCAACCATATCTCACCATCATCCGGTGTTTCCAATCCGGCAATCATCCGCAGCAGCGTCGTTTTGCCGCAGCCCGAAGGTCCGAGCAGCGTCGTAAAGCTACCGTTCTGAATGGTCAGCGTCGTGGAGTGGATCACCTGCTTCTTATCAAAGCGTTTCTCAATTCGATTCAATCGAATCTCCATAACATCCCTCTTTTCTGTGTGCTGCGGTTAGCATACATGATCTATGTAAACTTTACAGGCCCTCTTTCGTAAAATGAGCGTAAAATCCATAAAAAAATGTCTCATGGTGACGGATTCATCCCATGAGACATTCTCTCTTTTCAGGTACACAAAAAACATCTGCGCCTTGAATCGGACCAGACCGGCGCCCTGTCCGGCTTTTTTGCTGTGCTTATCGGTTCAGCTGAGCCAATACGTTCTGTTCAAAGAACTTCTGGACACTATCCGGATGAACGGAATGGAACTCATCATCCACTGTAACGCAGACACCCTGAGCACACTTGCCCATGCAGAAAATACCTGTCAGCTCTACCGTATCCTCAAGATGATTCTCGCGGATCAGAGCCTGCAGCTCCTCAACTACCTGACGGGAGCCCTTGATATGACATGATGAACCAATACATACGGTAATTTTCATAATTTTTTCCTCTCAATCACACAAGACTTTTTGATTTAGATATGCCAATGAAAGCGCCATATTTTCGTACTGCACCGGAATCTCCTTCGGCAGGGACAGAACACAGGGGGCAAAACACCAAACTGCGCGGATTCCATTTTTCACAAGGAGATCGCATACCTCCTGCGCAGCCGCGGCCGGAACGGCGATAACTCCGATCTTGACATGGTGTTCCTTACAATAGGATTCAAAAAGCTCCATAGAATAGATGGGTTTGCCCTGGGCCGTCCATTCGGTCCCCTGAACCGCTGTATCGAAAGCGGCTACAATCTCCAGGCCATATTCCTTGAAGCCGCCGTAATCGAGCAGCGCCCGCCCAAGCTTTCCTGCCCCGACAATCACTACGCTGTTCTCTTCATCTCTGTTCAGAAAACTCTCCAGCGCCGATATCAGCGCCTCGATATTGTAGCCTGTCTTGGGTCGCCCCGCACCGCTGACGATGCCCAGGTCTTTTCTTACCTGAACTTCGCCTAACCCCAATTCTCTTGCCAGAGTTGTCGCGGAAATATTCTTCGCCGTATGGGGCTTGCTTTTCAGATACCGCAGATAGAGCGGTATACGTCCTATCGTTGCCCGTGATACCTCTGTCTGTTTCACACTGCTTCCTCCTGTCCTTCCTGCGATCTTGCCCTTCAGTCGTTGAGCTTTCTGCGGTAATCCGGCAGCAGTCTGGGAGAAATCTCCTCCGTCTCGATTCCGGCCTCTTTCCGTTCCGCATCATATCGGCTGATATGCTCCAATGTGAGCCTTCCCGGAACAACGTCCCGGGCATATGCCGCGGCATTCTTACCGGCACTGCGGCCGAATACGATGATATCCAGCAGCGAATTGCCCATCAGACGGTTGCGGCCATGGATGCCTCCAACCGCTTCGCCTGCCACATAGAGATTCTCAACATTGGGCGTCATGCCGTCAATATTGATATCCAGGCCGCCGTTCTGATAATGCAGAGTCGGATATACCAGAATCGGCTCCTTACGGATATCGATCCCGTATCTTGCGAACATCCGCATCATGGCAGGAATTCGCTTCTCTATGGTTCCTTCGCCGCCGATCTTCTCGATCATAGGCGTATCCAGCCATACCGCGCGGCCGCTTCCGGTCTCCACGCCCTCACCGCGATCCGAACACTCCCGGATAATCGACGCCGCTGACACGTCACGGGTTTCCAGCGGATGCATAAATACCTTACCGTCCCGATTCACGAGCTTGGCTCCCAGGGAACGCACCTTCTCCGTCACCAACGCTCCGAAGATCTGCTGCGGAAAGGCTGCTCCAGTCGGATGATATTGCAGTGTGTCCGCGTACAGGAGCTTGGCTCCTACCCGATATCCCAGAACCAGTCCATCCGCTGTCGCGCCATAGTGATTGGACGTCGGAAATCCCTGATAATGCATACGTCCGGCACCGCCTGTCGCGATGATGACGGTCTTGGCCCTGGCTACCATGAGTTCTCCTGTCTCCATGTTCTGCAGCACCGCACCGGCAGCCCGGCCGTTTTCGTCCAGGATCAACTCGATTGCCGAAGTAAAATCCACCACCGGGATTTTGCGATTCAGCACCTCATCCCGCAGCGTCCGCATGATCTCCGCGCCGGAATAATCCTTTGCCGCGTGCATACGCTTTCTGGAAGTACCGCCGCCATGGGTTGTAATCATCGTCCCATCCTCAGCCTTGTCAAACTCAACGCCCAAATCGTTCAGCCACTGAATGGCCTCCGGCGCATCGCATACCAATTTGGCCAAAAGCTCCCGCTTCGCCGCATAATGGCCGCCGCCAAAGGCATCCACAAAGTGAATTGCCGGGGAATCGTTAGGTTTGTCTGCTGCCTGGATTCCGCCTTCCGCCATCATGGTATTGGCATCTCCCATACGCAGCTTGGTTACGATCATGGTTTTGGCTCCGGCCTCATCTGCTTCAATGGCTGCGGAAGCACCCGCTCCGCCGCCGCCGATGATCAGAACATCCACATCATACCGTATGTCATTCAGATCCACATCATCCGCCGTAATCCGGCTATGCGCCTCCAGAAGCGCGCACAGTTCCTTGGGAACATTCTCACCTTTGTTCGGTCCGATCTTTACGGTTGAAAACTCACTCTTTTTGTAGTCCGGATGGTAAGCAGCGAGCAGATCGTCCTTTTCCTGAGCTGTCATACGGGCGGGCTCATAAGCAATATTGGCTTCTCTGGCCGCTTCCACGGCCTTCAGCGATTCCTGAAATTCTTTTGAATACATGATGAGCCTCCTTACTTCTCGATCTCTCTGTTATTATACAGTTCTTTAAGCTCTTCCAGCGGCTTTCCCATCAGCCCCTCGATCAGCTCTGTAAATTTACCATCCCGGATCTCGCGTACCCGGTCTTCCAAATGCTCTGACTTGGGCGCCAGATACTTGCCGTTCAAGCGTCTTGCCAGCATGGCGACCTGCGGATGAGAGATTCCCGCCGGACAGCGGGAGGAACATACGCCGCACATGACACAGTCAAAGGATTCTTCTGCACATTTATCGAACTCGCCGCGCTGCGCGTAGGCAATGTACTGCATAACATTCAGACTCTGCGTACAGCTCTTGGTACAGGCATTGCAGCCCACACAAGCATAGATCTCCGGATAGAGCTGCATCATTATCTGTTCCTCCGGACGAATCTTTTCGATATCATACACCTGCTTTACCAACGGGAAGAAAGGCAGCGTCGCGACATACATTCCCTCCTCAACCTTGGTCTGGCAAGCCAGACAGGTTTTAAGCTCCCGATCTCCTTTAATGCGGTAGATCGTCGCACAGGCGCCGCAAAAGCCATTACGGCATCCGCAACCCCGTACCAGCTGATATCCCGCATATTCCATGGCACGCATAATGGTCAGATCCGCCGGAACGCTGTAACGCTTACCGAACAAATAGATATCTACCATATTCTCCATCGTATCCTCTCCTCCTTTAATACTCATTCGGCAGCTCGTCCAGCTCATCGCACCGAAACACCGGACCGTCCTTACAAACATACTTGCTTCCGATGTTGCAGCGTCCGCATTTACCGATACCGCACTTCATACGCAGCTCCATCGTCGTATATACCCGCGTCTTATCAAAGCCCAATTCCTGCAGACCTGCCAGCGTAAACTTGATCATGATGGGCGGGCCGCACAGAACCGCGATCTTATCCGTTGAAAAGCCCAGTTCCTTGACATAATTGGGTACAAATCCTACATGGCCCTGCCACTGCGGCTGTTCCCGGTCAATCGTCAGATAGACATTGACATTTTCATCTTTTTCCCACTCGCTGATGATCTCCTGATAGTCCACCAAGTCCTGCATGCTTCTGGAACCGTACACAATATCGATCTTGCCGTAACGGTCCCGGTAATGACGGCAGTAATTGATCACGGAACGCAGCGGCGCCAGGCCGATTCCTCCTGCGATAAAGAGCATGTCATGCCCCGCGAATTCCGTATCCACCGGAAACGGCCGGCCATAAGGTCCCCGGATCGTAATCTGCTGGCCCACTTCCATCGAATGCAGCCATTCCGTCACGCAGCCGCATTTCTTGATGGAGAATTCCATATATTCTGTATTGGTCGGAGAAGATGTGATAGAAAACATCGCCTCTCCCACTCCCGGAATCGAGAGCATCGCGCACTGTCCCGGTCTGTGTTCAAAAGGCTTGCTGCCATCCGGCGTCACCACGCGGAATGTCTTTACATCCGGCGTATCGATCCGAATATCCGTCACTTCCCCGATCACGGGAATCAAAGGTTCTCTTCTCTCAGCCATCGTTGCGTCCTCCCAGCTTCCGCATCACCTTAACAATGTTCATCTGAATCGGGCATTTGGAGATACAGCGTCCGCAGCCCACACAGGAGAAAAGCCCATCATTATTGCTCGGATAATAGACCAGCTTATGCATGAACCGCTGACGGAAACGTTCCATCTGCGTCAGACGCGGCTGTCCCGCGGACATCTTGGTAAATTCCGAATACATACAGGAGTCCCAGCAGCGGAACCGCTGCACTCCATGTCCTGTATCAAAGTCCCGAATATCGTAGCACTGACAGGTCGGGCAGATAAAAGTACATGTGCCGCATCCCAGGCAGGCTTCCGAAAGCTCTGCCCACTCCGGCGCATTAAAGAATTCTGAGGTCTTGCCCGCGCCAAACGCTTCTGCTGACAATTCGGCCAGGGGCAGCTTAGCCAGACGGCTGCGGATCAGCTCCTGCTGCTCCTGCACAGCCGTTCCCTCATCCTCCTGTGTAACTGTTTCCAACACGCTCAGAAGTTTCTGGCCCTTTTCTGTGCGCACATCCATATACAGCGCATCCGCTGTCTTATAGCATACGATATCCCCTTGCGGCTGTGCGGCGTCGATGCCGAAGGTCCCGCAGAAGCAGGTTTCCCGCGGCTTCAGACAGGCCATGGACAGGATGATTCCATGTTCCCTACGATTCTGATAGTAGCTGTCTACCGGATCTGCCAAAAAGACCTGATCCAGTACGTCGAAGCTGCGGACATCACAAGCCCGAACACCGAAAAGCACAAAGTCCTCACACTCTTTCCGCGTATCCAGGATCTCAATCTTTTTCCCCTCCATCTTAAAATCCATCAGATTTTCTGTTTGCGGGAAAAAGAAATCCTTAGGACTCCGAACCGTATTCAGCGCCTCTGAGAGCTGCACGCCTTCCTGCCAAGGCAGGTACTGTGCTCCTGCTTTGGTATCTACCGGCAGATACAGAGCATACTGCGCCGCAATCGCCGCAAACAGCTGATTCAGCTGATCCAACGCAATCTTACGCATGGCTGCTCCCCCTCTCTACCGCCTCACCAGGCTCCAGGTCCTGCGTCGTATAATTCACAACGGGCGCACGGCTTCCAACTTCTGCTCCCGCCTGGTATTCTCCGTAAAAACTGTTGATATCCTTGATAAACTTCCGGTTCAACAGATGCAGCGGAATATGCTGCGGACATACTCTGGAGCATTCTCCGCAGTCCGTACAGCGGCCAGCCACATGAAACGCCCGGATAATATGAAACATCTGCTCTTCAAAAGAATTGGCAGCCGCCTTATTCTCTACGCCGGAAGCCGGGTTGTCAAATACGCATTTCTCACAGGTACAAGCCGGACATACATCACGGCAGGCGTTACACCGAATGCACCGTGATAACTCTCCCTGCCAGAACGCAAATCTCTCATCCGGAGACATCGCCTCAATCCGTTCTACCTCATCAAAACGGCTGTCATCCGTAATCTCTCCGTCCTCACCCAAAAGCTCATCATACGCCACGTGCCTTCCCGACTTACAGTGCAGGCAGCGGTCCGGCAGCAGATCTTTCCGTTCCACCTTCAGACTTCCATCATATAATGTCTCGATGCAGACACTGTCCGCTTCCTCGCGGACTTCAGAGATCCCTTCCGCCTTCTCCCGCACCTTGCCGACATCCAGCATTCCGCCGCAAGGAACACCAATCGCGTATACTTTCTCACGATCGAATCGATGCTCTGTCAAAAGCTGATTGAAACTATAGCTGTCGCAGGGCTTCAGGAATACCAGCACCCTGCCTTCTTTTTTCGTTTCTCCGATCAGGTACTTGGAAAAGTTCGCGCCGCAGAAGCCGTTCCATACGAATCTTTTTTCCATCTCGTCCATACTCTGAAAAACAGCGGGTGTCACATCATAGCCGTATTCCCCGGCGCTCCAGCCCAGGATCCGGTCCACCTTGCCCTCCGTCATCAGCTCTCTGGCACGTGATACAAGAACCTCTCTTGTTATTTCCTGCATCGCAAATCCTCCAATCTCTTGTTCTCCCCAAGAGCCGCTACCTTCTCGGCGAAATCATTCATCGTTGCGGCGAACTTTGCGCCCTCCGCCGCGGATACCCACTCTACGCGGGTCCGCTCTCTTTCGATGCCCAGGTAATCCAACATGGAAAACAGCAGCGCCATACGGCGGCGCGTATAATAATTGCCGGAAGTATAATGGCAGTCGCCGGGATGGCAGCCGCAGAGAATCACTCCATCCGCCCCCCGCTGAAACGCGCGGAGGATAAACATCGGATTGACTCTGCAGGAACATGGAACCCGGATAATCTTAACATCCGCAGGATAATTCAGGCGGTTGTTTCCCGCAAGATCCGCGCCTGCATAAGAACACCAGTTGCAGCAAAACGCCACAATCAATGGTTTGTATTCCTTCATCTGCATATTGCGTCCACCTCCGCCATAATCTGTTTATTCGTGAATCCCTTCAGATCCATTGCGCCGGACATGCAGGCTACCGTACAGGCTCCGCATCCCTGGCACACGGCCTCATTCACTACCGCTACACGGCGGATTCTGGTCGTTCTGTCCGGCATTCGGAATTCTTTTTCCTGATATGTAATCGCTCCGTACGGACAAACCTTTTCACAGGTAGAACATCCATTACACATCAGTTCGTTGGAATGCGCTACACATGGGTTGCCCATCAGCTTATCCTTGCACAGCAGGCCTATAACCTTAGAAGCTGCCGCGCCAGCCTGTGAAACGGTCTCCGGGATATCCTTCGGTCCCTGGCAGGTTCCTGACAGGAACACGCCGGCCGTCGGGCTCTCCACCGGACGAAGCTTGGGGTGTGCCTCCGTAAAGAAGTCATTGGTATCCATGCTTGCCGTCAGCATCGTCGCCAGAGGCCTCACGGACTTATCCGGCTCAATCGCCGCCGCCAGCACTACCAGATCCGCGTCAATGTGCAGCTGCTTGCCGTCCAGCAGATCCGACGCCTGTACCTTGAGCTTTCCGCCTTCCGGAGATACCTTACCCACCATACCCTTGATATAGTGAACGCCATACTCCTCCACAGCTCTTCTATAAAACTCATCAAAGTTCTTACCAGGCGTCCGGACATCGATATAGAACACATATACATCTGTATCCGGATATTTGTCCCGAATCAGCATCGCGTGCTTAGCCGTATACATACAGCAGATCTTGGAACAATATTCTTTTCCTTTACCTGCATGCGCCTCACACCGAGAGCCTACGCACTGCACAAAAACGATTGTATGCGGATGCTCGCCGTCGGACGGACGCAGAAGCGTACCTCCGGTGGGGCCGGCCGCATTCATCAAACGCTCCAGCTCCAATGATGTGATTACGTCCTTCGACTGAGAATAGGCAAACTCGTCGAATTTCTCCATCGATATCGGATTAAATCCCGTCGCTACAACGATCGCGCCGTACTTTTCCTGAATCAATTCATCCTTGGCCTTATAATCAATCGCGCCCGCGCTGCACACCTTGGAGCAGACACCGCACTTTCCGTTTTTCAGCATCATACAATACCGCGGATCAATGGTTGCCACTTTGGGCACAGCCTGAGCGAACGGGATATAGATCGCATGCCGCTGATCCATTCCCAGATTGAACTCGTTAGGAACTCTCTTCTGCGGACATTTCTCCGTACACAGGCCGCATCCGGTACACACATCTTCTTTGACATACCGCGCTTTCCGCTTGATCGTTACGTCGAAATTACCGACAAATCCCTTTACATCTGTCACTTCAGAATATGAAAAAATACGGATCTTCTCATTCTGCGCCACGTCCACCATCTTGGGCGTCAAAATACACGCTGCACAGTCCAGTGTCGGGAATGTCTTATCCAGCTGTGCCATTTTTCCGCCGATGGTCGGCTTGGTTTCCACAATATCCACCGGGAAACCGGCATCCGCAATATCCAGTGCGGTCTGTATGCCCGCGATACCGCCGCCGATGACCAGAGCTCTCTTGGTTACCGGACTCTCTCCCGGTGTCAGCGGCGCGTTCAGATTGACCTTGGCTACCGCCGCCTTGCCCAGAATAATCGCTTTTTCCGTACCGATCGGCATCTCCTTATGAACCCAGGAACATTGCTCACGAACGTTGGCAATCTCCAGCATATAGGAATTCAGTCCCGCCGCGGCTACCGTCTTGCGGAATGTTGCTTCGTGCATACGCGGGGAACAGGAACATACGACAACTCCGGTCAGCTTGTGCTCCGCAATCGCGTTCTTGATCAGATCCTGTCCTGCCTGAGAACACATGTATTGATAATCTGTGGAGAAAACAACACCCGGTTCATTTTTCAGCGCTTCTGCAACCGCTTTCACATCCACCGTTCCGGCAATATTGGTGCCGCAATGACAGACGAATACTCCAATTCTCTGCATGGTCTGTTTCTCCTTTCTTACTTAGAATATTTCCGCAGGGCGCTTACAATCGCCTGCTGGGGCATCTCCGGATCCAAAAGCCCCGGGATCTCATCCGGTCTCAGATGGTTCTGCTCCTTTTCCCGAATGACACAGAGTCTGAGCGCCTCAACCAGTTTCGCGGGCTCTACGCCTCTGGGACACCGCTCCACACACGCAAAACAGGACAGACATTTATACAGAGAGGGCGACTTCAGCAGGGGTTCAATCTCCCCTGTTTCCACCATATACACAAACTGATGCGGATGATACTCCATCTCATCATACGCCGGGCAGGTTCCGGAACATTTTCCGCAGCGCATGCATTTTCTGGGATTCACACCGCTCATCCGCAGGATCTGCTCCCTTTGACGTTCCGTCTTACTCTGCATGCTCTTCCTCCTCCTTCACGCCCATTGCCTCCGCCAGAAGCTCTGTAAAATATACTACGGGCACCTGGCTTCCGCTCTTGACCAGATTGTACTTACATAGAGGACATGCCGTAACGATCCGCTGCGCGCCGCAGCCGGCCGCGCCTTCTGTCACTTCCCGGCTCTTTTTTCCGGCAAAAGCACTGTCCTCCAGAACGACATAGCCGCCGCAGCACTCATTTCTCTGCGGATAGATCACCGGCTCCGCTCCCAGCGCCCGGATAAAATCTTCCATGATTCTGGGATTCTCCACGTCGTCCATCTCCATAACCTTGCCGGGTCTCAGCAGCATACATCCATAATAAGCTGCGATCTTCTGTCCCTTTAAGGGGTTCACCACCGCTTCACGGATCTTATCGAAACCGATCAGATCCCGGAGCATCTCCAAATAATGATATACCTGTGTTTCCCCATGATATGGCGCATGTTCTCCGGGATCCTGCGCCATATAGCGATTGGCCTTGGCAGCGAACTCCTCGTCCGTCTGCATCGCGTAATTTGTCTGCTTGATTACATTATGACAGGCTGAACATACCGAGACCAGGGGCTGTCCGGCATCCCGGGCGCTTGCGAGCGCACGGATACTGGACAGCTTGGTCGCAATCTCGTCCTTGGCACTGATATAGACACCACCGCAGCATTGCCAGTCCGGAATCTCACATAGCTCGACCCCCAGAAGCGCTGCGCACTGACGCGCATAGCGATCTAAATCCTTTGCCTTGGTACGAAGAGTACAGCCCGGAAAATAACTTACTTTCATCATTTCCTCCATCTGCTGATTATGCCATCTGCTCCGGATGGAACACCTCGTCAAACCGTTCCGCCGTTAAGAATCCCAGCTCCACGCAGGCTTCCTTCAGCGAAATATTATCCTTAAACGCTTTTTTCGCCGTCTTCGCAGCGTTCTCATATCCGATATAAGGATTGAGCGCCGTCACAAGCATCAGCGAATTGTGCAGATTATGGTACATCTTATCCTTATTGGCCGTGATGCCTACCGCGCAATTATCATTGAAGGAAACCGTCGCTTCCGCCAGCAGTCTCGCGGACTGCAGGAAATTATAAGCGGCAACCGGCATGAACACATTCAATTCAAAATTACCCTGTGATGCCGCCATAGCAACTGCGGTGTCGTTGCCCATCACCTGTACGGCAACCATCGTAACGGCCTCGCACTGCGTGGGGTTGACCTTACCCGGCATAATGGATGAACCCGGCTCGTTCTCCGGAATATGAATCTCACCCAGACCGTCTCTGGGACCGGAAGCCAGCCAGCGGACATCATTGGCAATCTTCATCATATCGCAAGCCGCCGCCTTGATTGCGCCATGCGCAAATACCAGCTCATCCTTGGAGGTCAGAGCGTGAAACTTATTGGGTGCTGTCACAAACGGCTTCCCTGTAAGCTCCGCAACCTTGGCCGCAACCAATTCTGAAAAGCCTGCCGGCGCGTTCAGTCCTGTACCTACCGCCGTACCGCCCAGGGCCAGCTCATGCAGCGGCGCCGCAGCCAGCTTCAACAGCTCTACATCCCGCTCCAGACTGCTTCTCCAACCGGAAATCTCCTGGCTGAAACGGATCGGCGTCGCGTCCTGCAGATGCGTTCTGCCGGACTTGACAATCCCCTCATTCTCCGCTTCCAGCCTGCGGAATGTCGCGATCAGCTTCTCCAGTGCCGGAATCAGCTTGTCCTCTACGGCGATTACCGCTGAGATGTGCATCGCTGTCGGGAAGGTGTCATTGGAAGACTGGCTCATATTGATGTCGTCATTGGGATGACACAGCTTCTTGCCTGCCAACTGATTGGCGCGGTTAGCGATCACTTCGTTGGCATTCATATTGGACTGTGTTCCGGAACCGGTCTGCCATACGACCAACGGAAAATGATCGTTCAGCTCGCCGCGGATTACTTCATCACATGCCTCCGAGATGGACTGCAGCTTTTCTGCTGTCATCTTTTCCGGCTTCAGCTCCGCATTGGCCATTGCCGCCGCCTTTTTCAGGATGCCGAACGCATGTACAATCTCGCCGGGCATTGTCTCAATGCCCATGCCTATCTTAAAATTCTCATGACTGCGCTGTGTCTGCGCTCCCCACAAACGATCTGCAGGTACGCGGACCTCTCCCATCGAATCATGCTCCATACGGTATTCCATTACTCGCACCACCTTTATTTTTCTTAAATATCCAGATTTCTGATAACTTCCTTGAGCGTGTTGGCGCTGTTCTGCAACTTGGCTGTCTCCTCTGCGGTCAGAGAGATATTAACCTTACCGCCGACGCCGCCCTTGCCCACAAGATTCAGTGTACTCAGGCATACATCTTCAATCCCGTACTCTCCATGCATCATGGTGGATACGGTCATCGTCGTATCAATCCCGCTCAGCAGGCACTTGCAGATATGGCAAACCGAGATGGACACCGCGTAAAACGTAGCGCCCTTGCGCGCGATTACCCGGCTGCCGGATTTTCTCACATACTGCTCGATCTCATCATAATGAATCTCCTGTACCAGGTTCTCGTTGGGCATGATCAGCTTCTGGCACTCTGAGATCGGCACATTGGAGATATTGGCCACGGACCACGGAATGAAAGAGGAATCCCCATGCTCTCCAAATACATACGCATGAACATTGCTCTGGCTGATATTATAACATTCGGACAGCCGCGCACGCAGCCGTGCCGTATCCAGAATCGTACCGGAACCGATAATATGGTTCTCCGGCAATCCGGAAATCTTATGAAATGTATACGTCAGAATGTCCACAGGATTGCTGACAATAATATATGTAGCATCCGGAGCGTACTTGGTAATCTCCGGAATAATGCTCTTGGTGATATTCACATTGGTCTGCGCCAGCTCCAGACGGGACTGACCAGGCTTTCTCGCAATACCAGAGGTAAGGATTACAATATTGGATCCTGCTGTATCGGAGTAATTGCCCGCGTAAATAGAACATGGAGCGCAAAAGGGCAGGCCCTGACGGATGTCCAGTGCTTCTCCCAGCGCCTTCTCCGTATTGATGTCGATCATTACGATCTCTGAAGCCATCCCCATAATCGCCAGTGAATATGCAATCGTTGATCCGACACTTCCCGTGCCGATAATGGATATCTTGTTCATAGACATACCTTCCTATATTAAATTTATATTACGACTCATTCTATCATATTTCGCGCCTTACTAGAATTGCCGTTTTTTCATATCGGTATTGCATTTATCGATATGCCTATTTTCGATTTTCAGTAAAAGAGAGCAGATTTTCTGCTCTCTTTTACTGAAACATTGTTTGTTTTGCCTTTTCAAGTTCTTCTAAAAAGATCTGATCCAATTCTGAGAAAATATAGTTTTTGCGATAGATCAGAACATCCTTATAAATTCTCCGGTTGACATCACATGGGACCTGTATCAATCCATACCGCCTCAAAAGTTCTTCCGGGATGGGCGATACCCACATATACGCGTCCGTATTCTTGGCCAGAAGCTCTAACTGACTTGCGCGTTCAAATATAAAAATCCGGCGTCCGGAATTATCCGGCAGTTCTTCTTTTTTTACCTCAGCAAACGGCAAAAAGGGGACATACGGATCCGCATAGGCAATCTCCATACAATCCCGCAGATCCTCCCGGCTGATCTTTTCCTTTTGCGCCAACGGGCTTTTTGCGTTCAGCAGCAAGCTATAACGGAACTCTGTGATCGTGCGGTATTCCAGGCCCTTTTCCTCCATCATCACCCGGTAATATCCATCATAATTCTGCGCATATCGAATGATCCCAAGCCGATAATCCTCCTGCAGAATGTTCCGAATAGCCCGCATGGAATTGGTCTCCTTGTAAAACACCTCGGCCGCGCCGTCCCTGGGCAATTTCCCGGAAAATCGCGCAAACGCTTCCGCAATATAACTGGCTCTGGGCACCGAAACAGAGAACTTCATTTTATGCTGCCTTCCGCCGCCAAAGGTGTTTTCCAACTCCTCCACCTGCTCCAGCACACGCTTTGCATAGCGAATAAAGACTTCTCCGTCCTGGGTCAGCACCATTCCTTTCGCGCTTCGTTCAAAGAGCGTCGTACCCAGGCTGGCTTCCAATTCTTTAATCGCTCGGCTGAGCGTAGACTGCCCCACGTACAGCCGCTCGGCCGCTTTATTGATCGAATTGGTCTCCGCAATCTCTACCGCGTACTTCATGTGCAAAAGAGTCATATCACACCTCCTGATTCCCAGTCCTCCCCATACTCTACCCGCATCAATGTCAGCCCTTGCGGCGGCGCAGTTACCCCCGCCAATGTCCGGTCTTTTTTCTCAATCGCCTCTCGCACCGCTTCCACAGGCATTCTTCCCCGTCCGATATCCGCCAGGGTCCCCGCAATAATCCGCACCATATTGTACAAAAATCCATTGCCCGTAACTTCGATATGAACAATATTCCTATCCGAAGCATCCCTATATACTCTGGCTTCATAAATGGTACGCACCGAGGTTTTGGCGGTTCTCTGCGCACTGCTGAGCGCCGCAAAATCGTGTTCACCCACGAGGTCATCCGCCGCACTCTGCATCCGTTCCAGATCCAACGGCTCATGGATATGCGCCATGTACAGCCTGTACTGCGGCAGCAAAAACGCTCCATTATAATAGCTGTATCGATATGTCTTGCGCTTTGCCTGAAACTGCGGGTGAAACTCAGCGGCGGTTTCTCTTGCCTCCAAAATCCGGATATCTTCCGGCAGGAAGCTGTTTAGCGCCAATGCCAGCCTCTCCACAGGGATCGAGTGTTCCAGCGTAACGGCGCCTACCTGGCCCAACGCATGAACTCCCGCGTCCGTCCTTCCTGAGGCATCCACGGTTACCCGTTCAGAAAAAAGACTGTAAAAGGCTTCTTCAATCTTCTGCTGTACAGCGATTCCATTCTTCTGACGCTGCCATCCCGCATAATTGGTTCCATCATACGCAATGGTCAGCCGAATCCGCCTGCTCACAGGACACCGCCCACCATCTCCAGTATCTGCGGCAGCGTAGGTACAAATCGTGTGGCAATCAAAAGCGCCACCGCCGCAAAGACAATCCCATAGGCGATTTTATCCTCCTTGGTATAGATCATCTCTTTCATCCGGGTCCGTCCTACATCGCCGCGATAACATCTGGCTTCCATCGCTGTCGCGAGATCATCCGCCCGGCGGAATGCCGAGATAAAGAGCGGCACCAGAATCGGCACCATCGCCTTGGCCCGCTGCATCAGGCTGCCTGTTTCAAAATCCGCGCCCCGTGCCTGCTGTGCCTTGATAATCTTATCCGTTTCCTCCAGCAGAATCGGAATAAACCGCAAGGCGATACTCATCATCATCGCGATCTCATGCACCGGCACATGGATTTTTTTCAATGGACGCATGGATTTTTCCAGTCCATCCGTAAGCTCCAACGGAGTCGTTGTTAAGGTCATCAGCGAACTGCCTACAACCAACAGGATCAGTCGAAGTCCCAAAAAGGCCGCGTTGTACACGCCCTGATCTGTAATCGTTATAATCCAGAACTGAACCAGCACATTTCCCTGACGATTCAGCAGCAGGTTCATCACCACAGAAAAGATCAGCAGGATAAAAATCGCTTTCAACCCTCTCAGCAAATAGGAGAAGGGAATCGTTGCCTTCCGGACAACCCAGATAAACATCAGAATCGCCAGCGCAAAGCCCAAAAAACTGTTGACGCAAAAGATCGAAATGATAAACAAAAATGTTGCCGCCAGCTTCACCCGTGGATCCAGGCGATGGATCACTGAATCTGCCGGATAATACTGTCCAATCGTTATGTCCCGGAGCATCCGTTCTCCTCCTTTCCGAAAATACCGGCCAGCACTTCCTCCATTTGATCCATCCGGATCACATCCTTAGGGATCTCATAGCCGCGCCGACGCAGCAGCACTCCCAGCTCGGAGATTTTGGGCACCGCGAGCCCCATGGCTTCCAGCTCTTCCTTGTGCTGAAAAACCTCTCCCGGCGTATCGTCATACATTAACTTTCCATGATCCATCACCAGAATCCGGTCCACATACCGAGCCACATCTTCCATACTATGGCTTACAAGAACCACGGTCATCCCGGTCTTGTCACGCAGCGCCGCGATTCGGTCAAACAGCTCGTCCCGCCCTCTGGGATCCAACCCCGCCGCCGGTTCATCCAGAATCAGATATTCCGGGCGCATCGCCAATACTCCGGCTACCGCCACACGGCGCTTCTGTCCTCCGGATAAATCAAAAGGAGAAGTCTCATAATACTCCGGTCCCAGGCCTACAAGATCCAGTGCCCACTCAACCCGCTCCTTGATCTGCGCCTCACTCAGTTTCATATTGGTAGGACCAAAAGCTACGTCTTTCCAAACGGTCATCTCAAAGAGCTGATGTTCCGGATACTGAAATACCAATCCAACCTTCTGCCGTATCTCTTTACGCCGACTTTTGGCTTCTTCCGCAAATATATCCTGGCCATCATACAATACCTGTCCGCTTGCTGGTTCCAGAAGAGCATTCAGATGCTGAATCAGCGTAGATTTTCCGGAACCGGTATGACCGATCAATCCGATAAATTCTCCCTTACCTACCGTCAGGCTCACATGATTCAAAGCGGCCATCTCAAAGGGAGTTCCTGCTTCATATAAGTAACTTACATCTTTTACTTCAATTGACATAAGGCCTCCGTCATCTCCTCCATGGTCATGATATCCTGCGGTACGTGAATGCCCCTCTTACGCAGCCTCCACGCAAGCTCCGTCGCCTGCGGCACATCCAATCCCAGTGCCTTCATGGCATCCACCTGAGAAAAAATCTCTCTGGGCCTGCCATTCATAACGACATGCCCATGATCCATCACCACAATACGATCCGCCCTTGCGGCCTCCTCCATGTGGTGCGTAATATATATAATCGTGATCTTTTTTTCGTGATTCAAATATTCGATGGTTTCCATAACTTCGCGCCGTCCGGACGGATCCAGCATCGCTGTTGGCTCATCCAAAATAATACACTCCGGCTCCATCGCTAAAATTCCTGCTACCGCTACTCTTTGTTTCTGTCCACCGGACAACTTATTCGGAGACGCATCCTTATATCGTTCCATATGAACGCTTTTTAATCCCATATCCACATTAGCCCGAATATGTTCCGGAGCAAACCCAAGGTTTTCCGGTCCAAAGGCCACGTCCTCTTCCACAACCGAGGCTATGATCTGATTATCCGGATTCTGAAATACCATACCGGCATCCTTGCGAATATCCCATACCTTATCCTCATCCTTGGTATCCATGCCGTCCACCTTGAGCGTCCCCTCTGTCGGCAGGAACAAAGCATTGATATGCCTTGCAAATGTGGATTTTCCTGAGCCATTATGGCCCAATACCGCTACAAATTCTCCTTTTTTTACTTCAATGTCCACATGGTCAATGGCCCGCACAGACCCGGTCTCATTGCCGTTTTCATCATATACCGGATATTCAAAGGAGACTCCTTTTGCTTCTACCATCCATTCCATACGCGGCTTCCTTTCCCCTGGCGGCGCACATACGTCCGCCGGTTTCACGCAGATACAATAAAGGGGTTCGACCTTCGCGGCGAACCCCTTCACGGATCTCTTACACCAATTCGATGATCGCCATTTCAGCGGCGTCGCCCTTTCTCGGGCCAACCTTTACGATACGGGTATAACCGCCATTACGCTTGTCATACTTCGGACCAATCTCATCGAACATCTTAGCAACCAGATCGACCTTCTTGGTCAGGCTGCGCTTCTTAACGCCGTCTGCCGGTGTCTCAACTACATCGTAGAACACCTGCATCATCTGACGACGAGCATGCAGTCTGGAAGGCTTATCCTTCTTGATCGTCTTTGTTACTTCTTCGTATACTGTAACCTTCTTGCCGTCCACTACTTCCTTAACGCGCTTGCCATCCGCGGTCTTCTTCGGAACCTTCTGCGTTACTGTAACGGTCTCATAATTGTCCTTCTCACGAACCGCCAGCGTGATCAGCTTTTCAGCCTGACGGCGAACTTCCTTTGCACGCGTAACGGTGGTGGTGATCCGGCCATGATACAACAGATCCGTTGTCAGACTTCTCAGCATTGCCTTACGCTGAGCAGAAGTTCTTCCGAGCTTCCTGTATCCAGCCATAATAAACCTCCTGAAAATTCTAAATTAATCTAAGCTCTTCCCTCTGTCCGGATGATCCGGGCCGATGAGAATTTATTCCTCGCTGGGCTTCAGCTTCAAATGCAGCTCTTCCAGCTTTCCTAACACTTCGTCCAAAGACTTGCGTCCCAGATTCCGTACTTTCATCATCTCATCCTCTGACTTGTTGGTCAGATCTTCAACGGTGTTAATACCCGCACGCTTCAGGCAATTGTAGGAACGAACCGATAGATCCAGTTCTTCGATGGTCATCTCCAGAACCTTCTCCTTCTGGTCCTCTTCCTTTTCTACCATAATCTCGGTATTACGGGCATTGTCGGACAGGTTGATGAACAATGCCAAATGATCGTTCATTACCTTGGCCGCCAGACTCACCGCTTCCTGCGGATTGATTGTCCCCTTCGTCCAAACCTCCAGGGTCAGCTTATCATAATCCGTGATCTGTCCTACACGCGTATTCTCAACTGTGAAGTTGACACGACGTACAGGGGTATACAATGAATCGATCGGTATAACGCCGACAGCCTGATCATCCTTCTTATTCTTGTCGGATCCTACATAACCACGGCCAGCTGTGATTTTCAGCTCCATGGTCAGATGATTCTCCTGACCGCCGCAAATCGTGGCGATCACAAGATCCGGATTGACAATCTCGATGATGCTCTTGTCCAGCTTGATGTCTGAAGCATGTACAACGCCCTCGCCGCGATAATCAATATACGCGGTGATCGGCTCTGTAAGATCCTCGTTAGCCTTAAGCGCCAGATTCTTCAGATTCAAGATAATCTCGGCAACATCCTCCTTAACGCCGGGGATCGTGGAGAACTCATGAAGTACTCCGTCGATCTTGATGCTGGAAACAGCAGCTCCCGGTAAAGAAGAAAGCATGATTCTGCGCAAAGAGTTCCCTAAAGTGATTCCATAGCCTCTTTCCAACGGTTCTACGACAAAGCAGCCGTAGGTGCCATCCTCGCTAACCTTTGACACTTCAATACGTGGTTTTTCAAATTCTAACACAGGGGCCCTCCTTTACTATCTTTACGTTAATTATTTGGAATACAACTCGACAATCAGCATCTCGTCAACCGGAACATCGATCTGCTCGCGGGTCGGCAGCGTCTTGATAGTCGCCTTCAGCGCTTCGTTGTCGCAATCCAGCCACTCCGGAACAACACGGCCAGCGGTCGCATCCAGAATGTCCTTCATACGCTGATATGTCTTGCACTTCTCCTTGATCTCAACTGTATCTCCAGCCTTGACCTGATAGGAAGGAATATTAACCTGCTTACCGTTCACCAGTACAAACTTGTGATCTACGATCTGTCTAGCCTCTGCACGGGTTCTGGCAAATCCCAGACGGAACATTACGTTGTCCAGACGGGTCTCCAGCATAACCATCAGATTCAGACCGGTCATACCGGACATCTTAACGGCCTTCTCGTAGTAATTTCTAAACGGCTTCTCCAGAACGCCATAGATGAACTTTGCCTTCTGCTTCTCGCGCAGCTGCAGTCCATACTCGCTGACTTTCCGGTTAGCTCTCTTTAATTCTCTCTTAGACTTCTTGTTGATACCCAGATACATCGGCTCCAGGCCAAGAGATCTACATCTTTTCAGAATCGGATCTTTATTCACTGCCATCTTCCTAATACCTCCTAATTAGACTCTTCTGCGCTTCGGCGGACGGCATCCGTTATGAGGAACCGGCGTAACATCCGTGATCATCGTAACCTCAAGACCTGCTACCTGCAACGCACGGATGGCAGACTCACGGCCCGCACCGGGACCCTTTACAAATACTTCAACCGTCTTCAGACCATGCTCCATTGCAGCCTTCGCTGCGGTTTCCGCTGCCATCTGTGCAGCAAACGGCGTATTCTTACGGGAGCCTCTGAATCCCAAACCACCTGCGCTTGCCCAAGAAAGAGCATTACCTGCGGTATCGGTAAGGGTAACAATTGTATTATTAAATGTGGACTGAATATGCGCCTGACCCTTTTCAACATTCTTGCGGTTACGACGGCGCACTACTTTCTTAGCAGCAGCTGCTGCAGCTTTCTTTGCCATTTCCTAACCTCCTGATTACTTCTTCTTATTAGCCACGGTTCTCTTCGGGCCTTTACGGGTACGAGCGTTATTCTTGGTGTTCTGGCCACGGACAGGCAGACCTCTCCTATGACGAACTCCACGATAGCAACCAATCTCCGTCAGTCTCTTGATATTCATCGCGATCTCTCTGCGCAGATCACCTTCTACGATCTGGGAACGATCAATGATCTCTCTCAGCTTGGCTTCCTGCTCATCAGTCAGATCACGAACGCGGGTATCCGGATCAATACCTGCTTCTGCGAGAATACGCTTAGAACTGGTACGACCAATGCCATAGATGTAGGTCAGACCGATCTCAACGCGCTTCTCTCTGGGTAAATCAACACCAGCAATACGTGCCATTTTCTTCAAGCACCTCCTATAAATTTTCATCCTTCTCCGTTGCGAGAAGTTTACAATTCGCCTTCTCGTTTTTCAACCGAAGGCTCACACTGTTTTCAAGGCAGACTCCACCCATACGAAAACAGGCTAAGCTTTATTATAATACAACCTTTTTCGAAATGCAAGGATTTTTTCATCTTTTTATAATTTATTTTATTCTTCTTTTTGATATGGAGAGTGTACCAGAATTTTATGGTTTTCTCTGGATTCTAAAAAAACTCGGGTACACTTTTGAGCGCGAGGCTCTTAGGTGTACCCGAGTTCTCTGGTTTCTAAATGTTTTGCAATATTATTTCAGATACAGACCGTTTTCGTTTGCGTCTACGGTCATAACCGTTCCTTCATGTACATCTCCTTCGATGATTCTGCGTGCGATCATGTTTTCTACATTGCTCTGGATATAACGGCGTAACGGACGCGCGCCATAGATCGGATCATAGCCGTTCTCCACAATGTAATCCCGGGCAGCTTCTGTCAGTTCTACACCCAGCTGCTGCTCCTTCAGACGCTCGGACAGACTGTGAATCATCAGGTCTACAATCTTACTGATCTCCTGCTTGGTCAACGGCTTATAGAATACAATCTCATCCAAACGGTTCAGAAACTCCGGACGGAAAGAGGATTTGAGCAGATTCTCCACATTATCCCTAGCCTCCTTGGAAATTTCGCCATTCGGCTCAATTCCATCCAGCAAATATTGAGAGCCCAGATTGGAAGTCAGGATCAGAAGCGTATTCTTAAAGTCCACTGTACGGCCATGAGAATCCGTGATACGACCATCATCCAGCACCTGCAGCAATACATTAAAGACATCCGGATGCGCCTTTTCCACCTCATCAAACAGCACTACACTGTACGGATGGCGGCGTACCGCTTCCGTCAATTGTCCGCCCTCATCGTAGCCGACATATCCCGGAGGCGCTCCGATCAGTCGGGATACCGAATGCTTCTCCATGTATTCGCTCATATCGATTCGCACGAGATTCTTTTCATCGTCAAACAAGGTCGCCGCCAATGCTTTGGCAAGTTCTGTCTTACCCACACCTGTCGGGCCCAGGAACATGAACGAACCAATCGGTCGGTTCGGGTCCTGAATTCCGGCACGGGAACGCAGAATCGTCTCCGTCACTTTTTCTACCGCTTCATCCTGTCCGATGACTCTCTCGTGCAGGACATCCGCCAGATGCAGCAGCTTAGCCCTCTCCGTCTCCATCAGTTTGGTTACCGGAATTCCCGTCCAGCGTGCCACGATCTCAGCGATCTCATCCTCTGTAACAGCGTCACGCATATATTCATGATGCGCACCTTCCGCCTTAGAAGCGGCTTCCGCCTCTTCCAGCTCTTTCTTCAAGGCAGGCAGCTTACCATAGTTCAGTTCTGCCGCCTTATTCAGATCATAGGACATCTGCGCTTTCTCGATCTCCGCATTGACCTGTTCGATCTCTTCACGCAACCGCTGCACCTTACCAATAGAATCCTTTTCCTGCTCATAATGAGCCTTCATGACCTTCATCTGGTCCCGCAGCTCATCCAGCTCGTGCGTCAGATCCTCCAGCCTCTCCTTGGACAGAGTGTCTGTCTCCTTCTTCAGTGCCGTCTGCTCGATCTCAAGACGCATAATCTTGCGGGAGATCTCATCGATCTCGGATGGCATGGAATCCATCTCTGTACGAATGGTTGCACAGGCCTCATCAACCAGATCTATCGCCTTATCCGGCAGAAAACGGTCCGTAATATACCGGTTGGACAAAGTCGCGGCCGCTACCAAAGCGTTATCCATAATCTTGACGCCATGGAAGACCTCATACCTTTCCTTCAGTCCACGCAGAATGGAGATCGTGTCCTCTACCGTCGGCTCCTCAACCATAACCGGCTGGAAACGCCGTTCCAGCGCCGCGTCCTTTTCAATATACTGACGATATTCATTAAGTGTCGTCGCGCCGATACAATGCAGCTCGCCACGCGCCAGCATAGGCTTCAGCAGGTTGCCCGCATCCATTGCGCCCTGTGTTTTTCCGGCGCCTACAATCGTATGCAGCTCATCAATGAAAAGAATAATCCTTCCTTCCGAACTCTTCACTTCATTCAGAACCGATTTCAGACGCTCCTCAAATTCGCCCTGATACTTGGCACCGGCAATCAGCGCACCCATATCCAATGAAAATACGGTTTTATCCTTCAGCCCATCCGGGACATCGCCACGCACGATACGCTGTGCCAGGCCTTCGGCAATTGCCGTCTTACCTACACCTGGTTCACCGATCAGTACCGGATTGTTCTTGGTCTTTCGGGACAGGATACGGATGACATTACGAATCTCCGCATCTCGTCCGATTACCGGATCCAGCTTATGCGCTCTGGCCGCCTCTACCAGATCCTGTCCGTACTTTTTCAACGCTTCATAGGTCTCTTCCGGTGTATCCGTCGTTACTCGGGTATTGCCCCGCACATCCATCAGCACCTTAAGAAAGGCGTCCTTGGTAATCGCATAATTGCGCAGCACATCCTGTACCGCATAATCCCGGCAATCCAGAAGCGCCAGGAACAGGTGCTCCACGGAAATATACTCATCATTCATGGATTTCGCCTGTTTGGCACTGTCATTCATCAAACGGTCGGTTGCCTGTGAAATATATACTTTATCTGCCTCCCGGCCCGGTCCCGATACAGAACCGATCTTGGACATCGCCGCTTCGCATGCCTTCTCCATGCTGGACGTGTCCACTCCCATCCGGCCAAGCAATGCTGCAATCAAACTGCTGTCCTGCGTCAGCAGCGCATATAGGATATGGATAGGCTCAATCTGGACATGACCGTGATCCGTCGCAGTCTCCTGCGCAGTGCGAATCGCCTCCATGGATTTCTGTGTAAAATTCTGATTCATAATAAGCCCTCCTTATATATTATATTCAAATCAGCGCATCCTTTCAGATGCTAGAAATATTATATCACTCCAATTATAATTTGTCAATAGTATTATATAATATTTTTGACAAATTATAATTAGATACGAATACCCTGCTACAAAAGCAGGGTACAAGGTTATTCTTCATTTTTAGTTGGAAACAAATCCGGCCGTGTCGTGCTGTTTTTGGTCAGCATTGTATAAATCAGTTTCAGTTGGCCCTCAACCGTCTCCTCCGCCGATGGCACAATGGATGGGATTTCATCATATCCGTGTTCCAGCAGAGACTCCCCTAAGTCATGCAGCTCCTGCGGGAGGGATTCATCGCGGAGCATACAATGCAGCAGATAGCCAACTTCATAATACCGCAGATCATTTGACGTTCTCCAGATCTCATAGCTCTGTTCGTTAGCCAGGCCATACAATGGCGCAAAGAGATTCAATAAATGCTCATCTTCTGCAATCTCTTCCGAGTAAGTACTCAAATATTGCTGAAAGCACTGCCGAAAAAAATCGATCATACGCAGTCCTCCTTATTGGATCCATCCCTCATGGATCATTATGCATAATATCTCATCCCCATATTATACTATACAGTGAACGCAAGCAAAAATCAAGAAAAAATTGCAATTAGAAATTCTTTTTTCTTTTTTTGAAAAAAAGCTTGACATTTCCTAAGTCTAATGATAGAATATATATCGTCTCTGATCTGAGACATACGGCCCGTTGGTCAAGCGGTTAAGACATCGCCCTTTCACGGCGGTAACGGGAGTTCGATTCTCCCACGGGTCATCCGGCGTCATAGCCAAGTGGTAAGGCAGAGGTCTGCAACACCTTAACCCCCAGTTCAAATCTGGGTGACGCCTTGAGCGAACACATTTTGTGTTCGCTTTTTTATTTTAAATTCTAAAAAGAGGGGATGGTTCATGCCCATCCCTCCTTTCATACAAAAACAGCCACAGCAAACTAAGATGCTGTGGCTGTTAATAATTCAACTAATTATTACATCATTCCGCCCATGCCGGCGCCTGCTCCCGCGGGCATAGCCGGTTCCGGAGCCGGATGATCCGCTACTACGGCCTCGGTCGTCAGCAGTGTAGAAGCAACCGATGTCGCATTCTGCAGTGCGCTTCTCGTAACCTTGACAGGATCGATGATGCCTTCCGCTACCATATCTACATACTCTTCGGTCAGAGCATTGAAGCCGGTGCCTTCCTTGGACTCCTTCAGCTTGTTGACAACAACAGAGCCTTCCAGACCCGCATTGGTTACGATCTGACGCAGAGGAGCTTCCAGTGCCTTAACGATGATATTAGCGCCGGTCTTCTCGTCGCCGGTCAGAGAATCCGCTACTTCCTGCGTCGCCTTGATTGCGTGGATGTATGCGCTGCCGCCGCCGCAGACAATACCTTCTTCTACTGCCGCGCGAGTTGCTGCCAGAGCATCCTCCATACGCAGCTTTTTCTCCTTCATCTCTGCTTCAGAAGCAGCGCCGACCTTGATTACCGCTACGCCGCCGGCCAGCTTAGCCAGACGCTCCTGCAGCTTCTCCTTATCGAACTCAGAAGTCGTCTCACCAATCTGCGTTCTGATCTGAGCAACACGAGCCTTGATCGCGTTCGGATCACCCATACCGTCTACGATGATGGTGTTCTCCTTCTGAACCTTAACAGTCTTGGCACGGCCAAGCATATCCATGGTCGCTTCCTTCAGCTCCAGGCCGACTTCCTGAGAAATTACAGTACCGCCGGTCAGAACCGCGATATCCTCCAGCATTGCCTTTCTGCGGTCGCCAAACCCAGGCGCCTTAACCGCCACACAGTTAAAGGTGCCACGCAGCTTGTTGACAACCAGTGTCGCCAATGCCTCTCCTTCTACATCCTCTGCAATAATCAGCAGACGGCCGCCCTGCTGTACAATCTGCTCCAGAACCGGCAGGATCTCCTGAATATTGCTGATCTTCTTATCGGTAATCAGGATATACGGATTGTCCAGAACCGCTTCCATCTTATCCATATCGGTTGCCATGTAAGCGGACAGATAACCACGGTCAAACTGCATACCTTCTACCAGGTCCAGCTCGGTATTCATGGTCTTGGACTCTTCTACCGTAATAACGCCGTCCTTGGACACACGCTCCATCGCGTCGGCAACCATTGCTCCGACTTCCTTATCGCCGGCAGAGATCGCCGCTACCTGAGCAATGTGATTCTTACCGTTTACCGGGGTGCTGATCGCCTTGATCGACTCTACGGCAGCCTCAGTCGCCTTCTGCATACCTCTTCTCAGAATAATGGAGTTAGCTCCGGCAGCGATATTCTTCATACCTTCCTGAATCATAGCCTGCGCCAGAACGGTTGCTGTCGTAGTACCGTCACCAGCCGCATCATTGGTCTTGGTCGCAACTTCCTTTACAAGCTGCGCACCCATATTCTCAAACGGGTCCTCCAACTCGATCTCCTTAGCGATGGTCACGCCATCGTTGGTGATCAGCGGAGTACCATACTTCTTATCCAGAACAACATTACGTCCCTTGGGGCCCAGCGTAATCTTGACGGTATCCGCCAGAAGATCTACGCCTCTCTCCAATGCGTTTCTTGCTTCGGTTCCATGCTTAATATCCTTAGACATAATTCATCATCCTCCTTAATCTTCTACAATAGCCAGAATATCATTCTGCTTTACAATAATATACTCTTCGCCGTCCAGCTTTACAGTCGTGCCAGCATACTTGGAGTAAATTACCTTATCTCCGGCCTTGACTTCCATCTTGACTTCCTTGCCGTCAACGATTCCGCCGGGGCCTACCGCGATAACTTCCGCTTCCTGCGGCTTCTCCTGAGACTGAGTCGTCAGGATGATTCCGCCCTTTGTAGTTTCCATAGCCTCTAACTGCTTTACGACGATCTTATCGCCCAAAGGTACTAACTTCATAATCATTAACCTCCTCAAATGCTCCGCCATTTTGCCGGTTCTTCGCATAAATTCGTTTTCTCTGTTAGCACTCCACTCTCTTGAGTGCTAACAGTGTATAGTTTACTCATTTCGCCCTATATAGGCAACTTCCGTTTTCTTTAATTATCCATCATTTTCTTTGCATATCTCTTGTTTTCTCTTATTATCTCTTGTTTTCTTTATTTTTCAGTATTTTTTCGTGATACTCCCGACCCCGGCCCTGCCACATTGCTCCCGGCAAAGCAAGGGTATAATAATCCGTATATCGTGTTTCCTCCCGGAACAGCTCCTGTGCCTGTCTGGTAAGATCCGCCAGCTCTCCCGCCGGCTGTGTCAGAATCGGCAACTCCGCTTTTTCCCGGATCCGCTTCAACAACGCTTCTCCCTGCGGACCGATCCCCAATATTCGTAAATACGACGGCCCGTTTTCCCAGCCGACTCTACGACGTGTCTCCTCGGTAATCCCTAAGCAAAAATTCATAAGCCCCCGCCGAATCCTCGCCGCCGGATAACGCTTACAGGACACCTCCTGCACCAGCTCCTCCATAGAACAATACCGTTTCGCGCATCGCGCTATCCGGTTCTCCAGGCCTTCGCCG
>CAVGBV010000004.1:31411-32308 GCA_963627615.1 Alloprevotella sp.
GTCTCCGCCAGCACACGTTCTCCCTTTTCCGCCAGTTTCCAATAGAATTGTCGGGTAAAAACAGCCGGATCCGGCATCCTTTCCTGCTGCCACAGCTGTCCCGAAGACTGCGGCATCGCTTCCTCACAGGAAAGGCCGGCACGCAGCCTCCTGCGAATGGCCGATGCCGAAATATATTCTCCCTGGGCATCCTCCGCTCCATGTGCGCTCCCAATCCTTTGCACCGGGTATACTTCTGTTTTTTCCGCTCCGTACTTTTGCAGCGCCATTAGGTACTCCACTCCCAGGATAACTCCCGGCTGCACCAGCGCCTCCGCCGCCTGATTCCCCAAAAGCTGCTGTACCGCTTCTCCTCTTGACACCGCAAAGCCCTTGCCCTGCGCTAACCCCGCGTGGAGAAGCCGCTTATACTCCTTGGTCTCTTTCGCTAAAAAATCCGCCAAAAGCCTTAATAACGGAAAATCTGCCGTTTCACAGCCAAAAGAGAGGATATCGATCCCGGAAGCGAGAGCTAAACGCACCCCTGCCTGCGCAAAACTCTGTGCGCCGCTCATAGCAAACAGTGTCGGGATCTCCACCACAAGGTCCGCTCCGCAGGCAAGCGCCATCCGGGTACGCAGCCATTTATCCGCCACCGCCGCTTCTCCCCGCTGTACATAGTTGCCGCTCATAACGCACACCAGCGCATCCGCTCCGCTTTGCTTCCTGGCTTCGTTCATCTGATATACATGCCCATTATGCAATGGATTATACTCGCTTATGATCCCCAGAACCCGCACTCTATTTCCCCTCCTAAAAAAACCGTCCGGAATGAATCCGGACGGTTTCATCGTCTCTCCTTATCAGAACGGCTTGGACTTCAGAGAAATTCCAAAGTCATGACGTACTACTTCATAC
>CAVGBV010000004.1:32318-34742 GCA_963627615.1 Alloprevotella sp.
ACTTCATACTGATCCTGCAGCGCCTGATAGGTTTCGTTGTAATCCGCATTGCGTTTTGCTGCCTCTACCTGGATCTCCCAGTACGCCTGATTCTCACCTACCATATACAGAACATGATATCCCGCAGTGGATTCCACTACTGCCGTATCACCCGGCTTGCGGCTGGAATCAAAGATCCACTCTCCAAGCGCGTCGTCTGTCTTGGTCACCTGCTGGGCCAATCCGCCGTCCGACTCCAGATCCGACTCCTGGTTGGCCAATTCCGCAAAGCTCTCCTCTGTCGCGGCTCCGCTCTTCCACTGTGCCAGCAGGTCCTCGGCACGCTTCTTGGCCGTTGCCATCTCTTCCTCATCGGAAGTGTCCTCAACCTTCACATAGATCTGACGGACATCCATCGTATGGTAATCATAGCGATAGGCAGGCGTCACCATGTAAACCGCAAAATAACCCGTACCGGAACCATTCTCAACGACCGCAACATCTCCGGCTGCTCTGCCATCGGCAAAGGCCCACTCACCCAGATTCGCATCCAGGCTCTTCAGTGTGCTGGCGCTTACCGCCGTACGCTTACTGTTATCCGTGATCTCCGCCGTCGGATCATAATCCTCAGACTTCTTGGCATTCTCGGTCTTAACTTCGATTACACGATCGGAATATTTCTCTTCGCTGGTAATTCCATCAATGAACTCTTCCGCTTCCGCCTTGGCCTGCTCCACCGTCTTGCCCTCGGTAGAATCGGTCGCTTCCACTCTGTTAAAGGACATATAACGGATATCCACATACGTATACGTATCCTTTACCGTGTTCTGGTAATAGTCTTCCAGTTCATCCGTTGTATATTCCGGGCGCGCCTTCAGATCATCCTCATACTCTGTCGCCAGCTGATAATCCATCTGAATCGAACGCATCAGGCTCTCATTCATCCCGACACCATAGATCGACGTCAGATACCGATCCAGCGAAACCTTCTGCTGCGTCGCGCGGGTCGCAAGGCTGGTCATCGTACTCTCCACTTCGGCCTTGCCGCTCTCAGACAGCGTAAATCCCTCAGCCTGCGCTGCCTGCACCAACGTCTTGATATTCTGCGCCGCGGAAACCGCAGACTCTACAAAAAAATCTTCCCATGTCTGCGTATCGGAATACTTCTGCTTATTCAGGGACTTGCCCGTATCAAACGGAACATAGGAACCGTCTGTGTACTGATAATACATATTATAAGTACTCAGAGCCTGCTGTACATAATAGTAGCTGAATTCCGCGGAACTTACCTTCTGGTCGCCGACTTCCAAAGCCGTTACCATCCGTCTGGTAAAACCAGCATTGGCAACGACAATAACCGCTACCAGTAAAACGGCCAGGATCGAGCCTCCCGCGATCCCCAACGCTCTCTTGGTTCCGGGCTTAATCTTGGAATTCTGCATCTTCTGCAGCTTTTTCTTTCTCTTTGCCGCCTCTTTACGGCGTTTTTCAAACTTATCCTGTTCTTCGCTCATACTCTTTCATCCTCTCCAACCTATTGCCGCAAGTATGCGGCCGATCCCTATGAGAATATCATATTTTATAGGAAAAATCAAGTATTTTTGCACTTTGTTCATCAATGATATACAAAAAAGCCTCTGCCCGAAGGCAGAGGCTTAAATTCTATCAGAAATTACTCGATGATCTCGGTAACGGAACCGGAACCTACGGTACGGCCACCCTCACGGATAGCGAAACGCAGACCCTTCTCCATAGCTACCGGGTAGATCAGCTCGATCGTCATCTCAACGTGATCGCCAGGCATGCACATCTCAACGCCTTCCGGCAGAGTGATAACACCCGTAACGTCAGTTGTTCTGAAATAGAACTGAGGACGATAGTTGGTCAGGAACGGAGTATGACGTCCGCCTTCTTCCTTTTTCAGAACGTATACCTGGCCCTTAATCTTGTGGTGAGGAGTTACAGTACCGGGCTTAGCCAGAACCTGTCCTCTCTCGATTTCGTTTCTCTGAATACCACGCAGCAAAGCGCCAATATTATCACCAGCCTGAGCCTCATCCAGCAGCTTGTGGAACATCTCGATACCGGTAACAACATAAGCCTTGGTCTCACCGTGCAGACCTACACGCTCAACGGAGTCGTTCAGCTTCAGGACACCACGCTCAACACGGCCGGTAGCAACAGTACCACGACCAGTGATGGAGAATACGTCCTCAACAGGCATCAGGAACGGCTTATCAGCATCACGCTCAGGAGCCGGGATATACTCGTCTACAGTGTTCATCAGCTCAAGGATCTTGTCGCCCCACTCGCTGAACGGATCCTGCAGAGCCATCAGAGCAGAACCGCGAACGATCGGGCAGCCCTCGAAACCATACTCTTCCAGAGCTTCGGTAACTTCCATCTCAACCAGCTCCAGCAGCTCTTCGTCGTCTACCATATCGC
>CAVGBV010000004.1:34752-40255 GCA_963627615.1 Alloprevotella sp.
CTCCATCTCAACGAGCTCCAGCATTTCCTCATCGTCAACCATATCGCACTTGTTCAGGAATACTACGATGTAAGGAACGCCTACCTGACGGGACAGCAGGATGTGTTCACGAGTCTGAGCCATCGGGCCATCGGTAGCAGCTACTACCAGGATAGCGCCATCCATCTGAGCAGCACCAGTGATCATGTTCTTTACATAGTCAGCATGTCCCGGGCAGTCAACATGAGCATAATGACGCTTCTCGGTCTCATACTCAACGTGAGAAGTAGAAATGGTGATTCCACGCTCTCTCTCTTCCGGAGCCTTATCGATCTTATCGAAAGCAACGGTCTCGCCGGTACCCAGTCTCTCATGCAGAGTCTTGGTAATTGCAGCGGTCAGAGTAGTCTTACCATGGTCAACGTGACCAATGGTACCGATGTTAATATGGGGTTTGGTTCTTTCAAATTTAACCTTAGCCATTTTTGAATCCTCCTAATTATTTTTTATACGCCTGTTGCTATTATAGCGGGTTTAGGCGTTTTTTGCAAGACCCTTTTCAAAAATTCACGAAGAATTTCTGAAAGGGTCCCGCTATTATACAATTTTTCTTACTGCTTGCCCTTGCTGTCCAGTACCTTTTCCTGAATGCTCTTCGGTACAGGCTCATAGCAATGGAACTGCATGGTGTAAACTCCACGGCCCTGTGTCTTGGAACGCAGGTCGGTCGCATAACCGAACATCTCGCCCAACGGTACGAAACCGTGTACGATGGATGCTCCGTTTCTGGAATCCATACCTTCAATACGGCCGCGGCGGGAGTTGATGTCGCCGATGATATCGCCCATGTACTCCTCCGGTACCGTAACGTCTACCTTCATCATAGGCTCCAGAAGCGTGGAACCGCCCTTACGCATAGCCTCCTTGAAGGCCATGGAACCGGCGATCTTGAACGCCATTTCAGAAGAGTCTACTTCATGATAGGATCCGTCGTAGCACTCTGCGCGAACACCCAGAACCGGGTAGCCTGCCAGAGCGCCGCTCTGCATCGCTTCCTGAATACCAGCGTCTACCGCAGGGATATACTCCTTCGGAATCGCGCCGCCGACGATCGCGTTGACGAACTCGTACAGCTTCTCGCCATTGGGGTCGGTCGGATAGAAGCGAACCTTACAATGACCATACTGACCACGTCCACCGGACTGACGGACGAACTTGCCTTCCACGTCGACTTCCTTGGACAGAGCTTCCTTATAGGCTACCTGGGGTGCGCCTACATTCGCCTCTACCTTGAACTCACGCATCAGACGGTCTACGATAATCTCCAGATGCAGCTCACCCATACCAGAGATAATGGTCTGACCAGTCTCCTGGTTGGTGTAGGTACGGAAGGTCGGGTCCTCTTCTGCCAGCTTAGCCAGCGCGATACCCATCTTCTCCTGACCAGCCTTGGTCTTGGGCTCGATAGCAACAGAGATAACGGGCTCCGGGAACACCATGGACTCCAGCACGATCGGATGCTGCTCATCACACAGGGTATCACCGGTTGTCGTGAACTTCAGTCCAACGGCAGCAGCGATATCACCAGCGTATACAGTATCCAGATCCTGACGCTTATTCGCGTGCATCTGCAGGATACGTCCCAGACGCTCCTTCTTGCCCTTAACGGAATTCAGTACATAAGAACCTGCATTGGCTACACCGGAATATACCCGGAAGAACGCCAGCTTACCCACAAACGGGTCAACCATGATCTTAAACGCCAGTGCAGCGAAAGGCTCAGTGTCAGAAGAATGACGGAACTCTTCCGTCTCACCGTCCAGCAGCGTTCCCTTAATAGAAGGAACGTCGGTCGGAGCCGGCATGTATGCAACAACTGCATCCAGCAGCTTCTGAACACCCTTGTTACGATATGCGGTACCGCACAGTACCGGAACCATCTTGGTCGCACAAACCGCAGCGCGCATTGCCTTCTGCAGCTGTTCAATCGTAACTTCTTCACCTTCCAGGTATGCCATCATCAGATCGTCATCGGTCTCGCAGATGGACTCTACCATGTTGTTGTGATATTCCTCAGCCTGATCCTTCATGTCTTCCGGAATCTCGGTCTCAGAAATATCTGTGCCCTTATCATCATTATAGATGTAGGCTTTCATATTCATCAGGTCAATAACGCCCTTGAAATCATCCTCTTTGCCAATCGGAAGCTGGATCGGCACCGCATTGGCACTCAGACGCTCCTTCATCATGCTGACAGCGTTGTAGAAATCCGCGCCCATGATGTCCATCTTGTTTACGAACGCCATTCTCGGTACATGGTACTCGTCTGCCTGACGCCATACGGTCTCAGACTGAGGCTCAACACCGCCCTTAGCACAGAAAACGCCGATCGCGCCGTCCAGTACACGCAGAGAACGCTCTACCTCAACGGTAAAGTCTACATGTCCCGGAGTATCGATGATATTGATACGATTTCCCTTCCAGAAGCAAGTTGTAGCAGCAGATGTAATCGTGATACCTCTCTCCTGCTCCTGCTCCATCCAGTCCATCTGCGCGGTACCCTCATGGGTATCACCGATCTTATGCGTCTTTCCGGTATAAAAGAGGATACGCTCGGTCAGAGTTGTCTTACCCGCATCGATATGAGCCATAATACCAATATTTCTGGTATTCTCCAACGAATATTCTCTTGCCAAAATTATTTCCTCCTGTCAACTTAGAAACGGAAGTGAGCGAACGCTCTGTTGGCCTCAGCCATCTTATGCGTATCTTCTCTCTTCTTTACAGCGGAACCGCTGTTGTTGGCAGCGTCCATGATCTCATTGGCCAGGCGCTCTTCCATGGTCTTCTCGCTGCGGTTACGGGAATAAGTGGTCAGCCAGCGCAGTCCCAGGGTCTGACGGCGTTCCGGACGAACTTCCATCGGTACCTGGTAGGTCGCACCACCTACTCGTCTTGCCTTAACTTCCAGAGCCGGCATAATATTATTCAGCGCCGTCTCAAATACTTCCATCGCGTCCTTACCGGTCTTCTCTGCTACACGGTTAAATGCACCGTAAACGATCTTCTGGGCTACGCCCTTCTTACCGTCCAGCATGATGTTGTTGATCAGCTTGGTTACAACCTTGCTGTTGTACAACGGATCCGGAAGAACTTCTCTCTTGGATACATGTCCTTTTCTAGGCACGATTCTTCCCTCCTTAATCAGTTTTGGATTAATTCGCAAGCCTATACGGCTTATCGGTACTCACATACGCTGTGATTCGCGCTTCCGGCACAGTTCCTCCCGCGCTGCAACTAACGTGTCGGTACTTTCGCACTTTGCACAAATACAATCCATGCGTATTGAAACTCGAAAAATGTTACTTACTAAAAATTACTTCGGACGCTTAGCACCGTACTTAGAACGGGCCTGCTTACGCTTGGCCACGCCTGCGGTATCCAGCGTACCACGAACGATATGGTAACGTACACCAGGCATATCCTTAACACGTCCGCCACGGATCAGAACAACACTGTGCTCCTGAAGATTGTGGCCTTCGCCGGGGATATACGCGGTAACTTCGATACCATTGCTCAGGCGAACACGGGCGATCTTACGAAGAGCGGAGTTCGGCTTCTTCGGCGTATCAGTCTTAACTACTGTACAAACGCCACGCTTCTGCGGAGAAGAAATATCGGTCGTGCTCTTCTTCAGAGAGTTCCATCCCTTCTGCAGAGCCGGAGCGGTAGACTTCTTAACGCTAACCTGTCTTCCTTTTCTAACGAGCTGGTTAAAAGTAGGCATATATTTGCACCTCCTGTTTGAATAATACCCTGTTGTGTTGCAGCCAACAAGCGAAACTGCGAATCTATGACTGTGCAGATGCACAAGGCAATTTTCGCATACTATAATAGTATAGCACCGCATTCCATCTGTGTCAAGCAATTTCTCCCGCATTTTAAAAGATTTTGCGCAGGCAATTGACACGCTCCAAAATCATGCTATAATAAAATTACATATGTTGCACTACATTAGTTTTCTTAAAGGAGAAAAATCATGGATGCCATTCAAACTTTTCAGTTAACCAAGAAATACAAGGACACTCTTGCTGTGGACGCTCTCACACTTAGTGTGCCCCATGGAGAGCTGTTTGCCCTCTTAGGCGTCAACGGTGCCGGAAAAACGACAACCATCCGAATGCTCTGCGGCTTGGTCCGACCTACTTCCGGCGACGCCCTTCTGAACGGACACAGCATTTTGACCGATCTGGCCGGAGTCAAGCAGGAAATCGGCGTCTCTCCGCAGGAAACAGCCGTGGCGCCCAATCTCACTGTCCTGGAAAACCTCTCGTTGCTGTGCGGTGCTTACGGCCTCTCTTCGGAGCAGAAGGCCGAACGCATTCGCACTCTCACACAACAGTTTCATCTGGAATCCATCCTGAAAAAGCGGGCCGGAAAGCTCTCCGGCGGTTGGATGCGGCGGTTGAGCATCGCCATGGCCCTCGTCGGTTCTCCTAAGATTCTGTTTCTGGATGAACCTTCTCTGGGACTGGATGTTCTGGCCCGCAGCGAACTATGGACTGCCATCCGTTCTCTAAAGGGAAGTGTGACCATCATCCTGACTACACATTATATGGAAGAAGCGGAAGAGCTCTCGGATCGTATCGGCATCATGAAGTCCGGCCGCCTTCTGGCACTCGGCTCTCCCGCAGAGCTAAAAGAAGCTTCTGGCTGTCCTACATTGGAAAAAGCTTTTTTGTCTTACGTAAAGGAGGCGGTATAATGAAGAGTCTTTTCTTTGCCTCCCGTACTGCCAAAGAAATCTTACGCGACCCGCTGCATCTTGGCTTTGGACTTGGTTTTCCGTTGGTGCTGCTTCTGCTGCTAAGCGCGATCCAGGCCAATATTCCCGTTCCTCTTTTCGAAATCGAAACCCTCACGCCTGGTATCACAGTATTTGGGCTTTCCTTTATGACACTGTTCTCCGCCACACTGATAGCACGAGATCGTGAAAGCGCCTTTTTGGAGCGTTTGTATACCACACCTTTGACCGCTTCCGACTTTATTCTGGGCTATCTTCTGCCCTGTCTTCCGATCGCCTTGCTGCAAAGCGTTATCTGTTATGGCGCCGCACTTCTGCTGGGACTGACCCCCAGTATCCGCATTCTGTACGCGCTTATACTGCTCATCCCAGCCTCTCTCTTTTTCATCGCGCTCGGACTCTTATGCGGCAGCGTTTTCAGCGTAAAACAGGTCGGAGGCCTCTGCGGAGCCCTTCTTACCAACTTATGCGCCTGGTTTTCCGGCGCCTGGTTTGATCTGGATCTTGTGGGCGGCGCTTTCCGCGATATCGCCAACGCTCTTCCCTTTGTGCACGCCGTGAAGCTGGAACGAGCAGTCCTCTCCGCATCAGCCGTGTTCTCCGCCGCCGATCTATACTGGGTTCTGGGATATGCCGGGATCACGCTCCTATGCGCTGTCCTTCTCTTTCTGAAACAAATGAGAAAATAAATATGGCCGCACCCAAGGGTGCGGCCATAAC
>CAVGBV010000004.1:40265-42122 GCA_963627615.1 Alloprevotella sp.
GGCCATAACTGTATCTATTATTCTTCATCCGGAACAAGGTCGAATTCTACAACATCCTGACCCTTGACATCTGTCTGGGGATCGGACTCCTCTTCGTCGTCCGCCAACAGATCCAGCGTCTCCAGATCTTCCTCTTCTTCCTCTTCCTGCGCCTTCTTCGCTGCTTCCTCAGCCTTGCGGCGAGCTTCTTCCTCAGCCTTACGACGCTCCTCCTCTGCCAGGATCTCCAGCTCTTCCTGTGTCAGATTCTTTTCAAAATGAATGTGCTGATAACGGTTCATACCGGTACCGGCCGGAATCAGCTTACCGATAATAACATTCTCTTTCAGGCCAACCAGCGGATCTACCTTACCCTTGATCGCTGCTTCGGTCAGAACACGAGTCGTCTCCTGGAAGGAAGCGGCTGACAAGAAGGACTCCGTCGCCAGAGAAGCCTTGGTAATACCCAGCAGCACACGCTCGCCCGTTGCCGGGATCTTGCCCTGCTCTTCCGCTTCTTTGTTCTTGGCCTCAAACTCCAGATAATCCACCAGACTACCCGGCAGCATATCGGTATCGCCATTCTCCTCTACCTTGACACGGCGCAGCATCTGACGAACAATCGTCTCGATGTGCTTATCGTTGATATCAACACCCTGCAGACGGTATACGCGCTGTACTTCCTGAATCAGGTAGTTCTGCGCGGCAGCCAGTCCCTTGATCTTCAGAATATCGTGCGGATTGACAGAACCTTCGGTCAGCTCATCACCGGCTCCGATCACCTGTCCGTCCGTTACCTTCAGACGAGCGCCATACGGAATAATATAGGCCTTGGCTTCCTTGGTCTCCGGATTGGTCACGATAATCTCACGCTTTTTACGGGTGATGTTCTCGGACACCTCTCCGCCAAACTCCGCGATAATCGCAAGTCCGCGGGGCTTACGGGCCTCAAACAGCTCCTGTACACGGGGAAGACCTTGTGTGATATCGTCGCCGCCTGCAACACCGCCTGTATGGAAGGTACGCATGGTCAGCTGAGTACCAGGCTCACCGATGGACTGTGCCGCAATAATTCCGACTGCCTCGCCCAAGCGAACCGGCAGTCCGTTGGACATGTTGGCACCATAGCACTTGGCGCAGACACCCAGTCTCTGACGGCAGCTCAGCATGTTCCGGATATGAACCTTGGTGATTCCAGCCGCAACCACAGCCTTGGCCTGCTTAGGAGAAATGATAGTGTCTTCTTCTACCAGCACCGCGCCGGTCTCCGGATGACGGATCTCGTCAATGGACCAACGTCCGTTGATACGCTCCTCCAGCGACTCGATCACTTCGTCTCCGTCCATAAACGCGCTGACCCATACGCCTTCCGGCTTAACACCCGGCTCACAGCAGTCTTCTGAACGAATAATGATATCCTGGGACACATCTACCAGACGTCTGGTCAGATAACCAGAGTCGGCCGTACGCAGCGCCGTATCCGCCAGTCCCTTACGGGTACCATGCGCGGAGATGAAATACTCCAGAACATCCAGTCCCTCTTTGAAGCAGGACTTGATCGGCAGCTCGATGATATCGCCCTGCGGAGTCGCTGTCAGTCCACGCATTGCGGACATCTGCTTCAGCTGGTCCTTAGAGCCTCGGGCTCCGGAATCGATCATCATATAAATATTGTTATCTACACCCAACGCAGGCATCAGCATATCGGTCAGCTTGTTGATCGCGTCGGTCCAGATCTGAATAACTCGGGTATGACGTTCCTTATCCGTAAGGAAGCCTCTGCGGTAGTTGCGTACGATCTTCTCAACTTCCGCTTCTGCCGCTTTCAGCAGCTCCTGCTTCTGCGGAGGAACAACTACGTCTGCCGCGGATACGGTC
>CAVGBV010000004.1:42132-48208 GCA_963627615.1 Alloprevotella sp.
GATACGGTCAACGCGCCCATCGTAGAATACTTGAAGCCCAACGCCTTGATATCATCCAATACGGTAGCCGTATCCGTGATACCATGCACATTGATGCAATTGTGCAGAATCTTCTGCAGCTGCTTCTTGCCTACAATGAAGTTGATCTCATACGGCAGATAGGTCTCCGGGTGTTCCGGATCTCTCTCCACATATCCCAGATCCTGAGGAATCTTCTCATTCAGGATAATACGGCCCGCGGTCGTATCGATCATGCCTGTTACAGGCTGACCGTCCACCACTACCGTACGGCGAACCTTCACCGGGGTATGCAGCGTAATCTCATGCTCATAGTATGCTGCCAGCGCTTCATTCTTGTCCTTGAACCAACGGCCGGCACCCGGCTCATCCGGAGATTCCTTGGTCAGATAATAGATACCCAGAACCATATCCTGAGACGGTACCGCTACAGGCGCTCCGTCAGAAGGCTTCAACAGGTTATTGGTGGACAGAAGCATGAAACGGCACTCCGCCTGTGCCTCTACGGACAGAGGAACATGCACAGCCATCTGGTCTCCGTCAAAGTCCGCATTAAACGCCGCGCAGACCAGAGGATGCAGACGAATCGCCTTACCTTCTACCAGTGTAGGCTCAAACGCCTGAATACCCAGACGGTGCAGAGTAGGAGCACGGTTCAGCATAACCGGATGCTCATGGATGACATTCTCCAGCACATCCCACACCTCCGGCTGCAAACGCTCAACCATGCGCTTCGCAGACTTGATGTTATGCGCCAGATCCTTCTCCACCAGCTTTTTCATTACAAAAGGCTTAAACAGCTCGATCGCCATCTCTTTGGGCAGACCGCACTGGAAAATCTTCAGGGACGGACCCACAACGATAACCGAACGGCCAGAGTAGTCAACACGCTTACCCAGCAGATTCTGACGGAAACGTCCCTGCTTACCACGAAGCATATCGGACAGAGACTTCAGCGCACGATTGCCGGGGCCTGTTACGGAACGGCCGCGACGGCCGTTATCGATCAGCGCGTCTACCGCTTCCTGCAGCATACGCTTTTCATTACGGACGATGATGTCCGGCGCCTTCAGCTGCAAAAGTCTCTTCAGACGGTTATTTCGGTTAATCACGCGGCGATACAGATCGTTCAGATCAGAGGTCGCGAATCTTCCACCGTCCAGCTGAACCATCGGGCGCAGATCCGGAGGAATTACCGGTACAACGTCCATAATCATCCACTCCGGACGATTGCCAGCCTTGTAGAAGGACTCCACAACTTCCAAACGCTTCAGAATACGGATTCTCTTCTGGCCGGATGCTCCTACCAGCTCTTCCGAGAGTTCCTTCATCTCCTTTTCCAGGTCGATGGCCGCCAACAGCTCCTGAATCGCTTCGGCGCCCATTGCCGCGCGGAAATGCACACCCTCGCGGGACTTTTCCTGACGATACTCAGACTCCGTCAGAAGCTGCTTATACTGCAGCGTGGAATTCCCTGCATCCAATACGATATATGCTGCAAAATACAGAATCTTCTCCAGGGTCCTGGGCGGAATGTCCAGAATCAATCCCATACGGCTCGGGATTCCCTTGAAATACCAGATGTGAGAGACCGGCGCTGCCAGCTCAATGTGCCCCATACGTTCACGACGCACCTTCGCCTTGGTTACTTCAACGCCGCAACGGTCACAGATAACGCCCTTATAACGGATCCTCTTGTATTTACCGCAATGGCACTCCCAGTCCTTACTGGGTCCGAAAATCCGCTCGCAATACAGACCGTCTCGCTCGGGCTTCAGCGTTCTGTAATTGATCGTCTCCGGCTTCTTGACTTCACCGTGGGACCACTCCCGGATCTTCTCCGGGGAGGCCAGACCAATTTTAATCGCGTCAAACTGAATTTGTTGTTTTTCGTTGGTGTTAGCCGCCATCAAGCGCACCCCTTTCTCATTATTCATCCAGATTCAAATTGTCCAGTTCTTCCACGTCGCCGACCATAAAGCCTGCGTCGCCGAAATCAAGGTCATCCAGACCAATATCGTCAAAATTACTGTCCAGATCCAAATTGACATCATCCGGCATGCTGCTGTCGTTGTTCTTGGGCTGTCCGCCAAACTGCTGCGGATCATCCTCGCGCCCTTCCATATTTACATCCAACGGCATGTTGTCGTCATCTACGTCTTCTTTGATCTCGACTTCCTGAAGGTCCTCTGTCAGTACCCGTATATCGAGTCCCAGACTCTGCAGTTCCTTCAGCAGCACCTTGAAGGATTCCGGCACACCAGGTTCCGGAATATTCTCGCCCTTGACAATGGCTTCATAGGTCTTGACACGTCCCACAATATCATCGGACTTGACTGTCAGGATCTCCTGCAGCGTATAAGCCGCGCCGTAAGCCTCCAGGGCCCAAACCTCCATCTCGCCGAAACGCTGTCCGCCGAACTGTGCTTTACCGCCCAGAGGCTGCTGCGTTACCAGAGCGTACGGTCCGGTAGAACGCGCATGGATCTTATCGTCTACCAGATGATGGAGCTTCAGGTAATACATGAATCCAATGGTAACATAGTTGTCGAAATACTCTCCGGTCCGTCCGTCACGCAGCGGCACCTTACCGTCACGAGAGATCGGTACGCCGCTCCACTCCGCACAATGATCCAGATTGTCCTCCAGATACTGCATAATTTCCGGATCCAACGCCTTTTCATACTTGACCTTAAAGTCTTCCCACGGATGGTTGATGTAATCGTTGGCCATCTCCAGCGTATCCATAACATCCGCATGCGTCGCGCCATCGAAGATCGGCGTCGCAACCTTCAGGCCCAGAGCTCTTGCCGCCAGGCCCAGATGGATCTCCAGAACCTGACCGATATTCATTCGGGACGGTACGCCCAACGGATTCAAAACGATATCCAGCGGACGGCCATTCGGCAGGAACGGCATGTCCTCAACCGGAAGAATCCGGCTGACAACACCCTTGTTACCATGACGTCCCGCCATCTTATCTCCTACAGAGATCTTTCTCTTATGCGCAATATATACGCGAACGACCTGATTTACACCGGGAGACATCTCATCGCAGTTATCTCTGGTAAAGATCTTGACATCCACAATGATGCCCTCTTCGCCGTGAGGAACTCTCAGGGAAGTATCTCTGACTTCCCGTGCCTTCTCGCCAAAGATCGCGCGCAGCAGGCGCTCCTCAGCCGTAAGCTCTGTCTCGCCCTTCGGCGTAACCTTACCAACCAGAATATCACCGGCGTGGACTTCCGCTCCGATACGGATGATACCACGGTCATCCAGATCCTTCAGCGCTTCGTCGCCCACATTGGGAATATCAGCTGTAATCTCTTCCGGACCCAGCTTGGTATCCCGTGCTTCTGTCTCATACTCTTCAATATGCAGAGACGTATATACGTCTTCCGCTACCAGACGCTCACTCAGCAAAACAGCGTCCTCGTAGTTATAACCTTCCCAGGTCATGAAACCAATCAGAGGATTCTGGCCCAGCGCTAGCTCGCCCTCGTATACGGACGGTCCATCCGCGATCGGCTGTCCCGCTTCTACATGCTGTCCCTTATCGACACGGGGCTTCTGGTTAAAGCAGGTTCCCTGGTTGTTGCGCTGGAACTTGCCCAGCTTATAGGTCTGGCTCTGACCGGACACATCGCCGCGGATGATGATCTTGTCCGCAGAGACAAAGATCACCTCACCGGCCTCTTTGGCCAGTACGCATACGCCGGAGTCGATCGCGGCCTTATGCTCCATACCCGTTCCGACAACAGGAGAATCTGTCATCATCAGCGGCACTGCCTGACGCTGCATGTTGGAACCCATCAGCGCACGGGTCGGGTCATCGTTCTGCAGGAACGGAACCAGCGAAGTCGCCACAGAAAATACCTGCTTAGGCGATACGTCCATATAATCAATCTCGTGTGCGTCCATCGCCATGTTATCATCACGGAAACGGCCGGTAACACGCTTATTTACAAAATGTCCCTCTGCATCCAGCTTCTCATTCGCCTGGGCTACACGGTAATTCTCTTCTTCGTCAGCCGTCATGTATACGACTTCATTGGTTACGACCGGAACATCGCCGCTCTTGTCCACCTTGCGGTACGGAGCTTCGATAAAGCCGTAAACATTGATTCTCGCATAAGATGCCAGAGAGTTGATCAGACCGATATTCGGGCCTTCAGGCGTCTCAACCGGACACATTCTTCCATAATGGGAATAATGTACGTCACGCACTTCAAATCCTGCGCGGTCACGGGACAGACCGCCGGGGCCCAGTGCGGACAGACGTCTCTTATGGGTCAGCTCTGCCAGCGGGTTGTTCTGATCCATAAACTGCGACAGCTGAGAACTGCCGAAGAACTCCTTGACCGCCGCCGTCACCGGCCGGATATTGATCAGGGACTGCGGTGTAACGCCGTCCGGATCCTGCGTGGTCATACGCTCACGTACAACACGCTCCATACGGGCCAGTCCGATTCTGAACTGATTCTGCAGAAGCTCGCCGACGCAGCGGATACGGCGGTTCCCCAAATGGTCGATATCATCGGTATTGCCCATACCATAATCCAGGTTCAGATTATAGTTGATGGACGCCATAATATCCTCAAATGTAATATGCTTGGGAATCAGACGGGAACTCTCCTTTTTGAGGAGATTCTTCAGCTCTTCGCCTTCCAGTCCCTTATCCAGCACTTCCATCAGTACCGGGAAATATACCTTTTCATTAATACCGGCAGCCTGCAGCTCCTCCTCCGAGAGATCGACATATTCCCGGATGTCTACTGCCTGGTTGCTCAGCACCTTAACCTTGCGCTCTTCCGTCTCAACCCAGATAAAGGGCGTACCGGAATTCTGAATGGCATCAGCCAATGTCAAGTCGATCACTGTTCCGGCTGCCGCCAAAACTTCGCCGGTAGACGCATCGACTACATCCTCCACCAGCTTCTGTCCCACAACACGGGCGCGCATAGCCAGCTTTTTATTGAACTTATACCGGCCGACACGAGCCAGATTATAACGCTTATTGTCATAAAGCATCGCATTCAGAAGGCTCTCGGAGCTCTCAACGGTAGGCGGCTCGCCCGGACGAATTCTCTTATAGATCTCGATCAGACCATCGTCCTTGTTCTTGGCGATATCCCGCTCCATGGTCGCCAGCAGCTTCGGATCCTCGCCGAACATATCGATGATCTCGGCATCTGTACCTACGCCCAGCGCACGGATCAGGACTGTTACCGGAATCTTACGGGTTCTGTCTACCCGGACATTGAACACATCGTTCGAATCCGTCTCGTACTCCAGCCAGGCTCCGCGGTTCGGAATCACGGTGCAGGAATACAAGGGCTTACCCATCTTATCCATTGCCTTGGCATAATAAATACCAGGGGAACGCACCAACTGGCTGACGATAACACGCTCTGCGCCATTGATCACGAAAGTGCCTGTCTCCGTCATCAACGGAAAATCGCCCATGAATATCTCATGATCCTGAACCTCACCGGTCTCCTGATTGGTCAGCCTGGTACGGACCTTCAGCGGAGCGGAATAAGTCGCGTCCCGCTCTTTTGCTTCGTCAATGGTATACTTTGGCTGTCCGCTCAGGTCGAAGCCGATAAACTCCAGAGACAGATTCCCGCTGAAATCCGTAATTGGAGAAATATCCTCAAAAACCTCTCTGAGCCCTTCTTCCAAAAAGCTCCGATAAGAGTCTTTTTGCACTTCGATCAGATTCGGCATGTTCAGCACTTCTTTTTCCTTGGCAAAAGAAGCGCGAACGCGGCTGCCGTAACGCTGCGGATGGATACGGTTGTTTTCCATAAATACGTTTCACCCCTTGAAGATTTTATAAAGCTATGAATGATTTCCGTGGAAACCTATTGATTTTTCCCTGGAAGTATGCTATCATATTTATGTGTCTATAGACACTGTGATGGCAATATAAAATGATACCATAAACCAGAGGAACTGTCAAGCCCTCTGGTTTGTTTTTTCATTTTTATTTTTTCCGACTCAACCGACACTGGCAATGTACTCGTCCACACTCTTCTCAACCATGCTGAAGGGC
>CAVGBV010000005.1:0-5212 GCA_963627615.1 Alloprevotella sp.
CGCGAGTGCAGAAGCTATTCTATCACAGCTTCTTGTCTTTGTCAACACCTTTTTTCTTTTTTTTAAGAAAAAGTTTTTTGACCGGCTCTAAAACGTTTCCGTCTCACGAGCACGGGCGTTAGTATATCACACCTTGGCGGATCTTGTCAACACCTTTTTTCTCTTTTTTTGAGTTTTTTCTATTCTATGAGTCCCAGGTGCTTCAAACCGTGCTGTATTCCGTCCTCAAACATGGTATCTGTGACATAATCCGCCAGCGTCCGCAGCTCTTTTGTGGCGTTGCCCATGGCCACTTTGACCGCGGCATAGCGGAACATGGACAGGTCGTTATTGCTGTCGCCAAAGACCACGGTATTCTCCCACGGAATACCAAAAATACGGCAGATGGAGGCAATCCCTGTTGCCTTGGAATACCCTTTGGGCACCATCTCGATCGTGGTTCGGGCCATCCCCTCTCCATGAACAATATAATCATAGAGATCGTTCAACTCCCGGCAGGCACTCTCTTCATCGGAGGCCGGCGTACGTTTGGCACTGATCTTATTGATCCGGAGACGGTTTTCATTTCCGGCAATCGGTTTTCTCTTTGGGCCCAGCTGCTGCGTGATCAGCTCACAATACGAATCAATCCGTGTCGTATATTCATCCAGATCATAATACATAGCCTCTGCGCCTTCCAATACCGGAATCATTCCATATCTGCGCAGAACCTGAACGCTCCGAAGCGCTTCCGCACAGCTAAGCTCATGATTGAACAGTGTTTTCCCCTGATACTCCAGTCCCACATGCCGCGACGATTCCGTCAAACCCTGTGGTAAGCTCTTCCGGGATCATCGCGCGGCACCGTCCGGTACACAGCCACGCGGTATGTCCATTCTTTCTCAATACAGGAAGGGATTCCCGCGTACTTACGGGAATCCCTTCCTTCAGATCGCAGATGGTTCCATCTGCGTCAAAAAATACGGCTCGGCTCATGCAAGCTTTCCTGTCTGGAATCCGGACAGATCCTCCCAGAAATGCTCTGCAAACGGCGCCATAAATACGGTTGCCGTGTCCTCGTCAAAGGACAGACGAATCTTCAGTGTTCCGACAAAATATCCGATGGAATAGCACACCAGCTCCAGCTCATGATCGCTCTTCCACGCGCCGCTCGTGATACAGGGCAGATACAGCGGAACCTTGATTCCGTTAAATCCATATACGATGACCGGCTTGCCCTCGGTCTCTTCCTTCGGGGTAAATCCTGGGAAGTTCTGACGCACATAGTGACCCAGGCCAAAGGAAAGCGCCTTGGCTCCCTCGGCATCCTCCCAACGGAGCGTTCCCTCATCTCCGTTCAGATCTACCTGAAGAGACTGCAGATGCAGACTCTTTCTGGCACCTGGAGTATTCTCCTGCATGATATACTTCTTTCCGCTAATCTTCTCCGCCAGCTCGCTGGTCTTTTCGCCCTTCATCGGCTGAATCTTAAGCTGTGCGCAGTAATCGGTCAGCTTCTTCTGTGCCTCCGGATTCTCCGGACGCACCTCGCCTGCTGTCGGCAGAACCATATCATAGAACAGATTCTCCATCCACGGAATATATCCTACCTGTCCCTGCATATCCGCAATTGTTACAAATGCCATATCCGCATCCGGCATATAGAACACCATCTGTCCGCCCATACCTCGGCACGCAAAACCATGCTCTGTTCTCCAGAACTGATATCCGTAACCATGCTCGCCGTTTTCGATTTGCTTGCCGGTCGCTTCTCTCATATAGGCTTCGCTCACAATCTGCTTACCCTGGAAGTTACCGTAGTGCAGGCACATCTCAGCGAACTTGGTCAGGTCACGCAATGTGCACAGGATACCGGAACCTGCCCAGGACACCTTGCCATCCGGTGTCTTAACGCAGATGGCTTCCCGGCTGAATCCCATTTCATCAAAGCCTTTGCTGCGCATGTAATCTAGAAGCTCCATTCCGGAGAGCTTCTCCACCAACGCGGTCAAAACCGTCGTTGCCGACGTATCATAAGAAAAGATCTGTCCCGGACGATGGCTCGGCTCACACTCAAAGAAGGAGCGAATCCAGTCGTTCTCCGGATTCAGGCTGACCGTATAGGTGCTGTCCTGGAACGGCGTAGACATCATAAGCAGATCGCGAATGGTCGCGTCCGCGATATACGGATGCAGGTTCTTCGGCAGCTTTTCCGGGAAATACGGCGCAACCTTATCATGAATCGACAGCTTCCCCTCATCCTGCAGCATACCAATCGCTACCGATACAAAGCTCTTGCTGGTAGAATACATTCTGTGCTTCCATTCCGGCTTCTGCGGCGCATAATATCCTTCCGCCGCAATCTTGCCATGGCGCAGAATCGTAAAGCCATGCATGCAATGTCCGCACTCCTCCAGCTTCTTGAGGTAATTGTAAATCACCTCAGAGTCCAGTCCCACACTTTCCGGTGTCGCCATCGGCAATGGGTTTCTTTCTTTTTCCATTTGTGTTACCCCTTGATTTATATTTTTTTCGACCACTCGCCGCAGTCTACAACTTTAGTAGCCAATCCGTCATAGAACTCCGGCTCATGACAGATCAGCAGGATGCTGCCTCGATATTCGGACAAAGCCCGGCGCAGCTCCTCCTTGGTATCCACATCCAGGTGGTTGGTCGGCTCGTCCAGAAACAGCACATTACTCTCGCGGTTCATCAGCTTGCACAAGCGCAGCTTGGCTTGCTCCCCGCCGCTTAAAACCCGTACCTGACTCTCTATATTCTTGGTCGTCAGACCGCACTTCGCAAGCGCTGCCCGCACCTCGAACTGATTCAGATTGGGAAAATCTTTCCATAACTCTTCAATACATGTATTCCGATTATCCGGATCGGACTCCTGCTCAAAGTATCCAATGTGTAGATAATCTCCCAGCTCCACTGTACCGGACAACGGCGGAACCTCCCCCAGAATACTGCGCAGCAGCGTCGTCTTTCCTATACCGTTGGCTCCTTTCAGAACCAGACATTCTCCGCGCTCCATTGTCAGATGAATGGGATTGGACAACGGCTCCTCATAACCTATGACCAGATCCCTGGTCTCAAAAATCAATTTACCGGACGCCCTGGCACTCTTAAATGAGAACTCCGGCTTGGGTTTCTCCGCCGCCAGCTCGATCATTTCCATCTTGTCCAGCTTCTTCTGGCGCGACATAGCCATGTTGCGCGTAGAGACTCTGGCCTTATTCCGCGCCACAAAATCCTCCAGCTGCGCTTTCTCCTGCTGCTGTCTCTTATACGCCGCTTCCAGCTGCGCTTTTTTCGCCGCGTATACCTCTTCAAAGTGAGCATAATCTCCCGGATAGCGGTCGATCTTTTTATTCTCTACATGATATATCACATTCACTACACTATTCAAAAACGGTATGTCATGCGAGATCAGGATAAACGCGTTCTCATACTCCTGCAGATATCTCTGCAGCCACTCAATATGCTGTGTATCCAGATAATTGGTCGGCTCATCCAAAAGCAGAATCTCCGGTTTTTCCAGCAAGAGTTTTGCCAGCAGCACCTTGGTTCTCTGTCCTCCGGACAGTTCCGATACGTCCCGGTCCAATCCCAGCTCTGTTAGCTCAAATGCCCTGGCAATCTCCTCTACCTTGGAATCGATCAGATAAAAATCATGTGCCATCAAAAGATCCTGAATCACGCCCATTTCTTCCATGGCAGTCCCCATCTCTGAATCCGACATGGTTCCTTCTCCCATCTGATCGCAGATGACATTCATCCGCTCTTCCATGGAAAACAGAGGCGCAAACGCGCTTCGCAGCACATCCGCAATCGTCATGCCGGCCTCCAGCACCGCGTGCTGATCCAGATATCCTACCTTAACATTGCGTGCCCACTCAACCTTGCCCGCATCCGGCAGGAGCTTTCCCGTAATCACGCTCATAAAAGTAGACTTACCCTCTCCGTTGGCACCGACCATGCCGATATGTTCGCCCTTGAGCAGTCGGAACGAAACATCCGAAAAAATCTCCCGGTCACCAAATCCGTGGGACAGGTGTTCTACATTCAGTATACTCATGCACTGGCTCCTTCTCTTATAATCTGGGAATATGAAAACCGCCGTCGGCATGAATGACCTGACCTGTGCAGAAATCAAACGCACCGCTCGCAAGCGCCGCTACCGCCCGTCCGATATCCTCCGGATATCCCATCCGCCGGATGGGCGTCAAGCCTTCTCCAATCAGCTTTTGATATTTATCCATTACGCCGGCTGTCATATCCGTCGCGATAATGCCCGGCTGCACTTCAAACACCGGAATCCCGTATTCTGCCAGACGGTCCGCGAAAAGCTTGGTCACCATAGAGATTCCTGCCTTGGAGATGCAGTACTCCCCCCTGGAAGTGGACGACGTAAACGACGACATGGAGGACAGGTTGACAATTCTCGGCTGATACTCTTCCAGCCCCTTCTCCCTACAGTGCAGCATATAATTCGCGCCGTTCTGGCACATAAAATATGTCCCCTTCAGGTTGATGCCCAACACCCGGTCAAAGCTCTCTTCCGTCGCCTGCAGGATATCCTCCCGCACCAACGGCGCGACCCCTGCATTATTTACCAGCAGATCCAGCCGTCCAAACCGCCGCTCAATCTCCTGAAAGATCCGGCTGCGGTCCTCAGACGAACTGATATCACACTTCAGATATACCGCCTTTTCCTGTAGGTCCTCCGGGATCTCCACCGTCTCACGGGTTGCCGACAAAACCAGCCGGTACTCCCCGGCAAGCGCTCTGGCGATTCCCTGGCCGATGCCTCTGGCAGAACCTGTAATCAGCGCAACCTTCTCCGCCATGACTCAGCCCTCTTTTCCTAAAATATTCTTACGATAGATCTCCAGATATTCCGGATTGCGTACAACGCAGCCCGCCGGGAAGCACCCTCTCAGGAGCTCCGCGCACTTGCCGCAGGCAATGCAGCACTTCTTGGGATCCATCTCTCCCTTTTGGAGGAGGTCCTGCACAAATTCCGGATAAGCAAAGCTCTCCCGGCCGAATCCCGCCATGGTGCAGTATCCCTGCTCGACCGCGCCGGCTGCCAGATTACCGGAAAACTGCCGCAGATAGGACACTCCTGAAGAAATAATCTTCAGCTCCGGATAGGCCTTGGCGATCTCGCCGGTACATTGATACATCCGCGCCACACCCTCAAACGGATGTTCCGGCGGTACATAAC
>CAVGBV010000005.1:5222-36644 GCA_963627615.1 Alloprevotella sp.
GTACATAACCGCCCATATCGAAGGGACGGTTGACATGCGGATTCACATACGGATTGCCAATCGTAATATCCAAAAGCTCCAGTCCCTGTTCCATCAGCATGCCGACAAGACGCTTCGGCTCTGTCATATCCGGCTCCGTCCCCTTTCCTTCGGCTACACCGAAACCATAGGGATACGGAAATCCATCGTATATATTCATACGGCTGGTTACAATCAAGTCCTTTCCCGCAGCCGCCTTGGCGCTTGCGTAGGCGTTACGCAGGAAACGGGTGCGGTTCTCAAAGGAACCGCCGTAATTGCCCGGCCTTGTATAGGCAGAGAGCAATTCACAGTTCAGGTACCGATGGCAGCACTTGATGTCGATCCCGTCAAATCCGGCCTGCTGCGCCATCTTCGCGACATCCCCGTACAGCTCCTCCAGCTCTCTCAGGCGGTCATCCGTAATGATTCTGGACGCGTCGATGGGCTTGTCCTTCTCAAACAGAGGATTATTATACGCAATGATCGGTTCCGGATAACCATGCGGCTTGGAATAGCGTCCGGAGTGCGTTGCCTGCAGAATGATCAGCGGCTCCACACCGTTTTCCCTGCGTGCCGTCTCCCGGATCTCCTCAACCAAATGTTTAAAATCATCCAGCTTATCCTGTGTAATATACAGCTGTCCCGGTGTTGCGCGCCCTTCCGGAACAATCGCTGTCGCCTCCAGCCAGATCAGGCCCGCTCCGCTTTTGGCAAAGCGCTCGTATCGTTTTCTTGTATATTCGCTGGGACGCCCCTCCGGCGTACTGTCGCTTCCCTCCATGGGCTGAATCGCAATACGGTTCGGGACCGTGTGTCCGGCTACCGTAAAGGGCTCTCCAAGAACTTTTATATTTTCAGATAGCGGAAAGCTAACCCCCAGTCTGCCCATCGTCTCCTTTACATCCTGTAACGATTGGTAGTGGAATTTTTCGTGCTGCATGTGACACCCTCCTGCACTGATATTTAGACCTATTAGTATTTATTATAACACAACTTTTCTTTTCTGTATACTCTTTTTTCATGGCTTGACAGCCCTCAAAAAGTATAGTATGCTGAAGTTATCAATATAATAGGAGGCCTTGTTATGATCCGTACTTTTACTACACATACGATCCGGCCGCAGGAAGAACTCAGTGGCTTGTGGAGATTTTCTGTATCCGGACATCCCTCTCTGATGGCTGCTGTTCCCAGCTGTTGGGAGACCTATCCTGGTTATGGCAGTTACCGCGGAAAAGCTGTTTACAGCCGTAAGATCCGGACTGGCGGCAATGTCCGCCTGGCTTTTGAGGGCGTAAGCCATACAGCCGATGTCTATCTGGACGGCGCGCCGGTCGCACACCATTATAATGCCTATACGCCCTTTGAAGCAGTCGTACCCAATGTCCCTGCCGGAGAGCATCTGCTGGAAGTCCATGTCTCCAATGAGTTTTCTGAAGCTTCCGCGCTGCACCTCGAAAACGACTACTATTCTTATGGCGGTATCTCCCGTCCGGTCGCTTTGGAAACGGTACCCGATGTATATATCGAATGGGTACATCTGACACCTGTTCGCGCGGATAACGCCTGGCAGCTTCATATCGCGGCTTCTCTGCGCAATCTGACTCAAACGGAGCAGACCGCTTCTCTGGTCTCTTCTGTTGCCGGCCTTTTCTATACCTGGAAGGATATCTGTGTCCCCAGCGGCAGCACTCTCTGTGTTGAGGGTGATCTTATCTGTGAAAATGTACTCGCTTATACTCCGGACGCACCTATGCTGTACACTGTCACCACCCAGCTTTTCCTGGGCAGTGATACGCCGTGTGATGACCTGATCGAGCGGACGGGCTTTCGTGAAATCCGGGTATCCGGCCGGGAAATCCTCTGGAATGGTACCACCGTACAGCTTCGCGGCTTCTGCCGTCACGAGGATCATCCGCTCTTTGGCTGCGCTCTGCCTCTGACCGCGATCGATCACGATCTGGCGCTGGTACAGGATATGGGCGCCAACGCGGTACGCACCAGCCATTATCCCAACGATCAGATCTTTTTGGATCTTTGTGATGAGAAGGGAATTCTAGTCTGGGAGGAAAACCATGCCCGCGGTTTAAGTGAGGAACAGATGCGCAATCCCAATTTTGACCGTCAATGCGCTGACTGCATCGACGAGATGATCCGGGCTCACTTTAACCATCCTTCTATTCTGATCTGGGGAATCCTCAATGAATGCGCCAGCGAAACCGAGTATGGCCGTGCCTGCTATGAAAGGCAGTTCGCGCAAATCAAGCGTCTGGATCCTTCCCGTCCTACCTCATTTGCGAGCTGCAAGCACTACAAGGATCTGTGCATGGATCTGCCGGATATCATCTCTTATAATATTTATCCTCTATGGTATGTGAACCGCACCACAGAGGACTATCTGAATACCTTATATGATTGGGTACAGACGACAGAGGGTGCCGGCAAGCCCTTCCTCATCACTGAGATCGGCGCGGGCGGCATTTACGGCTACCGCAATCCCAATATGGACAAATGGACGGAGGATTATCAGGAATACGCTCTGACCGAACAGATCACAGCTGTGCTCTCCAAGCCGGAAGTCAGCGGTATGTTCATCTGGCAGTTCTGCGATTGCCGTGTAACACCGGGCTGGTTCAAGACTCGTCCCCGTTCTCAGAACAACAAAGGCATCGTGGATGAATACCGTCGTCCCAAACTGGCGTATCAGGCTGTTAAACGCCTGTATCACGAGTTGGCAAAATAACGCAAAGCCGCCGTCCTTTTCAGGGCGGCGGTTCTTTTATTTAGAAAATCCCGGGAAGCCATTGCGCGATCAGCATTCCTGTTATAAAGGAAGCGCTGTTGGCAATCAATGCATACAGCACATAGAACCAGTTTTTTCTTGCCTTCTGAGACCATCTCTTCATCCAGATACAATACAGCACCGCTTCCAGCACTATCACTGCTATCTCCAACAGTATATAGATCAAAACAAAGGCCAACGGTCCGGAATGGTAGTTGATCACATTGAGCAGCACATTCAGCAGAATCTGCGTCGCCGTATTCACACCAACGAGAAACAGAAGTTGTTTTTTATTCCGAAAGCCAAACAACAGTCCAACCGCCATCTCGGCCAATATCGTAAGCACGATCCGAGCCGCCAGGGACAACAGCTCCTGCCTGTAATTGTAAGAGCGGTATGCCTCTATGCGCTCATTGGTGCTTAACTCCTCATTATACTCAACAGAACTGATATTGATTCCATCCATATCGACTGTGTAGTATGTATCAAAGGCATATTTCTCATAAATACCGCTTACCACAAATGTCTGCGTCTCCGGATAATACAGAAGGATCTTAAAATTATTGGGCGGATAATAGGTCCACTCAATCTTTTTGGTTTCGCTTACCGCCCAGCCTTCCTGCAGAAAATAATACCCATCCGCGTCTTTGTATTCCACGAAGGCTTTCCATGTAGCGTAATCCAAAGCCGCATAGGAATAATTCGCGTTTTCATTATGGCGCGCGTATTTATCCTCTCCATCCCACACAGACGCAGGACCGGTCGACGGCTTTTGGGAGAGCAGCGTACCATAGCAGAGCTCATCCCCCATGTTTTCAAAGAGAATCCTTACTGATGTTTTCGGTCCCATATCCGCATTTACGGTGACGGGAAATACGGATATCATCAGAATCACACTTAAGAATACCGCAATAATACGCTTACGCTCCATTCTGTCTCCTCCTTCTTTATGTTACCGACGCTGAGATGACCCTTCCAAACATCCACATCTCCACAGAATCAATACATACTCCGTACTCTACATCGATATGCTTTTTTATTTTTACCTGATAACCGAGTCCCTGATACGTTCCGGAGCCGCCGTCCGATGCCGCCCCCTCGATTGCAATTACAAAAATAGGTTCCTTCAAAGATCCGCAGCGCACATAATCTGTGATCAGTATACCACACCATAAAACCAAAAACAAGCAAATGATTCCGACTGCTATCTTCCGCTTCATTGTGCTTCCTCCTCATAATAAAGATTCCACTTGTCATATTCCAGATTCGCATATCCGGCCATTGTCTGTTTCAGCGACTCCAGAAGAAGTTCCCGGTCTATTGTTCCATAATAGGCTTGTAGATTTGCCGACACGATAATGGATGTTGTATCGGGACTGTATTGAATCAGCTTTACTTCGTCTCCGATGCCATTTTTCTCTTTCCAAAGGGAGAAGACTGCCGCGGCCTGAGCCATGATATACTCCTGTTTCTTGCAGACTTCTCCGTCCTCTACATAATAAATCCAAATATTTTTGTATTGTTCCTCATCCTGCGCCTGATTGGACGAGTCATTCAAACGCCCTTTCGGCAGCATCATCGCGATGCATATGCAGGCAGCCAGCGTCCCCATCGCAGCCCACAGAGCCCTGTGGTTTTTCTTCTTTTCTTTTGCCCGTTTCACACACACATCATCGACATCCCCAATCGCATCCAGAAGATCATCCGTTTTCATCAAAATCCCTCCTTTTCGAGTACAGCGCGAAGTTGATTTCTTATTCTGAAAAGCATTGACTTTACTTTGCTCTCGGAAAAGCCAAACTGTTGACTGATGCTGCCGATAGAGTCCATATACCAATATCGGCATAGAAAGACCTTTTGCTCCGTCTCCGGCAGCATCTTCACAAAGGAATTGACTACATCGGATAAATGTCGCTTCTCGAACTCCTGCTCGGTGTTTTTCCCATCCGCGACGCATTCCTGCAACTCCTCCAGAACCAAAGGCATCTCGCCGCCGCCCCGTTTTTCCGCGGTACGCCTTCTCCAATGGTCAATCGAAATCCGTCTGGTGATCTTCCCGAGGAAAGTAGACAGAACTGACGGGCGATGAGGTGGGATACTGTTCCATGCGTCGTTATAAGTATCGTTCACACTTTCCTCGGCATCCTCACTGCTGTGCAGAATATTATAAGCAATCGAATAGCAGTAACTGCCGTATTTTGAGCTCGTTTCGGATATTGCCTGTTCAGAACGCGCCCAGTACAGGGCAACAATCTCTTGATCGTCCATTCGCAGCACCTCCTTATCTATCTACTCGCAAACTATGGAATTGGGTTGCATGAAAAATATAACTTTTTATAAATTCAAGGGGAGAAGCTGCCTCTATTGGCAGTCTCTCCCCTTGGAATACGCCGTAAAAACTATCTTATTCTACATCTGTCCATTCCACGTCGATCACATCATCCTTCTTGCTTGCTTTGATGACTCGTGAAATAGAATATACTGAGTACAGATTCTGAGCCGCTCCGATAATCAACGATATTCCGACATACATCATCAGCGCGCTGGCTCCTTCAAAAGGATTCAGGAACAGGAAGAACGCAACGACTGTTGTCAGAACCGCCAGAACCATGGACGCGATCCATTTTTTTGAACCAAAGCGGCGCATCTCCAACGCTACCTGGATGTCAAAGACACCGCCGAAGAGCATGTACAGGCCCACCGCGAACGGAAGTAACGCGACCGCGCCGCCGGGATGCGCCAACAGCAATATTCCCGCTAGAATGCCGCACAGTCCTAAGGTCATATCAAATCGGAAGAAAAATCCGGCAAATCCCAGCTTAAAATACCGCGCCAGCCGATATGCTCCCGCAAGAATACAGACCGCTCCCAGAATGTAGCATACTGCCAGAGCTGAGATCTCCGGCCAGATCAGCATCACGAGTCCCAGTGCGATCATACAGCAGCTTACCGCAATGGAGCCTTGACGAAACCTTTTCCACAATTCTCTCATACTCTCATTCTCCTTTTCTGCAATCACCGATTGCATCATCAGTATATCACAGAAGTCTGCCCTTGTCCAATGGAAAATCAGCCTTTTTCCTGCAGCAGCTCTGTCAAAAGCTGGTGAACCGCCGCCGGATTCGCCTTCCCCTTCATCTGCCGCATCACCTGGCCTACCAGATATCCCAGAGCCTTCTCTTTGCCGGACCGATAATCCTGCACCGATTGCGGATTCTCCGCTACCGCCTGTTCCACCGCTTTTTTAAGCAGTCCTGTGTCGCTGACTGTCTTTAATCCGTGCTCCTCGATGTAACTCTCCGGCTCCACGTCCTCATCAAAGATCTTCTCAAACACTTCCTTGGCCACACTGCTGTTGACCGCTCCTGCCTCAGCAAGCTCGACCAGACGTGCCAGATGCTCCGGAGAAAATGCCAGCTCCTCCGGTTCGATCCCCCGCTCCTTCAAAAGATGCATTGTCTCTACGATGAGCCAGTTCGCTACCTTTTTGGGCTTATGGCACAGTGCCGCGGAAGCTTCAAAGAGATCCGCCAGGCGCTTAGAGGAGGTAATCATTCTGGCATCGTTCAGTGTCAGACCAAACTCCCGCTGATAGCGCTCTTCCTTGGCATCCTGCAGTTCCGGCTGCCGACGGCGGATCCTTTCAATCCACTCATCGCTGATCCTTATCGGCGGCAGGTCCGGGTCCGGAAAATACCGGTAATCCTTGGCGTCTTCCTTGGAACGCATCGCATAAGAATACTCCTTATTATCGTCCCAACGTCTTGTCTCCTGCTGTACGCTTTTTCCTTCCTCCAGAAGCTCGATCTGCCGCTCCCGTTCATTCTCGATCGCTCTGGCAATCGCCTTGAATGAATTCAGGTTCTTCATCTCCGTGCGCGTTCCCAGCACCTTGCTGCCCACTTCGCGGACTGATAGATTCACATCCGCACGCATCGACCCTTCCTGCAGCTTACAATCCGATACACCCAGATACTGTGCTATCAGCCGAAGTTTTTTCAGATAAGCAATCGCTTCTTCCGCACTGCGCATATCCGGCTCGGAGACAATCTCCAGAAGCGGAACGCCGCTGCGGTTGAAGTCCACCAATGAGCAGTCTTCCCATTCGTCGTGTACGAGCTTACCCGCATCCTCTTCCATATGGATCTCATGGATCCGAATCTCCTTCTTTCCGGCCTCGGTCGCAATCTCTATCCCGCCGTCATAGCAAATGGGCAGATAGAGCTGGGAAATCTGATAGTTCTGCGGATTATCCGGATAAAAATAATTTTTACGGTCAAATTTGCAATACTGATGAATCTTGCAGCCGGCAGCCAGCCCAACGGCAATCGCGTATTCCACCACCTGCTTATTGAGTACGGGAAGCGCGCCCGGAAGTCCCGCACAGACGGGACAGGTATGCGTGTTCGGCGCACCGCCGAAGGCCGTGGAGCATCCACAGAAAATTTTCGTCCTTGTCGAGAGTTCCACATGGACCTCCAACCCTATCACTGTCTCATATTGTTTTTTCATGCGCGCTCCTCCTTTCGGGAAGTCTCGTAAGCATAGGCTGCCTGCAGAAGCTTCTCCTCCTGAAAACAATCACCGATCAGCTGCATCCCGATTGGAAGCCCCTGGCTGTCGGTTCCGCAGGGAACACTGATCGCCGGAAGTCCTGCCAGATTGGCAGAGATCGTATAGATATCTCCAAGATACATCTTGAGCGGATCGGACAGGGACTCTCCTAACTTGGGCGCGGTCGTCGGCGCAGCCGGGCCGAGCAGCATGTCATATTTCTGAAAAGCCTCGTCAAAGGCCTGCTTAATCAGTGCCTTGGTTCGAAGCGCCTTGAGGTAGTAGGCATCATAATATCCGGAACTCAGGACAAAAGATCCCAATAGAATCCGCCGCTTAACTTCCTCTCCGAAGCCTTCGGAACGGCTCTTTTTATACATTTGATGGATCTCTTCCGCATCCTTGCTGCGATAGCCGTATTTCACACCGTCGAATCGCGACAGGTTGGAGCTGGCCTCCGCACAGGCAATCACATAATAAGCCGGAATCGCGTATTTCACAAGTCCCAGATGCATCTCCTCCACCTGCGCTCCCAGGAGACGAAGGCGCTCTGCCGCCTTCAGCACTGCTTCCCGTACCTCTGTATCCAGTCCCTCTCCGAAGTATTCCTGCGGGATTCCAATCCGAAGCCCACGCACTTCTCCGGTTAGGCTTCCGGCAAAATCATACTTTTCTCGTTTTACAGATGTGGAATCCTGTGAGTCCGCTCCCGCGATCACTTCCATAACCGCCGCAGCATCCGCCACATCCCTGGCAATCGGACCGATCTGATCCAATGAAGAGGCATATGCGACCAGTCCATACCGTGATACTGTTCCATATGTCGGCTTCAGCCCCGTCACTCCGCAAAAGGAACTGGGCTGCCGAATCGATCCGCCCGTATCCGATCCCAATGCATAGAAGCATTCTCCGGCCGCGACAGCGGCGCAGGATCCGCCGGAGGAACCGCCTGGCACATGGTCTGTTTTCCAAGGGTTCTTCGTTATGCCGTAAGCCGAAGTCTCCGTTGTGCTCCCCATGGCAAATTCATCCATATTAGTCTTGCCCAGGATGACCGCGCCCGCATCCTGAAGCTTTTTTACCGCAGTCGCTGTATATGGAGGGACGTAGTTTTCCAGTATTTTAGATGCGCATGTCGTTTGCATTCCTTCAACACAGATGTTATCTTTGACCGCCATCGGAACGCCTGCCAAAGGTCCTGTAAGTTCGCCTGCCATGATTTTTTTCTGCACTTTTTCCGCTTGACGCAAAGCACCCTCCCGATCCACACGGATATAGGCATGGAGGAGCGCCTCCTTCTCGTCGATCTGCTTCAATGCCGCCTGCGCAGCTTCCACCGCACTGATCTCACCCTTGCGGATTCTCCGTCCCAGCTCCAATGCTGTATACTCTGTCATTCTCGTTCCTCCTATTCCACGGTTCGCGGAACCATGTAGCAGCCATCCTTAGAGCGAGGCGCCGCTGCGAGCAGCTCCTCCCGTTCATCCCCATTGGTCACTTCGTCCTCCCGGAATACATTATACACGGGAAACACATGTGAGAGCGGCTCCACGCCATCGGTATCCACTTCATTGAGCTGATCGATATATTCCAGCATCCGTTCCATATCGGCCCTTGCCTTTTCCGCCGCCTCGCCTGACAACTCCAGTTGCGCCAGAATTCCGACATATTCCATCATTTCTTCTGTAATCATCTGCTTCCTCCTTACGGCTCCAAGCGGGACATATCCCTCGGGAAAAGCGCCGTTTCCCGAATATTATCTTCTCCTAACAGCTGCATGGTCATCCGCTCCAGCCCGATTCCCAGTCCGCCATGGGGCGGCATTCCGTATCGGAAGGCGTCCAGATAGTATTCCAGTCCCTCCGTAGACATTCCTCTGGACGCGATCTTTTCCTCCAGCGCCGGGTATTCATGGATTCTCTGTCCCCCCGTCGTCACCTCCAGGCCGCGGAACAGGAGATCAAAGCTCAACGTAAACCGAGCGTCCTCCGGATCGTCCATCGCATAGAAGGGACGTTTCTTGGACGGATAATGTGTCACAAATACAAAATCCGATCCATATTCTTCCGCGAAAAGCTGGCCGATCAGTCTCTCCTCCTCCGGTTCCAGATCATATGGATTGCGAATCCGCCGGTTGTATTTTTCAGCGACCATCTCCTTGGCACGGTCAAAACGGACTTGCGGAATCCGTTCAACCGTCGGCAATTGGACATTCAAAAGCGCGACCTCCGCAGCATAGTCCCTGCGCAGCAGTTCCATCGCGTACCGCAGATATCCGGCCTCCATCTCCATGATGTCCTCAAAACCCCGGATGTACCCCATCTCCAGATCCAAGCTGGTGTATTCATTCAGATGCCTCTTAGTATTGTGTTTTTCCGCCCGGAATACCGGACCGGTCTCAAAAACCCGGTCAAAGACTCCCACCATCATCTGCTTATACAGCTGTGGGCTCTGCTCCAATACTGCCTTGCGGTGAAAATACTCCAAACGGAAAATGTTCGATCCGCCTTCTGCTCCTTTGGCTCCGATCTTGGGTGTATGGATCTCTGTAAATCCCTGAGCATACAGATAGTCCCGAAAAGCCCGGCACAGTCCCTCCTGGATCTTGAATTTTGCCCGCTCCCGGATATTGCGCAGCGAAACAGGACGCATCTCCAGCTTGGCTTCCAGAGAAGTCTGCAGTTTCCATTTAGAAATAGCAAGCGGCATCGGCTGGACCGGACGGCTCAAAATCTGCACCGCCTCGGCGTGAATTTCTATTCCATGCGGAGCCCGTTTCTCTTCTACCACCTGTCCCGTCAGAAGAACAGCGGAACCCTCCTTCAGCTCCCATCCCTCCTGTCCGTTCCAGACACACTGCAGCAGTCCGTCCCTACGGCGCAGTATGATAAAAAGAACTTCTCCCATGTCCCGTATGACATGAACCATCCCTTCTACCTGAACGGTCTCTCCCAGCATATGCTTTAGTTCTTCCCAGCCAAGCCTCTCCCCTCGGATCTCTGTCTCTACATATTTCATAATACCTCTCCTTTCCTTTACACATACAAAAAAGTCCCGAAATCCATTGATTTCGGGACGAATCGTGCATTGCAAAATCCGCGGTACCACCCGCCTTGCAATGACGCCTTTGTCTTTGCCTCTTATATGCGCCTAACGGTACGCCTCCGTACTGCCCTACTGCCTTCAGGCAATCTGCTCCGGAGTGTTCCCCTTGTCTCTTCTTCCCAGCCATGCTTTCAGTCTATGACACAGCCTCCCTGCGGGCCCTGGAAACAGGAGTCTCCTTCCTTGCATTTCCATTTTGTTGTGTATGATACCACAATTTACAGTTAATTGCAAGAGAAATTGATAATTTTTTCAAATATTTTTCTATTTTTCCTCATTGTCCATCATAAATGAAGGACGGATCCTCCTTGGATGCAATCCTTAGAGGTCCGTCCCTATGCCTTACCTTTCTGGCAAAACCGGCTTGCGCTCACGCAGCGCACGATCCAACTTCGCAATATTATTGGCTCTCGTAATCTCCTGCAGCTTATGCTCCGGATCGATCTCCACATAGCAGCCCTTCAGGCTCTTGATATGATGCAGATAGAATATCACATCACGATACTTGGGCCACAGATCCGTCGGCGCCGGAAGGCTCGGCAGAACCGCCTTTTTCAGGACATTTCCATCCTCATCCTTCAGCACAACCTCTGTCTCCGGTGTTGCTACCGCGCCCAGCGAATGAATTCTCACATTGACACCATGATCAAAGATGCGGATATCTTCCTCCGATACGCCCAGATCCGGCCGCTCCCAATATGGCTTTCCGGCTTCTACCAGCTTCAGCTCGATAACCGTCGTCACACCCTGCGGAAGTACCACCCGAACCCGCTCATCCTTTTCAAATTCACGGATCATCGTTACCGTATCTTCATCCGCTCGGTCATCTCCATTGGTATCCGTCCCGTAAACGATCTGCCAGCGTCCCGGCAGGACATCTCCGCCGATTACATCGGCCAGTACATCCCGATCCGAGATGTTGCACACTACGATTCGGACATGATCCGATTCTGTCACCGGTGTCAGAATCGCAACTCGCTCATCATCGCCCCAGTTGGTAAACTTCCAGGCGATACGGTTCATCGGATATGTGCAGCGCACATATACATCGGACGGATCCGCCAGACGATCACAGTACAGGGAACCCGGTTCAACATACACACGGTCGATCCAGGGATGTCCCTGTGTGCAGTAATACTCCTTAGCCGCTGCCTTCTGAACCAGAATCTTATACCGCGCGGCAACCTTCTCCTTGTCGATTACATCCTCTGTTCCTTCCAGAATCGGATGCAGCTCGATGCCAGTATCCTTGAGTGTCACACCTCCGCGCTCTGGCGGTGTCTGGCAATCCCAATACTGCTGCTTGCCGATCAGCTTCCAGGCCGGCATCAGCACCGTTCTCTCACCCATATTGCGCCCATTGCCCGCGTTGTTTTCCTCATCGTCGTCAAAGCGTACATAGGAATGAATCCGTCTCTCTTCCTTTCGATAGTGAGCAACCGCACTGTCCGCAAGCTCTTCCAATAGACGCAGCAGATATGGATTCCCGTTAAATTGCGCGACCTGCCAAGCCGGCTCCAGCGAAATATAGCTGCAGGACTGCTGGCCGCCCCAAGGCTCCTCACGCGCCATCACGGATCCACTGTAAAACGTAGACTTCAGATGACGATGTCCATGGCTGTTGATTCCTGTGATCCAGTCCACACTACGGCCCGTCTCCATTGCCGCTTCCATCCATCGCGGATTACCAGGAGAAACATTCAGGCAAGCTGCCAGGCTGACCAGTCCCTCTTCTGAAGAGTGCAGCTCATCGGTCTGGATGGAACACAAACCATTGGTGAACATTCCCTGCTGATAAAATGCATTCTCATTGGCTTCAATTGCTTTACGCACCTTATCTCCGTCGGCATCCATGAGCACCATCTGTCCCCAGGTCGCCACAAAATCACCGTCGTCTGACAAGCCTCCGCCGAGCTCTCCATTGGAGATCTGTCTCTTGTCAATATACCAGTTGATGATCTTTTTATATCTGCGCAGATACTCTACCTGGCGGAAGGCCCATGCCGGGACACCTTCCGGTACCGGCTCCGTCATATCCGGCAGCTCCGGCGCTTCCAGTGCAACGCCTCTTCGATCCACCGGCATAAATCTGCGGCGGGATGCCAGCATATGCAAATACTGCTTGCCCAGTTCGTGCTCCGGATCTACCTTCAGAAGATCCAGCACATCTGCGCTGAAACGATTGAATGTATTATATTGAGACAACAGCGGCGTCTCTTCTGTCAGATGCGCCACGATATCCTTCACCTGCGTGAAACGGTCTTCACAATGTTCCTTTTTCGCCAACTCTGCGCTCTTATACACGGTACGCAGCCGCAGGGACTGCATCAGGCACTCTCCCGCCTCAGCATCTTCCGCCGCAATTGTAATATACAGGCAATGATCCTCAGGCAATACACGATCCCGTGTATCCAACCAGAGCTTCTGCTGAATCCCAGCAGCGCTGCGGAAAGTAAAATGCGCCAGATTCCGATAATACCACAGCGGATCCTTGACCTGCACACTATAGGATGCTTCCCGATCTGTCGGCGTGCAGAACGTCAGCTCGATTCCGTCCAGACCTGCTCCTGCGTCTGCCTGATACGGAATAATGATATTATAGAACGGATATCCGCCTGTCGCTGCTTCTGTCAATTCTACAGATGCGCCCTCTTCTACTGCTATCCAAATATTTCTCTCATAAGCAGTATAACGGCCTTCGATAAAGTCAGTAAGATCGGCCTGTGCCTTTTCGCCGCGGCACACGCCCGGCTGAACCTTATATGTATAAGAATACATGCCTCTCGGGGCTCTGCCCTCATATACATTATACGCGGAAAAGTCGCCGATGGGCTCCTCTTTTTCTTCATTTGTAAAACGGATGCGGCCGCCGCTGCGTTTATCCACCGTATCCACCGTACGCTCCATATTTTCCGGGCGCTCAAACAGCAGCTCCTTAACAGAACCGTCGTCATCCAGCAGCTCTACCTTACCATGGGCGCTTCCGGAGATCTCGATATGATTATAGGGCTCCTCCGGCATATAAAAAGTGATCGCCTGACCGGACAGCGAATAGCAGTCCCAATCCGGGAACTGAAAATAGTCGTTTCTTCCTTTTAATCTGGAACGATTATACACACCGGGCCAAGTGGTCTCACGAATTCCGTCCATTCCCTTAAACCACCATCTCTTAAGGTCGTAAGCGTCATGGATCTCCACTTTACGCGCCGCCGCTTCTGTCGGAAGCTTGGGCAGCTTCTGATTCAGGCCGCTGCGCATCCGCCAGCCCTCCTGAACCTTACGGTCAGTCGGATCCAGCCGGAAGGCTTCCACCTGCGGCAGCTCTCCGCTGGCCAGCGTCTGAATCTCCTCATCCGTCAACATATGCTCCCATATGGATAATTCACAGATATCTCCGCCACGGATAAAATTATAGTCGCTCTGTACATGCCAAGGACCAATAATTCTGGAATGGGGGCCAAACTGATCCAATCCGGCAAAATACACCGCCGGACGTTCCTCCCATGCTACCAATTTTCCGTTATAATATAATTTCAGTCCCCATAACTCATCCCAGCTAACCGCGATATGCAGCCATGTCTGCGGATCCGGAAACTCGTTGATCCTACAATGAACTCTTGCCCTGGACAGATTGATATCCGTCACATAGGCCTCCAATCCCTCTCCATTATAATCTACACGCAAAAAGCACTGATCCCAACTGCTGTGATCGGCATAACCTACTCGGAAAATCGGGAATGCGGTAGGCCCTACCGGATACCTTGACCGCCACCAAATGGAAATCGTTCCCCGCTCCGCATATATATTATGCGGTGCCTGCCATGCCAACTGCTGTCTCGTATGACACGCAATCGCTTTCCCGTGGACGCCCTCATCAATCAGTTCTACAGCCTCGCAAAAAGTAGGCTCCGCCTGTCCGGCAGCCTTTTTTGCTGTAAATGAGTCTCCCGGCAAATAAAACAATAATGCGTCATTCTCCATTGCATAACCCCCTATTTTATCTTTTGATTCAATTATACTATATCCTGAATGGATTGCAATAGATTTTTTCGATTAAATGACTGGTATTGATGAGGATTGACTGGTAAGTATCTTAAATTGGCTGGTATTGATGGGGATTGACTGGTAATTTCCCAGTCTTTTTTCAATTTAATATTTGATACTATTAAAAAAGCTGGGAATTTCCCCTTGAAAAACGTCCCTATGCGGTATAGGGACGGAGGTCTGGTGGAGGGATTCCCCCAGGGACTTTTGTTCATTTTTTAAAATAAAATGTCTTGGATTTGTTTATTTATTTCCTGCATATTGATGTTTCCATTGTATTCTCGTGTACATATTAAATTGACGCCTTCATAGATGCCGTATTGAGCGTACTGGTCCAATTTGGCTTTCCATCGTGCCGCGTACCTTGGGTCTTCCAGGCGTCCCAAATGCTCCAGATAGACTTCGCCATATTGCAGAAAAATCGTGAAATCCGGATAAATTGTGGTGTTTCCTAATTGTAATGGGCGTTCATATTCATAGTGAATGCCTTTTAAATAGCAATAATCGGCCAGTAATAATTCTGATTTGGAACGGACATATTCACCATGTAATGTATAATGTTTTAAATTTTCAGGATAAGGACGTATGGCCGCTTTCTTCTGTGCTTGCCACCGCTTCTCAATCAATCGGATCTCCTTTTTATATGGTTTTAATTCTTTTTGATACTGGTGGATTTGTTCTTTTACTTTTCGTTTTTGGTCGCATAGTTCGATCCAATGAGGCAAATCCTTTTGGGGAATATAATCCTCGCGGCGTTTTTTATTGATACGGTACTGATGGCCGCCATATTTGCCTTTATGTATGACAAGCGTCCCTGCCGGATAACTCATTAGTTTCTCTTCGGCTTCTTTCAATTGTTTCAATAGAATTTCAACATGAGACATAAAAAGCCCTCCTTTCCCGGAATGCACCATTATATCATGATACATCTATAGGAAAAAGAGGGCCTTTACGCACTGTTTCAGTTTTCAGCCAATTTAGGCTAGTTTGGCAACCTTACTTCCAGGAGAACTCTCTAAACAGGAAGGTGCTGATGGAACTGTAAAAATCTCCGGTATTCAAATCCGCATCAAAAGCGGGGAATACTGTAGGATAGAACAGCGGTACATATGCCATCGTCTCTGTGGCAGCCTTCATTGCCGCATGTGCTGTCGCCTCATCCTGAATCGCATTAAAGGTATTGAGGATCGTTCCGTCATCCTCATACATGGCCAGATTCATGCCGGTGCTGCTGTCAAACAGTATAGAATAGGAATTGAACTGTGTTGTCAGACCAATGGAGATCATCGCGATATCAAAGTCGCCGATCATATAACGGGAGGTATCAGCAACCTGCTCGATCGTTACCGTAAAGTAGGACTTTTCCAGTTCTTCCTTCATGATTTCGCAGGCAGATACCCAATCTGTCTGGGAAGACATAACAATCAGCGTCAGCTCTGCACGATGGCTATCCGAATACCCGGCCTCTGTCATCAGGCTGTTTGCCTTATTGACATCCTGATCGTAATGGTCGCAGACATCCGCATAATACTTGGCCAGCGGAGTTGCCAGATTATAGGCTACCGTACCGGAATCACTGCTGCCGATGGAGCAGATATCATCACGGTTCAGGCAATATGCCAGCGCCTGTCTGACACGCAGATCATTGGTGGCCTTACCCTCCGCGCAGTTCTGAATCACAAATGCTACATTGTTCAGCGCCTGTGCGTATGCATATACATTGCTGTATTCCTTGATCAATTCATAGTTGGCAGCGCCATACAACGCATAGTCCAGGTCTCCGGCCTCAAACGCCAATTCCTGGCTGCCCGATACATACTTGAAATACAATGTATCAATGGATGCGGTGCCATGATAATCCGCAAAGCGCTTCAGGGTGACGTCTCCATTCTCTGTCCGGGACTCCAGCATATAAGCGCCGGTTCCGTCCACATTAAAGCCCAGATTATCATCCGGTGTACTAAGAATCGTCTCACAATAAGACTTATTTACAATACCCATTGCCTGAACATAGGCCGCCAGTTCGTCAAATCCGGCTCCCTGATCTGCCGCCGGGAATTCCCACTTAAAATGTGTGTCATCCTGAATGGTCATTACAATCGTGCTTGGCAGGATGGAGCACAGGCTGGAATTGGTGCAGCGGCTCAGGGTATACTCTACATCCTCAGCGGTCAGCGTATCTCCGGAATGAAACTTAACGCCGCTCTTCAGCACAAAGTCCACAGATCCATCTTCATTCTTTGTATATGACTCCAGCAAAACATTTTCCAGGCTTCCGTCATTCAATATATAGAACAGCGGATCATACATCTGCACAATGACAATATCCTCTGCCTGCAGCGCAAAGAGCTCCGGATCAAAGGTCGTAACCTGGTTGGTCAGAGCCATTGTAAAGGAATTCTCCTCTTTGCCCTTGGTCGTAGGACGTGCCTTGCCGCTTGCGGAATCATTCTTGGAATCTGCCGTCTGTCCAGCACAGCCTGTCAATGAGGACAGTGCCAGTACCATAGCCAAGAACAGCGCAAAAAATGCTTTCTTTTTCATTTCTCTCTTCCTCCAGTTCTAAAAATATATCAAAGCACACTGTGCATTGATAACGGTTTATGCCGTCTCATTCGTAGAGATGGCAGCGTACAAAATGATTTTCCTCCACCTCATGCCATTGCGGCTCCACTCGGCAGCTTTCTTTGGCATAAGGGCACCGGCTGTAAAAACGGCAGCCCGCCGGAGGATCCACCGGCGAAATGACATCCCCTTCCAACAGGATTCTCTTTTTATTCTTTTTCTCTGCCGGAGTAAAGGCCGGTGTCGCGGAAAACAGAGCCTGTGTATACGGATGCGCCCGATTCTGATATACCTTATCCGTCGTTCCGCGCTCCACAATCTGCCCCAGATACATGACGATGATTTCATCACTGATAAAGTGTACGATATTCAAGTCATGGGAAATAAACAAATAGGTCAAGGCTAATTCATCCTGAAGATCCTTGAGCAGATTCACAATCTGCGCCTGAATGGATACATCCAGCGCCGATACGGCTTCATCGCAAACAACAAACTCCGGATCGGTCGCAAGCGCTCTGGCAATGCAGATACGCTGCCTCTGGCCGCCGGAAAACTGATGTGGATACATATGATATTGATCCGGGAACAGGCCGCACATCTTCATCAGCTGCTCTGTCTTTTCCCGCCGCTGTGCCGCATTGGCCGCCAGATGAAAATTCTTCATACCTTCCTGAATGATATCCCCTGCGCACATTCTCGGATCCAGGGATGAATACGGATCCTGCCAGACAAGCTGCATCTTCTTGACATAGGGACGCCTCTCCTTGGCGCTCAGATTGGTAATCTCTTTACCATCATACAGGACACGTCCGCTTGTAGGCTTATAGATATTCATCAGCATCTTGCCGACAGTGGACTTGCCGCAGCCGCTTTCGCCCACGACGCCCAGCGTCTTACCCTTGGGCACCCGGAACGATACTTCATCCGCCGCGTGGATCCAACTCACCGGCCGGCCAAAAGTATCTGTCTTGGCCGGAAAATGCATGGTCAGATTTTCTGCTTCCAGAAAATAATGATTCTGCCGAAGATACTCATTTTCTTCCTGTCGAATCTCTTTTTCATTCATTACCGGCCGCCCTCCTCCAATGATAACAAGCAGTCATATGTCCTTCGCCGACCTCTTCAAACTCCGGAAAGGCCTCCTTGCACTCTTCTGTGGCATGAGGACAGCGATTGTGAAACGGGCATCCCTGCGGCATATCCTTCAATGCCGGGACACTGCCCGGGATCACCGCCAAGCGCTCCCTTTTGGATTCGGGATCCGGTCGGGACGCGATCAGGCCCTGCGTATAAGGATGCGCCGGATGCTCAAACAGCTCCTCTGCTTCGGCTTCTTCGCATTTTCTTCCGCCATACATCACCATAACACGGTCCGCCATCTCACTGATTACTCCCAGATCATGCGTAACAAAAATGATCGAGGTCCCGTACTCTTTTTTCAACCGGTTCATCAAATCCAATACCTGCGCCTGAATCGTTACATCCAATGCGGTCGTCGGCTCGTCACAGATCAAAAGCTTCGGCTTATTGAGCATCGCCATGGCAATCATAACCCGCTGCAGCATTCCGCCGCTCAGTGTAAATGGATACGACTTCAGGATCCGCTCAGGATTGGGGATCTTCACATCCGATACCGCTTCCAGGCATCTGGCCTCCGCCTCACTCTTTTCCATATGCGGATGATGCACCCGCAGCGCCTCCAGCATCTGATCTCCGATAGTAAACAGCGGATTCATCGCGGTCATGGGCTCCTGGAAAATCATAGAAATCTCATTGCCGCGGATTCTGCGCAGCTCTGCCGGTGTCATCTTGAGCAAATCCTGGCCGGAGAATAAGATCCGGCCGCTGGGATACTTGGTCGTACGCGCAGGCTCCAGCTGGAGCACAGACATACAGGTTACGCTTTTACCGCAGCCGCTCTCGCCCAAAATCCCCAATGTCTCTCCTTTATATACTTCAAAGGAAACATTTCTTACAGCATGCAGAGTCGTCTTGCGATCTACACGAAAATCCACCGACAGATCCTCTACCTGCAGCAGAACTTCCCTTTCCTCCATTGGCTCTTCCTCCTATTTGATGGCTTTCGGATCCAGTGCGTCCCGCAGTCCGTCTCCCACCAGATTGACAGCCAGCGCCGTCAGTGTAATGGCAAGTCCCGGAAATATCGCCATATAAGGCGCTGTCCGGAAAAATTGCTGCGCATAATTCAGCATGGCGCCCCATTCCGGAGATGGCGGCGATACGCCGACTCCGATAAAGGACAAGCCTGCCGCGGACAACAGCATACTGGAAATCGTCATTGTCGCGTCCACGATAATGGGATCCAGCGCATTGGGCAGGATGTGACGCATGACCAGCACCTTGGTACTCGTCCCGCTGATTCTGGCCGCTTTGACATAATCCTGTTCTACAACACTTAACAATACAGCTCGAATTCTCGTAGTAAAGCCCGGCACCGACACAATCGTGAGCGTCAGCATCATGTTGAATACGCTTCCTCCCAAGATGGCAAGAAGCACCAATGCCAAAAGAATGGAAGGTACACAGGTGCCCACGTCCATGATACGCATGATCACAAAGTCCGCCTTTTTGGATAATGCACAGACGGATGCCAGGAGCGCTCCGATGATCAGTGAAGTCAAAGTTGCGCCAACACCGATTCCAACGGTGATTCTCGCACCATACAGGACTCTGGCGAAAATATCCCGTCCCAGATTGTCCGTTCCAAACCAGTGCGCCGCGCTGGGCGGTGAAAGCTTGGCACGGGTATCATAGGCCGTTACCAGAGACTCCGGAACCAGGAAGTTAGCAAACACAATTACAAAAAGGATGACTGTCAGCACAACCAGACCAATAACCGCCGCGCGGTTCCTGACAAATCTCTTCACCACATCCCGGAACAGACTGTCCCTGGAAGTATGAATCATTGTTTTATATTTCTTTTCGTCCCGCATCACTGATACCTCGCTCTGAGCTTCGGATCGATCAACGCAAAGAAGATATCCATCAATACCATTGCAACCATAAAGATAAAGGCCAGGAGCAAGGCGCACGTCATTACAACGGGGACATTTTTGGCATTGATCGCGCTCAGCATATACGTTCCGATCCCCGGAATGGTAAAGATACTCTCTACGATGACGGATCCTCCCAGAATTCCCGCAAAGCCCGTCAGCAGCAAAGTGATGATCGGAAGACTCGCGTTCTTCAGCGCATGCTTCCAGATGACGCGCCGTTCGCTGCATCCCTTGGCCCTGGCTGTACGGATATAGTCCTGATTCATCGCATCCAGCATGGCCGATCGTGTCATACGGCTTAATATGGGGATACTGGACAGCACCAGTGTCGCGACCGGCAAAACATAAGACCGCACGCCCTCGATGCCGAAAGTCGGGAACCATCCTTTATATACGGAGAAATACAACACCAGGCATACCGCTACAAAAAAGGACGGAACCGAAGCGAACAGCACGGCAAAGGTCGTAACCACTGTATCCACAAAGGAATACTGCTTGACCGCGCCCAGAATTCCCAGCGCCACTCCCGCCAGTGCCGATATGCAGAACGCAATCGTCCCCAACCGCAGCGTGAGCGGAAAACGGATTCCCAACTCCGTAAAGATGTTCTCCCTCGTCGTATAGGAAATCACATTTCCGGTAAACAGTCCTTTCAGATAGGTCCAAAATCTTGCCGCAAGGCTTCCGGTAAAGCCTACGCTTTCATTAAAGGCATCCTTGACATTCTGCGGAGCCGTCAGCGGCAATGTATTGGATGCCGGATCCCCCGGTGTGAATGACATAATCAGAAAAACCATCAGGATCACGCAGAAGAGCATGGGGATCATGTACAGCAATCGTTTAATTATATATCGGGCCATGATACTGCTCCTTTTTAGTTCTGTTTTTCAAAACGTACCAGTTTTCCTCCTGCTTCTGTTACCAACGGCATCAGAACTGCGTCTACCTGGCCTCCCACCTCTGCCGTATGGAAATGAGCGGGCATGCCCGGCGGCAGTTCTCCGACAATTCCATCCGTTACAAAAGTATCATAATGATAATGCTTCAGATGAATCAGTGTATGAATGAACTCCATCGTCAGCGTGCCATTCTCTTCTCTGACTACGCAGTCTGTATAGCCCGGGCGGCTATAGCGTCCCTCATACTCCTTCAGCGGATGCGAAGGTGTGGTATCGGGTACCTGTTCGCCCGTAAAATGCAGAATCAGCTTATCCAAGGACGCATGATTCTCCGCTACAAAATCATAATACCGCTGCACCCAGCCGCCATCCTCGACACCCAGATAATGATCGATGACTGTACGGCTCAGCGCATAATGCAGAAAACTGCTGTTCTGATTGGTATATGCGACAACACCCAGATTCAGATCCGGCACAAAGCTTGTGAATGCCGAGAATCCGTTGATATTGCCCCCATGATGGATGATCTTGTGTCCACGGAACATTTCCACCATCCAGCCCATGCTGTATGTCCAGAACTCGGTCTCTTTCATCGGCATATCCAACGGAGAACTCAAAAGCATATTCGGCTTATGAAGCTCCTGCATGGATGCCTCACTGATCAGGCGCTGACCGTCCAGCTCTCCGTTATTCAGATGAAACTGAACCCAGCGCAGCATATCCTGCGGACAGGAATTGATTGCTCCGGCCGCCGCGAAAGGCGCGCCGATTCCCTTGGACTTATCCTCAATACTGGTACGATAAAACGGAATCTCCTTCAGGCCATGCATTCCGTCCCCGCCTTCCGGCCGATCATACGGTGTCGCGTGGTTTTTATCGTTCTCAATGTCATCGATCCAGCAGTTGGTCCGCTCCATCCCCAGCGGGCGGAACAGATACTCTTGCAGGCACTCCTCATAGGTCTTGCCTGTCACCTTCTCCACGATATACCCTGCCAGAATATATCCGTAATTGTTATACTGGAACTTGGTCCGAAACGGCTGGTTAGGCTCCAGATAACGCAAATGCTGCACCAGCTCTTTTCTGGTAAAATCCGTGCCGTACCAGGAGTACTCATGCCGCGGAATTCCGGTTCTGTGGCTCAAAAGATCGCGAAGCGTACAGTTCTCCGACGCAAAGCCGTCATAGAGCTCCACCTCCGGCACGTATTTCCGGATGGGCGTGTCCCAGGCAAGCTTTCCCTGATCGACCATAATGGCAACCAGCGCCGCTGTAAAAGCCTTGGAACAGCTGCCGATCTGGTACATCGTCTGTCCGTCTGCCGCAAGTCCCTTCGCCGTATCCCGGCTGCCGTATCCCTCGCACAGAACGACCTCGCCGTTATGAATCACGCCGACCGCAACAGAAGACGTGTCCCAGAGCTTCAGCCCTTCTTCTGCCTTTTTACGAAATTCTTCTATAAACTTCTGATCCATCATAGGGATCCCTCCTCTGTCTTCTTGGTAAATACAATCGGCTTCAGTCCCGGTTCTGTACCCAGTGTAGCGGACACACTCACAATCTCTCCCGCTCCGGAAGTACCGAATGTCAGAATCAGTCCTGGCGGCATCTCTCCCACCGTGCCTTCCGTCGCGAACGAATCATAATGATGATGCTTAAGGCCGACAACAAACGTGTTGAAATCCAGTGTCAGCTTCCCATCCTGATATAGGACTCGCATTCTGCGGTATCCAGGCGCTTCATAGTCCCCTGCGTATTCCGCAAGCGCATGTGAGGGATGCGTCCCCTGCTTGGCCTCTCCGCCAAATGCCGCGAAGAATTTTTTGACCGATACAAACAGATCGCCATTGGCCTTATACAGCCGCTCGAACCAATCCGTATCCTCTGTTTTCAAAAATGCGTCCGTCACCGTCTGAACAATGGCGTCCGCCAGAAGCGATACATTCATGTTGACACTGACAAACACACCCAGGCCCAGATCCGGCAGCAATGCGGTCGATGAAGAAAAACCATTGATATTGCCTCCATGCTCCAGCATCCGATGCCCTCGGAAATTATACACCTGCCAGCCTAACGCGTAGGATGTCATGGACCGCTGCGGCGCATAGGCACCGCCATCCCCGGTATCAACATGGGGCGTAAATAACAGGTCGATCAAATCCTCCCGAATCAGCTGTTTCTCTCCGACTTTTCCGTGATTCAACAGGAACTTCAGCCACTTGGCCATATCCTCCGCGCAGGAAACCACACACCCGGCCGCTGCCGTCGGGTCTCCTACCCTCTGTGACGCGTCCATGGCCGGCGATGTATAGAAGTCAATGCGTCTGGTTCCTTCCATCGTGTATTCCTGCGTATGGTCAAAGGCCAGCGCATGATTGGGCTCCGGATACATATCCGCAAAATAGACTTTGCTTCGCTCCATGCCCAGAGGCTTTAATAATTTCTCACTCAGGAACTCTTCGAACTTCATTCCGCTGATCTCTTCGATCAGGGCTCCGGCGATCAGATAGTTAAAATTACTATACTGGAAGCGATACCGTATCGGCGCGCTGAGCGGCAAATCCTTAAGATTGCGCATCAGCTCTTCTCTGCCAAATCCCGTACCATACCAGGCATACTCATGTCTTGGCAAGCCGCTGCGATGGGACAGGAAATCCCGAATGGTCAGGTTCTCTGTCGCGTAACGGTCATTCAAACGAAAACCAGGAATATATTCCAATACCGGCTTGTCAAAATCGAGCTTTCCCTCCGTCGCCAGAATGGCCGCAGCGGCGGCTGTAAATGCCTTGGTACAGCTTGCGATCTGATACAATGTCTCGCCGTCCGCCGGCGCTTTCTCATTGTCTCCGAGACCGCATCCACAGCTCAACAATGTCTCTCCGTCCTTCACGATGCAGAGGGAAGCGGAAGGAACATCCCACCGCTTCAGCTCTTCCTCCACCTTCCGGCGGAGCTTTTCTGTAATCTGCTGTGTCATACTTCTGCCTTCTTTACGAAAATCTCGTCCTTTGCCTCCGGATTCAGCACGATGCCAAACTCCAACGCGTGGATCTTACCACTGCGGTCTGCTTCAAACCTCAGATTCATATTAGCGAACAACGCCTTCGGATTATGAATCTGGAACGTATCATAGTGGAAATGCATCAACGGGCTCTCTTCCTTGTTGTACAGGAAATACAGGCTGTTATCCTTGTAGGTGATCACAATATCGCCATAGCAGGCATTATGATAAACACCCGCGTAATCGGCAAGATCATGGGACGGTGTCGTATTCAGAATCTGCTCGCCATTCATCAGCTTCATCTTCTCCGGTTCAGACGCGAACAAGTCTCCGATGATCTTACGCCAGCGATTGTGCCAGTCTCCGTCCTGCACTCCCATATACAGATCCAGGATATCATTGGTGGACGCATAGGTATTAAAAGAGTTATTAAAATTGGTCAGGCAGACGATACCCAGCTGCATATCCGGAATCATCGTCACCAACGCGGAAAATCCATCGATGTTGCCGCCATGCTCTACCATTACATGTCCGCGGTAGGTCTCAACAAACCATCCCATGCCATAGGAATAGAAATCCTCCTCCGGGAACGGCAGCAGGAGCGGTTCCGACATCAGCATATTGGCCTTATGCACTTCCTTCATGTTCTCCTCGGAAATGATCTGCTTGCCGTCCACCTTGCCGTTATCCAAGTTGAACTGTACCCATTTGCACATATCATTGATCGTGGACATGATCGAACCGGCCGGGCCATAGGGCGCTCCGATGCCTTTGGACATATCCTCACAATCACTCTTTAAGAAATCAATCGCTTCATATCCGGTCAGATCGGTGGGAAGAACCCGCGAATAGGGTGTCGCATGGTTGGGGTCCGCCTTGATGGCATCCACATAGAATGTTGTCCGATCCATCCCTAACGGCTTGAGAATGTTCTTCTGAACAAACTCCTCCCAAGTCATCCCGGACAGCTCTTCGATCAGAAGCCCGGCAGCCACAAAGCAGGTGTTCTGATAGCACCAATGAGAACGGAAGGACCAAACCGGCTGCATGTTGCGCAGGTTTTCCGCCATTTCACGGCGCGTACAGGGACCATTGATCCAATAAGCGTCATGCCGCGGCAGTCCTGTGCGATGGCAGAGCAAATCCCGCACCGTTACATTCAGCGTCGTATATGGATCCTGGAATTCCAGCCAGGGCATGTATTCATGTACCGGCTTATCCCATTCAAGCTTGCCCTGATCGACCAGCAGCGCTGCCGCCGCCGCTGTAAAGGCCTTGGAACAGCTGCCGATCTGATACATCGTATCCGCATTGGACTGCATCTGCTTCTCCACATCCGCATATCCAAATCCTTCGTTCAGAACGACCTTGCCGTCCTTAACGATGCCGACCGCAATGGACGGCTGATCCCACAATGGCAATTCTTTATTGATATTCTCGCGAACCTTTTCTACTATACTCATCGCTGTAACCTCCTTGACGCCTTATAATTCGATTCCCAGACCCGGCTTATCAAGCAGCGTAAAGATTCCGCCCTCTCTGGTAAAGCCTCCGTCGATTCCGTCATCCTCGCCTCTATAGAACATGAAGCTGTCACAATCCGCCTCTACAATAGCCTTCTTGGCCGCAACCAGGCTGACTCCCGCTGTAATGCTGATCTTGTTCTCCTGCATGCAGCCGACCATACAGCCCACTCCCGCACTTTCGGCAATATCCGCAATCTGCGCTCCGTAATAGAGTCCGCCGCACTTCATGAGCTTGATATTGTAAAAGTCCGCGCAGTTCAGCTTGGCTGCCCTTCTCGCGTCATGCGGATTGTGAATCGACTCATCCAGCATCAACTTCACCGATGTCGTATTCTTGGCCTTCAGCTCTGCCGCTCCTTCAAAATCCCACCAGGGCAGGCACTGCTCTGCCGCGTCGACGCCCAGCTTTTCAAAAGCCTTTAGCGCTTCCAATGCCGTAGGAACGTCATATCCCTGATTGGCATCGATTCGGATCCGAACCTGGTCTCCCACCGCTTCCCGGATTAAGGTCAATGCCCGGATATCATCCTCCAGGCAGATTCCGGTCTTAATCTTCAGGATATCAAAGCCCTTCTGATGTACAAAACGATCCGCCGCATCTCTCATCTTTTCCGGGGTGTCGATTCCAATCGTGATGTCATTATGAACTACAGGATTGGTGCCGCCTAGGATCTTATATACAGGCAAATTCTTCTTCTTGCCCAAAATATCATAAAAAGCCAGATCAAACGCACACTTCGCGGAACCGTTGCCGTAGATCATACCGTCCATCAGCTTGTGCGCACCTGCGATATCTGTCGGATCAAATCCGATAAAAGCCTCCGCGAACATCTTCATGACCAGATAACAAGTATCCATCGTCTCGCCGGTCACGAACGCAATCGGAGCCGCAGAACCAATGCCATAGATTCCTTCATCCGTGTATACCTTTACAGTCCAGCTGTCAGAATCCTCAATCACGCCAAATGCAACACGGAAAGGTTCCATCAGCGGCACGGAAAACTTCTCAATATCAATCTTTGTAATCTTCATTATAAATAGCCTCCCTTAGAATTCTGGAATCTGCTGTCTGGTTCAGTCCAGGCCCTGCCAATCATTCCATGTGACATACTTTACAATAAAATCTAAGGTTTGTCAACAAAAACCGGGATTCTTTTTGTTTTTTCTTAAGTATTTTCGTTGTTATGCCAAAAAAATGCGCCATTTTTGTATAAAACGTAAAAAATCCGTTTTCACAAAAAAAGATCCCCGGACCTATATCCGGGGATCTCCCTTTGCTTTTAACCCTGCTTCTGCTTATGCTTCGGATTCACGCAGATCACCATGATCTTGCCTTTTCTCTTAATAACCTTGCACTTCTCGCAGATCGGCTTTACGGATGAACGAACCTTCATTCTGATCGCTCCTTTCTTTGGCCTTACGGCACATTACTTGGCACGCCAAATGATGCGGCCCTTGGACAAATCATAGGGAGACATTTCAATCGTGACTTTATCTCCCGGAAGTATTTTGATAAAATTCACTCTAAGCTTTCCGCTCAGATGGCACAGAACCTGATGCTTATTTTCCGCTAGTTCTACCAAAAACATTGCGTTCGGCAGCTTTTCAACAACGGTGCCCTCAAATTCAATCGCGTCTTTCTTTGACAAGACCCTAACCTCCTTGCTCTTACAGCATGGTCAGCACTTCATAGCCGGTGGGGGTGATCAGAATGGAATTCTCATAATGAGATGTCAGAGATCCATCCCGGGACACCGTCGTCCATCCGTCATCGAGTACGTCAACTTCCCAATCTCCGGCTGACAGCATCGGCTCGATCGCCAGCGTCATACCTGCTGCCAACCTCGGGCCGCGCCCGATCGGCTTATAGTTTGGAATCGCCGGGTCTTCATGCAGCATGGCGCCTACGCCGTGCCCCACAAAATCCCGAATCACACCGCATCCATAGCTCTTCGCTTTCTTTTCGATCGCGGCAGAGATCTCATGCAGGTGATTGCCCTCTTTGGCATATTCCACTCCGGCCCAAAAGCTTGCTTCTGCGGCTTCGATCATCTTAGCCGCTTCCGCAGAAATTTCACCCACCGGATAGGTACGAGCCGCATCTCCATGAAAACCATTCAGCAGAACACCAACATCCACACTGATGATCTGCCCTTCCTTAAGGACCTGCTTCTCCGACGGAATACCGTGGATCACGCAATTGTCAATGGAAGCACAAATCGATGCGGGGAAGCCGTGATAATTCTTGAAGGAAGGCGTTGCGCCATAGCTCCGGATGATCTCTTCCGCGACCTGATCCAGATACAATGTTGACACACCGGGACGAACCTGATGCTTCATCTCCTCCAGAACCTCTGCGACAATCCGACAGGACTTGCGGATCTTTTCAATCTCTTCAGGACTCTTGACTATAATTGCCATTCCCTTACCTCTGCAGAGCCTCCATAATCGAGGCCGTTACCTGGCTCGGCGCCTGCGCACCATTTACCGTTACCAGTTTTCCCTGCTTCTCATAGTAGCTGATCAGCGGAGCCGTCTGCTCATGATATACTTCCAGACGCTTCTGCACCGTCTCCGGCACATCGTCCTTACGAACGATCAGCGCCTGTCCGCATTTATCGCAGACACCTTCTTTTTTCGGCGGGTTGTACTTAACATGATAGGACTCACCGCAGGCGGGACACACACGGCGTCCACCCATACGGTCAATGATGGCACTGTCCTCGACGTCAATATTGACTGCCGCATCCAATGTTTCCTTGGCTGCTAACGCATCTGCCTGAGCAATGGTTCTCGGGAAACCGTCCAGAATATACCCATTCCGGCAGTCCTCCTGCGCCAAACGATCCATCACCAAGTCTACTGTCAATTCATCCGGAACCAACAGTCCCTGGTCCATATAACTCTTTGCTTTTACTCCCAGAGGAGTATTCTCTCTCATATTGGCGCGGAAGATATCTCCCGTTGAAATATGAGGAACCTGCAGCATCTCTGCCAGGTTGGACGCCTGGGTACCCTTACCGGCACCCGGCGCTCCCAAAAGAACAAGCTTCATACTTATTCCTCCCGTTTAACGCAAGAAACCTTTATAATGCCTTGTCACCATCATGCTCTCAACCTGCTTTACCGTCTCCAGCGCGACGCCGACAACGATCAGCAGAGAAGAACCGCCAATATTCAGATTATCAATCTTGAATATAAAGGAGATGATTATCGGCAGGCTGGCAACGATTGCCAGACCAATAGCTCCGATAAAGATGATATACTTGGAGACCTTCTGAATGTACTCATAGGTCGGCTTGCCAGGACGAATACCGGGGATAAATCCGCCGTTCTTCTTCATATTATTGGCAATCTCCATCGGATTAAAGGTAATCGATGCATAGAAATATGTGAACAGAATGATCAGAACCACATACAGAACCGCACCGAAAGGATGACTGGTGCTCAGCCATCTCAGTACTCCACCCCAGAATCCGGAGGGATTCGCAGTGAAGAAGCTGGTGATAATCTGCGGAAAACTCAGCAGAGAAATCGCGAAAATGATCGGGATTACGCCTGCCAGATTGACACGAATCGGAATATTCGTATTCTGACCACCGTAGCTCTTACGCCCCTGCATTTTCTTTGCATACTGTACAGGAATCCGCCGCTCACCCAGAGACAGCAGAACTACAAATGCAACGATCGCCAAAGCAACGACCAGCAGGATTACCAGAGCCCATTTATTCTCATAATTCATCAGACTGGTGATCGCCGAAGGAACTCTGGACAGAATGTTGACCAGAATGATCAGAGAAATTCCGTTTCCGACTCCCTTTGCGGTGATATTCTCACCAATCCACATTACAAATGCGGTACCGGCTGTAAATGTCATTACAGACACGATAATCGCCCAGACCGTGTTGACCTGGCTACTCATCACGCCGTATGCATTGTTCAGGCTGTAAGAAATACCAAAAGCCTGAATCAGTGCCAGCGCTACCGTCACATAACGGGTATACTGCGCAATCTTCTTACGTCCCGCTTCTCCGTCCTGATTGAGCTCTTCCAGACGCGGAATCGCGATCGTCAAAAGATTCATGATAATAGATGCATTGATGTACGGAGTGATTCCCATTGCGAACAGGTTCATGTTGCTGAATGCACCGCCGGACATAGCGTCAAATAACGCCAGAACACCGTTGCTGGTAGAAAAATACGCATTCATGACCGTTGCGTCGATAAATGGGCTGGGCATCGTTGAACCGATTCGGACGATGGCCAGCATTACCAACGTATACAGGATTCTCTTCCGTAGATCCGGTATCTTCCAAGCGTCTCGAATTGTTTGAAACAATCTAACCGCCCTCCTTCACTATTGGTTAACGCACAGCGGTCCATACGGATCGCTGCGCGTCTTTATTATGAGAATCAGTTCGCTTCTACGCTTCCGCCCAGGGCTTCGATCTTTTCCTTGGCTCCCTGGCTGACAGCTGTAACCTTAACGGTCAGCTTCTTCTCCAGATTACCATTGCCCAGCAGCTTCACGCCATCGCGCGGATTGCTTACAACACCCTTCTCCACCAGAGCAGAGATCGTTACGGTCTCGCCATCCTCAAATACATTGAGGCGGTCTACATTGATCGCTACGATATCCTTGGTGTTGCGGTTAGTAAAACCACGCTTCGGCAGACGACGATACAGAGGCATCTGACCGCCTTCAAATCCGGGACGAACACCGCCGCCGGAACGGGCCTTCTGTCCCTTATGTCCACGGCCGGATGTCTTACCATTGCCCGAACCGTGTCCTCTTCCTACACGGAAAGCATTCTCCTTGGAACCCTCAGCGGGCTTCAGTTCGCTTAACTTCATGGCGCTTCCTCCCCTTACTCTTCAATCTCTTCGACCTTAACCATGTGGGAGATATGTGCAAGCACACCTCTCATGGCAGCGTCGTCCGGACGAACGATGGTCGAATACAGTTTCTTGAAGCCCAGAGCTTCAACCATTTTCTTGTTCTTCGGATTCGCACCGATAGTAGACTTGACCAGGGTAATCTTCAACTTCTTAGCCATTTTCAAGTCCTCCCTTAACCTAAGATCTCGGCAACGGACTTACCGCGGATCGCGGCAACCTGTTCCGGAGTCTTCAGAGCAGCCAGGCCGGCAACGGTTGCTGCTACTACGTTGTTCTTGTTATTGGAACCCAGAGACTTGGTACGAATGTTACGGATACCAGCCAGATCCAGTACCGCACGAGCCGGACCGCCGGCGATAACGCCGGTACCTTCCGGTGCGCTCTTGAGCAGTACGGAAGCACTTCCGAATACGCCCAGATTGTCGTGAGGAATAGAACCGTTCTCTGTTACTGCTACGGTGATCATTGCCTTCTTGGCTGCCTCTTCACCCTTACGAATTGCTTCGGGGATTTCGATAGCCTTGCCCAGGCCAAAGCCTACATGGCCATTCTTGTCACCTACGACGACAAGCGCCGTAAATCTCATATGACGTCCGCCCTTTACAGTTTTGGAAACCCGCTTGATGGTTACCACATTGGACGTTAACTCACCCATGGTGCTGGGATCGATTTTATCCTTTCTCATGAAACTGCCTCCTATTATTATCTAGTCGCGCTAAGAATCAGCAGACCCTTAGAACTGTAAGCCTGCTTCTCTGGCAGCATCCGCCAGAGCCTGAATCTTTCCGTGATACAGGAAACCGCCGCGGTCAAAGACAACCTTATCGATGCCCTTTTCTGCCGCGCGCTTAGCGATTACAGTTCCAACTACGGCCGCAGCTTCAACATTATTGGTCTTCTCAACCTGAGCCTTAACCTCCGGATCGACGGTGGAAGCCGCAACTAATGTGCAGCCCTTGGTATCATCAATGATCTGCGCATACATGTGCAGATTGCTGCGGAATACACACAG